>JAEOSL010000132.1 GCA_016840385.1 Candidatus Thorarchaeota archaeon | reverse complement strand
CGTGAGGCTCAAAAGAGCAAAAAGGAACAGGGACATTTCTGAGATTATCAAGATACATAATCGATTGCTGTTCAAAGGAAAAAGAATAGAGAAGAAGCCCAAGACTCGAAAGTCTCAAGCCTCTTTCATTTGTTCTATCTACGTTTAATGCACACAATCAAAACTAGTATCAATACAACAGCGCCCACACCGATTACCAGATACAGATTGTCTTGAAGCCAACTCCCTGTGCCCGTACCAGTTGTAGTGGTTGTTGTAGTTGTTGTAGTTGTGGTCGTTGTTGTTGTGGTTGTCGTTGTAGTCGTTGTGGTCGTTGTGGTCGTTGTTGTTGTAGTAGTAGTTGTTGGCGCAACAACATTGTAAGTTACGATTGATGTTGTTGCAGTATTCATAGCATTATCGTAGGCGACAACCCGGAACTGAACTTGGAACGGATGTGGCGAAGGCTGTATCATTCCAACAAAATGTGTACCATTCGAAACCATTGTGATATAATTGGTATTTACCCAATTATCTAATGTCCATTCAATATCCACAGCCCATAGGCCTGATGAATTCACAGGTTCCGATATTACAGCTGCGACCTCTACATATGTCGGGTCAACAACAGTTGCGGTTGCATTGTGAGTGAAAGAAGATATCACAGGCCCGATTGAATCTGTTACCGTATACGATCCAACTCCTATTGGATTTCCAACAGCGGAAGTGTTTGTAGGCCATATTTGGTAACTGATTTGGAAACCATACTTGTGAAGCGGAATAGATGCAGTATACAATCCTGATGATTTTGTCATATTGAAGACCTTCCATGCCGCCCCACTACAGTTAGTCCACTGGAATGTGACGAAATCAGCATTAGACACATTTGCGGTTACAATCACGGATTCTGTGTATTCAGGTGCAGATGGAGTGTGATGTGATTCCCAGATAATTGGGAGTTTCATCGTTTCTTCAACCGCCTTTGAAATATTCAGTTTCCCATAACCCCATATCGGATTTGCAGGCGCTGGATATGGAGTGATTACTGGAGTAAATGCATCAGTATACGCACTGACTTCGATAAGGTCCTTCGCAACAAGTCCACATGTAGGGTTTAGTTGTAGCAATAACGCAACTGCTCCTGCAACATGAGGTCCTGAAGCTGAAGTCCCACTAAAAAGACGATACCCTCCAAATACAGGATCAAGTGCAAGTCCGCCGTAATTATCATACCATGTTGCCCAAGCTGAATCACTAGACCAGGGAGATATGATATCCCAACCGCCAGGTGCAGCAATTGACATTTTTGGATTTCCGTCAACTCGCGGACCCACTGACGAGAATGATGCCAATGTTCCTGCCGTCGCCCAAATTGATCGTGAATGATATGATGCTACAGAAATTGCAGTATCTGCAGTTGATGGCCATGTAATGAGATGAGTATCAACAAGTCCATGTGCAGGATTCCATTCAGCCCCACTACTCCATGCACTAGCATCATCTGAAATGTAAAAGTGGTATCGAGCTGTTTGTGGATGTATAATATCTATTGACCAATATGATGTGTCCTTGATTGTACCTACAATATCGATAGCAATCATCTGATTATTACCTCTAGTTGAGTTGGCAATGAATGCATCAATTGTAACATTTGTGCCAGTGGACGCTCTTTGGAAATTATAGTATCCTTGACCAAAGGATAGTTGATGAACAATTGTTCCTGTGGAGGTTGGTTCGGTAATGTTCACTTGCACATTATTATCTGGTTTATCACACAGTACAGTCAGGTATAACTCAGTTGCACCCAAAGCAGTAGGTACCTTGAAGCCTGTAGGCCAAAGTGTATTATTCGGAATTGTTCTATCCGCATGCCTCCATGCTCCCTGAAGATTCCCTGCAGGGACTATAACTGGAATCCCACTTGCAGTTAATGAATCAATCAGCAATTCGACATTACTTGAACCATCAAGAAATTCATAGGTCCAAGATCCGACCTCGATTAGTATGACATCTGCACCATGATCTCTCGCCCAGAAGAGACCTTCCTCAACAGTTAATCCATCACTACCAAAGATATTGATAGCCATAACTTCTGCATCTGGCGCAACACCAACATACTTTCGGTATCCTAGCTGTCCTCCATTCAGGATACCCGCTACACCTGTGCCATGACCATCTGTATCATAAAACGTACTAGATGTGAGATTTACACCTCGCTCCCATACTTGTGTGAAGCCAAAATTCTTCTGCACTAGATATTTTGTCTTTGGAGTTTTAAGAGCAATTAGATTCTCCCCTGAATTAAGTTGGGTATCTCTATTGATGTCATCTACAACAAAGAAAGTGTCCCCATCATCAATTGATCCGATAGTGGTTCCGTTGTCTAGATATATCCAGTCGACATCAGTATCAAAGTTCCCATCTCCATTGACATCAATTGAATAGAGTGTTTCATTAGGTGAGATGACAAAGTTCGAATTCAGATCAATCCCATCAGTTCCATTGATAAAAAGCCAAGGTGGGCTAGTCACGACATCTAGCCACGAATATGTGCCACCATCTGCAAAGAAGAAATCCGGATGTCGCCACTGAATTCCCGTATCAAGATCTGCAATCAGGATATTTTGTCCCGTAAGATTGAGACCATAGTAATCCTGCATATCCCACGCTAAATCAGCGTAGGTTTCTGTTCCTGGAACTGAAATATCACGAGGTATCTGATACTTGGGATTATGTAGAGGTTCAGCACTCTCAAGGAAAGGATCATTTTTCAGATGTTCTAGTGCAGCATCTGAAACCTTTGCCATGTAGATCGAACCTACATTCTGTGCAGAGTCACCAAAATTAATTCCGTTCTTTTCGTAGTACTCTATCTCTGCTTGAGTGAGTTCTCTATCAAAACGAACTGTGACATCATTTTGTACTCCACTATCAACAAATTCTTCGACAAGATTGTCATGTGATAGTGGTGTATATTCAGGGTCTTGCTCCAGTACGATTGGATTGACCATGGTAAATATCGATATTACTAGAATAACGAGTACAAGTGCGCGCTTCACCCTAATTCCTCTCAAAAGCGATATTTTGTACCAGTCAAGGAAGCATATAAGCTTCATTTGGATTCATTTCGTTCTTTTTTTCGGAATAGAATCCGACTACTTCAGGTTCAATAGCTCAACTTCAAAAATCAGAGTTGAGTTTGGAGGAATCAATCCACCACCGACGTCCTTGTCACCATATGCTAGTTCTGGGGGAATTGTAAGTTTCCTCTTACCACCTACTTTCATTGTGAGAACGCCTTGGTCCCATCCTTGGATGACCTGGCCAACACCAATCTGAAATTCGAAAGGTTCACCTCGGTCTACTGAACTATCGAATTTCTTTCCATCAGTAAGCCATCCAGTATAGTGAACAACAACAGTCTGACCCTGAGTTGGAGATGCTCCAGACCCGGGCACAATTTCTTTAATCTGTAAATCTGCCATGAAATGAACTCAAGTGACGTTCCTAATAAAGTGTGATAATTTACTCAAAATGAGGGCTTATTCAGAATGGTCAAAAGTGCGAAGATGCATTAGTCGTTCAGAGCTTCCAAAGCCTATGGATTTGTACAAAGGAAGTCCTTTGTCAGAGGCATGTAAGAAGAGGAAACCTATCTGCTCACTTTTACAATAATCAACTACATAATCAAGTAGTGCCCTTCCGACACCTTTCCCTCGATATTCTGGTTCAATGAACATGTTGGACAAGTATGCATAGGTTCCGGTTGGTTGAGAGAGTTGTGGTGGTATTCGAAAGGTGCTGATAACGACTTCTGGATTGGGAATGAAATACAAACCTAAGAATGTGGATTCTTAGGTAGAATGGAATGAGTAAGGAAGGAAACAGAATACTATCATGCAAGTAGTTTTTGTCCGAATTGAATCCCGAATTGTAGTGCTTTTTCTTCCTCATCATCTACAAGTGGTCCCTTTCGTCCAGTAACTTTGAAAGATAAACAATCTATCAAATCAATGCCTGGTAGTTTTTCCCGGACCTTCGTTTCTAATTTCTTCGCTGCAACATCCTTGTTACCTCCAGTGTAGGTATCAAAGACAGCGCCAATCTTTCCATTCAGATGTACAATTGAAGCTCGATCGATGAACTTCAAGAGATTGCGTGCGGGTTCTTGGTTGTGATTCGGACAGCCCAACAAGATTGCATCATAGTCACAAAGAACGTCAGTGTGAATCTCTCCAGTCTTTCTTACAATTGTCTCAAGCTCTGAATTTCCGCTAATCCCTTCGCTTATCGCCTCTGCAACCTTCTTTGTATTCCCATACACACTCTCATAGACGATAATAACTTTCTTCATGGACAATCACACTAAAACCTTCGAATTCTCCCCCTTATGTGCATTGTTGATTCGCAGTTTATGGGAACCTTGGAAGCAACACAAGACGTAACTGAAGTCAGGAGTTTCGAAGGTGAGTAACGACTTCTGGATTGGGAATGAAATACCAACCTAAGAATGTAAATAGTCCTCATTATGATTCATACGAGGATTATGGTGTGACTAGATGCTATATGAACTTGATATTGAACATTGGAAGAAAGTAGCAAACTTATTCGAATCTCACATTCTTTCACAGAGTGTCATCAATCCATGTGTTCATTCAGGAATAGGTTCACTATCTGTAGATAGCGTTGATTCACCAAATGTTGCAATGTACTCTATACCTATGATGATTTTCCTAGTAGGGGATACTACAAATCCTGTAGCTATTGAGTTCATAAAATCACTACCTCCACTTACCATATTCATAGTTCCAGATGAAAATTGGAGTGAGCTACTCAAGAAGGAGTTCGGAAAGAGATTGGTTGTGAATCATCGTACGCATTTTGATCACAGAAGTCTCGATATCACTCACCTAAGAAAATTACAAGAAGGTCTTCCTGAAGGATACAGTCTCAAGGAACTCGACCTAGATGTGTTACCTCAAATCAATCACGAGTACGCAATACAGATTCAGATGTATTTTGGAAAGATTGAGAATCTAGTAGTAGATGGTTTTGGATTCTGCATAGTAGATGACAATGATAAACTTGCAAGTTACGCGTACACACCCTTTCCATTCAAAAACGAGTTTGAGATTCAAGTATTTACAGAGAATTTCCCCAAATACAGAAGGAAAGGATTGGCCACAGTAGTTTGTGCAGCTCTTATTGAGTATAGTTTAGAAAAGAACCTTGTTCCACATTGGGATGCAGCAAATGAAGCATCAGTCAAGCTTGCTCTGAAATTAGGTTACAGCAATCCTATGACATGGGAAACATACTATTACAAACAGGAGTAAGAACTCTGCTCTCAAGCAATTTATAGGGACCTTCTTTTATTGTTCGGATTTAGTCAGCATTGCAAAGTGGTTGGGATTATGTCGAAGAAGAAAGGAAGCTCTAAGAGACCTATTGCACTAATCGCATTGGCAATAGTTCTCATTGGTACTAATGCAGCAACAATCTACTACTTCACAATCTATCAATCGAGGGTACCTCTTCAGGATGTTCCAGTTACTGCTGGAGAAGTTTTAGATAATCTAGAATCCTATGTTGGAAAGATAGTTACTATTACTGGATACATTGTGATGGCTGCGGGAAATATGGTTCTCGTGGACAATCCACTGGATTTTCTGAATAACACAAACGGTTCTGAAAAGACGCTCTCGTTTATTCTTGGGGATGTAGTGCCATCATTGGAACCTCTTGGCCGATGTAGGGATGTAACCTGTGAAGTAGATCCATCCTGTGACCCAATCGAGGATATAATAATCGCACTAAGATACATTGAGCAAAGAATACGAACTGATGTAGTTCCGGGAGTCTTCGAGGACAAAGTTCTAGATACCTCAATCTTAGAAGGTCTTGACTTACCAGAAATCGAACCTCTTGCTCGGAAATATGCAGTTCTGTATAGCGGCGGGTGGAGAGCCGACAAAGCATACTACAGATATTGGAATGATTTAATCTATATGTATTTCATTCTACAGATGAATGGTTACCCAGCGGATAATATCTATGTGATCTATAAGGATGGAGTAGGGGAGGACGCGAACACACCTGTTGATTATCCTGCCACTCAAACATCAGTGGAAACGGTTTTCTCGGAACTCAATCAAACACTTACATCGCGAGATACGTTGTTCTTCTTCACAACAAATCATGGCGGGTCGAGTGGGATTACAACCTATTGGCCCAATGGCGGTGACCAATATCTGAATACTACTGAGGTCGCAGGTTGGTTGGACTCGATAACGTGTCATCATATGATCATCTTAATGGAACAGTGTTGGTCAGGTCAATTTATTCCCGATATCAGTGCTCCCAATCGAGTTATCATGACTGCATGTGAAGATGGTGAAAGTTCGTATGCTTGTGACACCGAGGGACAATGGGACGAGTTCGTATACCACTTTATGTCAGCTCTCATAGGATATCAACTACCAGGCAATATTGGTGGTGCAGATGCAGACTTCATCAATGTTGATGGTCGTATCTCCATGCGTGAAGCATTCCTCTATGCAGCAATACATGATAGTTGGGATGAAACTCCATTATACGATGATGATGGTGATGGTGTCGGATTATGGGCAGGTCCTGTATTCTTTGGTTCAGGATTCTATGGTGACAACATATTCCTCTAACCAATTACGAGTAGAAACATATCAATGAAGTTGAACGTATATGTTTCATATTCTAATCAAGACCTAAACTGCGGAAGACATATCATAACCTCTTACAACGCAGCATGTGTAGAAGGGGATTCAGGAATGAAGAAACTAACCATTCTGTTGATTGTTATAATGATTATTGGGCTAGTAGGGACTGAACCAATCATGCTTGGTTTCAATGAAGAATTTTCAACAAATGAAACAAGCAAAGAGAGTAAGTTTGTCAGTACGGATCTGGATCCACACGATAATATAGTGATTTTTGGAAATGATGAATTTACGTCAACTGCTCTAGTAGAGAGTTGGACAGGCAACGGATCAGAGTCAGGTCCCTATATCATTGAAGGATATGAATTCTCTACAACGGATGTGTGTTTGAGCATTACCAATACATCTAGTCATTTCATCATTCGTAATTGTTCTTTCACAAGGATTGTTGGTGATAATCTCAACATAGGTATAGAATTAGCCAATTTAACCAATGGAGTCGTTACCAACTGCTCCTTCGTAGACATAGCTTACGGAGTACTGATAAAATTCTCAGAGAACTGCACATTGGTAAATAGTACATATACAGGCAGTCGATGGTTTGCAGTTAATGCTTGGCTTTGTGAGGATCTCGAGATTGAAGATAACATCGTAATTGGAGGTCTCTTGGGTATTAATCTTAGTGAATCTACAGGTCTTTGCTCAATCAAAGGAAATGTTTTCATTAATTCGACTCCAAGCTTCTCAGGCGAAGAAATTGCACATTGGATTCACGATTTGGCTGATAATACTGTGAATGGATTACCAATTGCGTACTTCTACAATTTAACTGATACAACTGTTGATCTATCAGGATATGGTGCAGCTATAATTTTCAATTGCTCTGAGATTGTTGTAAAGAATGGATATTTTGTCAACTCGACTGTAAGGTTAGCCTTTGTAAGCAACTGCACGATTACTGATTTTGTAGGCAAAGCTCACCGTTTGATGGTTTCATTTTACTATGCAACTAATTGTACTCTTCAAAATAGTGTCTTTGACAGGAACTTCAATGCGTTCTCAATAGGATCCACTTGTACGAATTGCACGGTACGGAATAATACGATCTACAATACCGTTGCTTCAGCAGGAATTCGGATTCATGGTGCAAATGGTACTAGAGTTATCAACAACACTTTGATAGGATTAGAGAACTCAAACACAGATGGTATCGAACTCGGAGGAGAATTTTGTGTTGTCGAGAATAACACTATTTCTAAGCATGGAAACGGTACATTCATGACTCACTCCTACTTCTGCAATGTTTCTAATAATGTGTTCAATAACAACACGGGATCAGGTTGCCGCATCTATTACATGAGGAACAGCACAGTTAGTAATAATACTCTCACCCATAACTTTCATGGAGTTTCATTATACAAATCTCATGATTGCCAAGTTGTAGATAATAATATCTACAGTAATCAAAATGATGGCATTACCAGTTACGAATCAGAGGACTGTTTCATAAGAAACAACACTATAACCAACAATGAAGGATATGGTGTTTTTCTTTGGGGAGATTCAAATGGATTTGAAATCTATGACAATACAATTGGATGGAATGTTCAAGGTAATGCTCTAGATGACGGTAGTTCAAATACATGGGACAATGGTGTTGATCGAGGGAATAGATGGAGTGACTATATTCCTCCTCATTATCTGATTTCTGGATCAGCAGGAAGTGTTGATAGATATCCTTCAGTGATAGTTGATATATACCCTCCAAATCTCATCGTGAATCATGCACCAATGTTTCCCATTCCAGACCAGAATGTCACAATATCAGCTGAGATCTTCGAAAGCAGCATTCTGGTAGAGGTGATTCTCTCATACTCGACCGATAGTGGCTTAGTTTGGCACAACATCACCATGGTCTATAACAACTCAGATTGGATAGCAGAGATACCTGGATTCCAAAATAACACTCAGGTGACATACAGGGTATATGCTGAAGATGTTCATGGAAATTGGGCTTGGTCGCTAATCAAATTATACGATGTTCAGGAAGTAGTAATTACATCAACAACTACTACTACCGCTACAACAACAACCACATCGAGTACAACATCAACTACCAACACAACTAATGGAACTCTAATCGGACCTTTAACTCTGGAAATTATCTTGATTTGTGGTGTTGGAGGAGTTGTCGTAATTTTGATTATTGTATTGATAAAGCGTAGATAGAAACCAAACAATTCTCATCTAACATCTTCATCCTACTGAGACCAAATTCTATATATTCATTCAAGTTCCACGCCAAGATACTTTCTCATATCGTGAGAAACCTCAAACTATCATCAGGCTGCTTTGTCCCTTCATTGCGAACGGAGACAGGTGGTAAAACTGATGTAGGGAGGCATGAATGCATGAGAGAACACATTAGTGTAGTTAATGCTAGAACGAATA
>JAEOSL010000032.1 GCA_016840385.1 Candidatus Thorarchaeota archaeon | reverse complement strand
CAGCAAAAGGATACCGTAACTTGAAGGCTCCACAGTACCTAGCAAAGCGTGGGTTGATATGTGCAAAGAACTTGTCAAAGTTCTCAATATTCCAACCAAGACCACCAATCGGTGAATCTTGCTCTCTACAGAAACCGTGCTCTGTTCCTTGAGCGTCTACACACTCACGGCAATCAAAGCAGGTTAGGTTGTTCGATGTGCCCCTCATGCTCCTTAGTGGAGACCGTTCAATATAAGCTCGTAAGAAATCTGTGGTCGGGTACAGATTAAAGCAATAAATCCCCTCTTATTCCCAATTGTAGACACGGTGATAGTGACCTGTGCAACTGGAATTCATCATGGTTAACAGCACTCACTTGGCAAGAGCAACAACCTTCACTACCTTCGAGGATACTCCCGGAAGGTCAACTGCGGTTCATTATGGTTATCCGTAGATGCTGAATGGATCAAGGAGGGAGTTCAATTTCGTTTCTCATTTCGAACAAACTGGGATTAACCTTAGCAAACAGGAAAAAAGAGAGTGGTGAGGGGTGTGTAGGAGGGGGAAGTTTCGTAATCGAGGCTACAAAAATAGGCCCTCACCACTGATTCTCTATTCCGTTGGATGCCTAATAAGCTCGTAATAATTTGGGGTGGGGTACAGATAACTAAGTATACTGCAAACGAAAAAGATTTGGTCCTACACTTTCTGCTCATATAATCCACATCCATTTCCTTTTACAGAAAGAAAAAATCAATGGCCCAAAAGGCAAGAACAAATCACTAGAAATCTAGGGTGGCTTGGAAAACATCGGGAGAAACCTTAGTGAACTTGCCAGCGAGAACAGGTAGTTCCTTCATCAACCACTCATTTCTATCTTTCAAAAACTCCATGCTATTCTCATGACCGAAACTGAAACTCACTGGTCCCACTCCAGTCTGCACACGCCAGTTAGTGTACACGTACAAACTCACCTTGTTCCTTCCCTGCTCCTGTGCCCATTTTCCAATCCGTTCCATTTCGATGATATCTTCCTCGCGGTTGATGGGGATGTACCACCTAGACCCATCAGTGCGATTGTCGAACATTGCAACGGTTGCACCTCTGGGAATTGACTTGCGAGCGCATGTTCCACAGGTGTACTTCAGATACTCCTCGATAGGGTGTTTGAGTAGCAAAATCGTATCTGTGGACTTGCAGGTTGGGCAACGCTTGGGAGCTGTCATGTACTCCTGTGTTGTATGGACGATTTAAGCTCGTAGAAAATGTGTGGGTGGGTATTAATTATAGGACTAGTAGAACAATCGACTATTTCTTATTGGAAAATCCCTTTCGTATACTTTAACTGATGTGAACTTCTTCTTTACCTTTTTGCCTTCCTTACGTGTAACTTCAAGTTTCAATTTTAATTTGTCACAATCCTTCCCTTGATCATCTTCACAGAAACAGGACCAATTCATACTGTCATTGCTATAAATTTCAAACTGCTTCCTGAAATCTGATCTACATTCCAACTCATTCCCTTTCTTATCCATTATCAAAATACTACTAATTCTAGAAACTGCTTTTTTCTGATTCAATAATTCGAGCCAGACTTTTGAAGACTGTAGCCAGACAGCAATCAACAATATGTTATTGCTTATTATGTTCATAATCGTCAGACAGAATAAGCTTTCTAATCTGGTCAGGGTCCTTAATCTTCACCAAGAGTATCACCAATTAAATCTTACCGGCATCCCAATTTAGAAGCGATAAAAACCTATTGAAGTGTGATAAGCATGGGGAAGAGTGAGGTGGCAGGCCTTCTAAGAGGAACGACAGGCATCAGTCTCGAAGGGACCCACCGATAGCGCCAGATGTTACGTGGGAGAAGTCCAAGAGGGGTTCCGAGGTTGAACTTGTGGAAATCTCGGTAAGACTTGTCTGCCCCCAACCCACCATCGTTCCTGAAAATGATGTAAACATCGGATGTGTGAGTATTCCATTCATACCACTCGGCAGGTCGATATCGACTGTAACATCAATATCACGCTGAGTCCGGACACTTAACCCGACAGTCGTGAAATTGACATTCTCAGTGAACACGAAGTCTAACGTCGAGTTAATACAACTAAGATCCAACATTGCGTGTTCACCCAGAACCGCCCCATTGTTGTATTCTACCGAAACATACAACTCAGATGATCCAGCGATTGCAATTACGTAGGAAGTACCTGTTCCTAGCGTGATATCGATAGATGAGGTTTGACTTCCACCATTTGTCTGACGCACATCTATACTAATGTGTTCATCCCAGACGTTGTACTCTGTAGAATGGTGATGACCCGGTTGGTACTGTTCGACATCTATCGAGTACATCAGGTCCGGATTGTCTACAAAGTTTATCGAAATATCAGTAGGAGTTGTATCAAAGTCACTTATGTACAGCAAGACATAACGTGTTTCACCCACAGGATACTGTCGCTCATAATGAAACTGTGTCTGGGTGAGTGGTAGCCCAACAAAGACCACCAGCACCCCGACCACTGCCACAACGATTACAGCCGCTCCGACCACTTTCTTCGTTTCCATAGTTGTTCACTTCTTTCTTGTACGTTCCAATATTTATTCTCACCGTATGTTCCCGAACAAGACGGGGATACGCATAGCAAGCATGGCCATCTGGAGCCCAATGGCGAATGCCCAATCACGTTCATCAGACATCAACTTAGAATTTAGCAATGTCCTGAACTATCTTCTCAGATATTAAACCTAGACTACAGAATCAAAAAGAGTGACCCTACAGAATAGCTATCGGACTATCTCTCCTTCAACATTCCTTTCCCCATGTGTGTATTTAAATGTAGATTAACGATGGTATCGACATTAATATTATATTAAACATAACAATTGTTGAATTCCATGGAGACTCCAATCAGGGATGATTTAATACAAAGGTCCGGGAATGGTATGTGAGTAGGAGTTGGCGTGGATCAACGGCGAATGCACAGGTCTTGTTTTTCGTTACATGCCCTCAATTACATAACGAAACTCCCCCCCTCCTACCACGAAAACCTGTGTGTTCGCCACCTTCTTCTTTGACACGAAATGGATTATTACTTCTTCACATTAGCTATCTTTGAATAGGTGATTTTGACCAGCCACCAGCATTCCAAATGATATTGAAGATGGAATACAGATGAGTCGCGATGTTATCCTCATAATCTTCAAGCATGATTTCAGGAAGCAACAAATTTTCTTGGACAATCCCTTGTGGAGGTACAGAAGGTGTAGTTTCGAGCGTGATTGGAATACCCCGACCCACATAGGTCGCAATTTTACATCCCTTTACATTCAATAAACTGACCATTACCAATATTGGCGGACTTGTGCTAATTTTCCTAGTTAGTTCTAGATAGCGTGGCAAGGACTCTCTAATCCAACCCTCCAACTCACCTCCATCTATGATACTATCTTCCTTCAATCTCATCACTTTCACTGACTCAATACAACCATTTCGAAAGTATTGACTATACGCTTGTGATAGATAGAAACCTGCGTCTGAGAGGTCTACGTATTCATCACCTTTGTTTTGTCCAGGTCTGTGGAGAAGGTATCCATTGAAATTGTGTATTCCGTTGGAACCCCCTAGTCCCATCGGTTCTAACAGTTCTTTATTTGAAATTGCATCTTGGATATCAGTAGTATGAGCTATTGCAAATGCATCGAGAGGTAGAAGGTGTAGTACTAATTTCGCTCCATGCACAAGAGGAACAGGGGAATTTTCTCCCTGTATCATCTTGATACGCTCTGTCCTAAAATTTCTAACCTTTTCTCCAAGGGTTTCAGATAGAATGAATGCGGACCTCAGGTCATGAACATTCATAGGATACTTGTCCCGCGAATGTCGACCATAAAACTTACCAGAACCCCCCAAAGTAACTCTGTGTGGGGCACTGTAACTTTTTCCAATTCTAATCACCAATACAGAACCTGATTCAACTTGTACTACTCCAAAATCTACTTTGGGTATTCGTGGATCAATACCATCTCTCACTCTACCTTGTAACTCGCGTATCTTTTCATCAGGATCATCAAGAGCAATTCCTACTATCTTTGTAGGAATCCCTTTCTCTTCAACTATTCCGTAAATAAGGTGACCACCAGAAGTATTTGCAAAAGACGATACATCATAGAGAAATTCTTTCTTTGCTTCTGGCTTGTCTTTTGGTAGCTCTCTTTTGTAGTCGATAATTTTTGACTCGGAATCTTTATGCTGAATAAGTTCTAGGAGGTCTCCTTCTTCTATTTCATCTATTTTCCTGTGTCGAATGTGCATATGACAACAACTCCTGCTCCTACACTGTCAATGTTGAAATATCCTCATAAACTCATGGTCTTTCCTTGGTTTACCATAGTGAACCCAAGTTAGCAATTCTGCTCGGGAGAGTGTATCTACGGAATGTGTGGTCGGCCTCTGATTTGTATGAGTATAAAAGCTGCGACCAAGACACTGAGACATGGAGGGGAATTACAACAGATACAGAAAGTATATTGTGTGTCATTGCTCTAATTTCAAATACAATAATTGTAATGAGGTGCTTCATTTGATAATATCAAAAATAGAAATAAAGAATTTCAGGTCTATAAAGGACGAAGAGTTGGAGTTGGAGGGTCTAACAGTTCTTGTTGGCCGTAATGGTGCTGGTAAGTCATCCTTTCTGCAAGCTCTATCATGCTTTTTCAATACTAAAGCGGATTTCTCTGAACAGGATTACTTCAACAAGCAGATAGATGTCCCTATTGAGATTCGAGTGACATTTACTCATCTATTACCCGTGGAACTTGAAGAATTCAGACCGTATGTGCACGAACAACAGCTCATTGTTTCAAAACACATTAGCTATGAAGATACAGGTCCTACCGCACGATACTACGCAACCAGAATGCAACTTCCTCGTTTTGCAGAGATTCGCGCAATCGTAAACAAGAATGAACGTCGAACAAAATGGAATGAACTTGTATCTGAAGGTACTATTGACGGTTTAGAGAAAGCTCGAAATGCAGACGAAATTGAACAAATGATGCAGGACTATGAATCCAGAAATCCAACACTCTTGCAACCTGTTGATTCCCCCCTTCAATTCTTTGGTCCTCCCAATATCGGTGGAGGAAAGCTAGACAAATACACAAAGTATGTTCTGATACCCGCAGTACACGAGGTCACAGATGAAACAGTTGGTAAACGTGGAGTCATAGAACAACTCCTTGATTTGGTTGTACTACGAAGGATTCAGGGAAGGACCGATATTCAAGAATTCAGACAAGAATTTGAACGTAGAGCACAAGAGATCTACTGCTCTGAGAATCTATCAGAACTGGGAGAACTTGGAGATGAGATATCTCAGGATCTTATGCAATTCTCCCCTGGTTCGAAGTTAAAACTTGATTGGGGGCCGGTAAAACCTATTGAGATTGATCCCCCTGATCCCATATTGACAGTCGTTGAGGATGAATTTGAAGGAGATATCTCACATAAAGGGCATGGTCTTCAACGTGCACTTGTGGTAACGTTATTTCAATATCTGGCAAAGACAGATGTTTTACAACGTGCAACTGATACGGCTGAAGAACCTGAGAATGACCAACCCCCTAACATCGAAGGTCCTGATCTCCTACTAGCTATCGAGGAACCTGAATTATATCTTCATCCCTCTAGATGTAGATATCTTGCTGATCTACTTGCATCATTGTCAAACATCTCAGAAGATTCTATGTCTAAAATCCAAATAGTATTCACCACCCACTCACCATACTTTGTTAATCTTCATCATTTCGATCAAGTACGATTTATCAGAAAAGATTCGACAACCGAATGTCCAACTCCCCATAGTACAGCTAGCAATTATTCTCTTCATCTGGCTGCACAAAGGCTCGCTGAAGTCACTCAGAGCCCACCTGAAAGTTTCACTCGTGAGAGTTTCAAAGCTAGAGCATTGTCGATAATGAATGTGATAGTAAGTGAAGGATTCTTTTCGAATGTGGTTGTAGTGGTTGAAGGTGTATCAGATGTTGCAGCTCTCTGGAAGGTTCAGGAGATAAGGAATGCAAAATGGGCTGAGAAGGGAATAGTGGTTGTTCCTGCCGGTGGAAAGAACAACATTGACCGTCCTGTGGTCATTTTCCAAGGACTCGGAATTCCAGTGTATTTCATTTTTGATGGTGATGCTCACCACGAAGGTCGTGGTGATGAATCTAGTGCTATTTCTAGAAATCATAGATACCTTAGGCTAGCAGGAGTACAAACTGAAGACTTTCCTGATACACAAGTTCATGAATCATGGGCTGTATTCAACAAGGAACTAGAAGAAACAATTCGAGAAGATATTGGGTCTGACTTGTTCAATCAGATTCGCGATCAAGCTGCAACTGAATTAGGCTATGATGAACCAAGTAGGATAACAAAGAATATTGAAGGAATATCACGATTCGTTGAGA
The DNA here is from genome assembly GCA_016840385.1 of Candidatus Thorarchaeota archaeon. The sequence continues at coordinate 25,022 of JAEOSL010000032.1, read as the reverse complement.
TAGTCTATGAAGCTGGTCATACTTTGAACACTTTAGAATCAATTGTACACCATATCACAGAGATGGGTAGTAATTAGAAAAACAGTCGGTGAAATCTTCCATAAGGAAGTATCAAAATACGAGTGGGACAACTGCAAAATAGAGATGCAATGTCTTGCTGAAGCTGAATCACTCCTCAAGGAATCATTCTGCAAGATTATGAATCAAAAAAGCTGTATTAATCCTGAAGAGATGCGATTATCCTTTATTGACGATGTAAACAAGATAATCATTAGCTTGAAGAACTAGTGGAAGTGGAAACTAGATATCACGACTCAAGCGTAGTGAAAGCTCTGCAAATTCATCCTCATCCAGAATTTACGTGCTACTGAGTTGTAGTATGCAACATCAACGCGAACCTGATCTATCTCTTGTCCTTTGAACCAAATCAGTGTTGCTTTGAATAATGTTGTCGCTACACCCCGTCTACGCTGGGCCTCAGTTACAGTTATGCCTTCAATAAACCCCATCTTTGAAACAAGTTGTACTTGTGCAGTAATGATAATCTTGGCACTGATGTAGCCTACTACTCTATCCTCTGTTTCTGCAGCAAGAAGCATAACATTCTCTGAGTCTATATCTTTCTCAAATGATATCCTAACAGAAGCACGTTCATCTGGCGATACTTTAAGACGTGGATCAAGCTCACTATGATAATATGCTGCTTCATACCACAGATCTACAATAGGTTCAATATCATACTTTGTGGCAATTCTGATTAGAGTCTGATGAGAAGTCAAGATAGTTATCCTCCAGTCAAGTACATCATTCAAATCTACAATGAATTCGTGTGTACAAAAATATCGCGTATTTGAGATGGTTTAGAATAAAGGACATAAATCAATATGTGAGTTGGTTTATTTCTTGTTCTTATTCATCATATTCAATTTATGATCCAGCTAAGCATTCCAAGTGCAAGTTCTGATTGAAGACCTCATCAGTTGATGTATTCCATGCGATCTAGAGATCGCTTGCTGAGTTACGAATCTCAATCATGTTCTGACCAAATAACTGGGCGTTTAGAAATAGGTACAGGTACAAACCAAAGTACTGCCAGTCCTACGATGAAGAGTATCAAAAGAGGATAACCAAGAATCAGCATTGGAAGTTCAACGAAGATCCCCGTCAGTATTACACTTCTACGTGAGGTCATGCTTCGATAATATCTGTACACCATTAGTGGGAAGGTCAGTCTGAAAAGGGTCAGTGGGATTGCGATGAAGAAGAAGGATGTATTGAATGAATATCCTGCCAACACGATGCTCATTGTGTTCAACCACATGGCAACCAGAAAGATGTCTGGACCTTCAGGGCTAGAGTATACACTGATAGCCTCAGGACTAAAGATAGCTAAGATCGTCAAAATGATAACTCCAAGCTGAGGCTTTCTGGTCTGACCTTTCTCTATTTCTGGGAAACCAATCATATACACCCGAACAACAATAGCTATCACACTCGCCACAATGAGGATGACGATACCCCAATTGAATGATACCTGAAATGGGTCTGGTGTTGGAGCCCATGTTATACCTATGTTCTGCATTAGATTGGTCACCACACTTGATTCGATTACTCATTGGAATAACCATAGGTTTCTGATATGTTTTCCCGATTAGCTGGTTTTCAATTGTTCACAAATCAACCAAAGATGCAAAGAGGTTGGGCTTCAAATGAAGAAAATTGATCATACAAATAAAAAATGCAAAAGAAGCATTTGTGACAACACTTAAATGATTATTTTAACATTAGTAATCTGTGGTGGTGAAATGGGAAATTCAGAAAGAAAAGAAATTATTCTCATTAGTGTTGTAATCTCAATATTGCTGTTCTCATCGAGTCCAGCTCTCGTTGATGCGTCCTTCGGAGGAAGTGATGTTCCATCGTACTCCGATGCTGGATACGATGACTTTCAAGACTTTGTCACTAGAAGTGCATCAGCTTCAACAGGAGAATGTGAGATAAAGGTAAACGAACTCAGTTGGCCATGGTTTTATGGCGCAAGTACGAGTGATAGTGCATGGGTAGGTTGTGCATATGAGATGGATGTGTACCAAACTGACAATTGGTGGATTGAAGCTGATTGGACACTTGACTATAAGCTCAGCACAAGATATGACTGCAGAGTGCACATCGAGGTCTGGTATGTTGTTCGAGAAGCAGATGGAACTTGGTATTCTGGTTTCTTGGTCTGGGATGAGGTACAAGAGAGTTCTGGTGCAACGTATGAATCGGTATCTGCAATCTACACTCCTGATCCTCTAGTAGAACAAGGATTCGGTTACAACCTAGCTGATAATACGTGGTATAAGTTCTGTATCGAACTTAGAGTGTGGTTGTATTATGCAGGTAGGGATTACAAGGTAACAGACTATGGTGGAACAAATGGAGCAACTCTTACTGTCGATGAGGTCAGCTGGTACGAATACTAGTATATAGAATAAATATCAACAAGTACAGATATTAACAAGTACAGATAGTAGAATGTAGAGTGGTGGAAACCTTGGAGGACTTTGCATCTATTGAAACGGGATATGAACGGCCTACATATGTTATATGGACTATGTGGCTGTTCATTTCCATTCTTTCTATTGCGATTTTTGTACCATTCCTTGTGCCGTCGGATGCAGGGTCGTTCTCAAACACATTACATGCCATAAATATCGTAGCTATGGTGTTCATTCTTGGAATACCATTTTCATTGTGTTCAGTAATCCTGGTAAGAAGAGATAAACGAGAATCACGGGAAATTGACCATAGATCTATTGGTATTACCTACATAATCTGCGCTACTTTTATCGGTACGCTTAGTTTCATAGTTACAATATTCCTTGCTGTGCCCTTGTATCATCTGTTTGGAATCCTTTTTGCAGCTCTACTGGTGGCATTGATTCCATGCATCATCACGTATATCATTGCACACTTCTTTGATGATTGGCGATATTCACTAATTATCAGCATCAGTATTTTCTTATTAATGAGTCAAATTTTTGGCTATCTCCCTCAACAAGTTCTGATGGGAACGTTTTCTTTCTATTCATTATATCACTTATTCAGATTTCTAGCAGTATTCATGTCAGGATATCAGTTTGCTAATGTTTCTCAAATGGAAAATGCTCTGGGAATGGGAGTTGAATTTCTTCAAGTGGTTGGTCCGTTGCTTGTTTGGTTTCTAATCGTCATACCTTCTTTGCTAATCTATAGATATGGAAATAGAAGAATCATAGAACGTGGTCAACTCAAGGCTACCCCTGAAATGTTTCCGTTCCCTGTTTCGAAGAAAAATATTGCTGCTCTTGCACTCTCATTACTTATCATTTCAAGTGGTGTGAGTTATACGTGGAATATTTCACCTCCCTTTGATGATGAACCTGAAACCTTCATCCTCTATTCAAGTTCTATTGGGGGTGACACAATGGTCCTTGGAGAGTGGTGGGCTGTATTTGTAGTATTTCCGGACAAACTGCAATATGGATATGCCAGATATAGTATCACGTTCGAAGTTCTGGATTGGGGCACTGTTCAAGATCCAAGGTTGATTGCAATTCAATTTGCATTTGAGAATATGACCCTAAGCCAGTTTGCATCAATGAACGAAACTGAGAGGGACGAAGAATTCGCAGGACAAATTGTTGGACTGAGCAATGAACAACTAAGATTAGAAACGGGATGGACTTCCTATTGGATGCATGAAGGTCGTCTGTGGGCTCACCGAATGACAAACCGAGATGTAAACCAAGATGGAGCAGAATTCATTGCAAATATAGTCATCTCAGCAAGGGCGTAAGGCTAGCTGAGAGAGTGCAAGAGGGTACGATCCATCTATGAAATCTAGTCCGTATATACTGCATAGAATGGCATACGACCTTCTGGATGTGGCATATGCGATCCTATTCCAAAGATGCTTTTTAGTTCAGAATCAAAGAAATCCAAGGAATGTCCAAAGATGATTTCAATGTAGAAAGTGTAGCACATTCATTAGCTGAAGAATATCGTAGAATGTTCAACATATAGAATTTGAAACTATTGGATTAGCACAGGAGTAGATCAATATGGGTTATGAACATCGAATAAAGAAACGAGAACAGATGGCTAAGGAAAGAGTAAGTCTTGGAGAAGCCCTCTCTTCTCTTCAGAAACTATACGAACGAATACGAATGACTGAAACAAATTGGTTTAAAATGAATCAAGATGAACAGAGACAACTCATCGAAGAGATAAGCTCCCTTGCTACTGAGCTTATGAAAGGTGAATATGGAGAACTAACTGAACTTCTTCACAGAATTGGTTCAACCATCTTCAAGGCTGCAACTCCAAAGGATGGTTGGGGAACCAGACATATACTCTATTGGTGGTCGGACGAATCAAGGAAATTTTTGGAAGGGAATTGTACTCTTGGAAAAAGGCGAGTAGAAGTGAGGTTAAGGGAACTCTCCCATGAACTTACAAAACAACATCCTACTCCAGCTGACTCATCAAAAATCTTAGAACGTCTATTTGAAAGTCACTATTCAAATCTGGGTATTGATATCTCTGAGACTGATCTGGATAAACTCAAAACCTACAATGACCAAGATATTCGTGACAGACTCGCTCGAATATTAATGGAGTCTGATATAGTACCCGCAGACCAAAAGGCCAAACTTGAGGAACTATCTACCCGACCACATACAGCTCATGAGATTGCAGATTTTGAGATTATTGTGAAAATTGATGAAGGTACCTATCAGGTGGACTTTGTAATCAAGAGTGGTGCTGAAATAACCAGACCGATTAATGAAGAAGATGTCTGGTATCAAATATCTCGACCTCTAGATAACGAGTCTGACCTTGTTGTTTTTGTTTCCTATGCTAATCTAACAATACCTCTCAAGAATAAGATCAGAAAGCATCGAGATAAGGTTGAGTACATCATTCAGATGGAGCTGGCTGCTCTATTCAAGAGCTATGAAGAATTGGACTAAAAAGAGAATTCCTCTACAATTTCTATTAGTAATCATGCATCAATACTAGATGAAGCGAGGATTCCCAATAGTCTTGTCAATTCATGTTCAAATATTCGTGAACAATCTGATGCTCCACTTATGACATGACCTGTTTCATGGAGTAACACACCTGCAAATTTAGCAGAATTCTCCAGCGTAGTCCGTTTACAAATAATATGTCCTTCAGATGGGATCCACAAGCCCTCTGCTTCTATGAATGACTCGGGATCTTTTCTCATGGTTTCGGATATTGAAATCTTCTTGATGTCTACAGGTCTACCTCCAATGAGTGTGAAGAGTACATCCACAATTCCGAAGACTTTCCTCTCTGTCTGTGTCAGGTCTTCTTCCTCAATGAATGTAAACTCAAAACTATCAGAGAGTTCCTGAACGAACTGACTCAAATCCCTTATTGGTTTTCCAGAGATATCCACCTGACCCCTGATTCTTTCTCGAAGTTTTTCAGGTATCACAACTACCTCTATTCCAGAATGGATTGCATCACCTACAACATCTCCGGCTCGCATGAGTTCATTAGAAGTAAAGAAGGCAGCCCGTGTCTTAGCTGAGAGGATCTTCACAGCATGTTCCTGAATGTCCAACCATCCTACTTCCTCATGAAGAGTTCCCTTTTGATAGTCCTTTAGATTATTCATAAGAGGACCTGCAACTTCAGGGGTTTCACATGCTAGAAGAATTGATTTCACTCTATCAGAGTAGGCCGATCTACCCACATTTGTTCTTTCTCTATTCATTGCCTTCCTGATTGTACTCGTCAATGAAGTAATGTTGTAACTGAATAGGAAGTTCTCTTCTTCTGCAACTCGCACCCCATTTACATAGATACGAGCAGTCTTACCTTTCTTTGATATAACAGAACCGAATTTTGTTTCTTCAAGCATCTTATCACCAGAGAAGACTAGGAAGAGGTCCTTTGCTTCATCAATATCCTTCTTGGTTGTTCCAGAAAGAATGAACTCGGTTCCTACGAACTCCGAATCGGATGGTTCTGTAACATATGCATGAAGAGTCATTATATCATCAAAGTCGTGCTTCGCCAACTTTCCAAGAGTGATCTCCCCATATTTCGACTTGATTAGTACTGTGACTCCTTTTCTATCAAATGTAGCAAGAGCATCCTTTAGACCAATCCCAAACTTACCAATGACATGAGGGTTTGATAACTTCTCATCGTTCTCTCTTTGGGTTAGATGTTCATACTTGAGTCCTTTTCCATAGTCTCGGACAGTAGCAACTGATACCATCTGGATGCATAATGATACAATGCTAGTGCGGCCATCTCTTATGGAAACTTCTGACTGGGACTCTGATGATCCGCGGTTTGACCTCATTGCTCCAGGTCTTGAATGGGCAGAGGCTGATGGAACAATCCTCCGTCACCAGCTACTCCGTGGTCAGAAAATCACATTGGACCTAGATTGGTCTGGACTTGATGTGGGAACTGAAGTATATGTAACGATTCAGATAGATCTAGCAGGAATTCCCTACTGGGTAAATCGTACAATTATCACTAGTGCGAATCCAGAGCCTATCATCATTGACCTTGGTGAGTTGACCAACAGATTGAGTGATGAAACATCAGTACCTATCTGGTTCTCCAACAATCAGACCATGACCACTGTTCCAGTGATATCAATCTGGGCGTATAATCAGACACCGTCTACTATCACGGACTTTGTTTCTATGATAAGGAACCTGCTCTATGCTGATGTCTTCTATCTAAAGATGGAGTATGATGAATCCTACCTACATACATACTACTCTCAACAAAGTCGCCTACAAGAGGAAAGTCAATCTATGAAGAAATGGCTCGCAGTCTTGGGTGCTGCTATGGTTGGTGTAGGTGTACTCACTGCCCCAGTTGGAGGTGGAGTAATGATCCTATGGGGTTCTGATATGATAGTAAGTACAACGACAGGAAAATCCCTTTTTGACCATCTTATTCATGGTGGAATGAATCTCGCTAATTCTGTGACGTCGCTGGTCAATGGAACCGCCTTCACCGAGGACTACATAGATAACTTCAGCTTCTGGCAGATGACATCGAACAAGGGAGTGAATCTCCTTCTTACTGAGGCTGTGGCTAACGCATTATCCTTTGGTCTTGGAAGAGCGGGAGGTATGATTGCAGGACGATTGGCACAATCAACTGGTGGTACTGGTTCCGCAGTTAGTCGGATATTGAAACTAGGGTCGCGTGAAGGTACGACGCGAGTTGGGTTGTTGTCAAGAATCTGGAGCAAAGTATCAGGTAGATCATCGCTACTTCAAGAGCTATCGCAGAAAATAGGTAGCAACACTGCGCTGAAGATAACAGGAAGAGCTGTTAGAGAGTATTACGAATTGCTGGGAGAAGTAATCTTCGAAATGAGCTTTGATAATATGCTTCGGTTCAATAAGGAAGAGAGACCTATTGGTGGGGGACAAACCTTCCTCATCACTATGTCAGTCACGGTAGTTGTGAGTGGATTATTACAATCTGTAGGTGGTTCACTTGATATTGGAGTTAATGAACTTGGTACTAAGCTTTCATGGTCCGATATCTCAATTGGACAGAGAGCTGCTAGGGTTGCGATTGGTAGTCTATTGCTAACATCTCTAGCTCTTGCAGTTTCAATGTATATGATGCGGATACCAGTGATGGACGCCAGTTCAGCTTAATAGGTGAGGTGACATAGAGAGAGGTGAGGAACATGACGAGAAAAACAAAGAGGACAGCATTGATCATTATTGTGGTGCTGGGTGGCTCTGGTCTATTCGTGACATATGGTATACCTTTGTTATCCTACGGAATATCTCACCATCTTGAGGCACAACTACCATCCAATTTGGAGTCTGTCGAATTACAATTCGGACAGTTTAAGGATACGAATCTCACAGTATCTTTTGTTGATGATGAGTCGTTATTCTATCGTATTGATTTCACTCTCTATGAGCCCGCAACTCTGGGGGATGCTATTTCCCTAGAGTATTTCGATGATTGGTACTGGTTTCAGACTGTAAAGCGAATGAGAACTATGACAATAGTACTCGGTACTGGGATTCCCTACTCGATATTCATCGGTGGAGATACACCTCTGAATTCCACGTTCATCTTTGATAATGGTGCGAATTTTACAGAAGTGAATAACAAAGGGAGTGACATTGACTATTATGCAGCAGGAATTCTACGTCTTGATATTACCGAGAATATTGTTGTTGGGACGCATATGGATATTCATACTGGAGCGACCCCATCTAGGACCCCTGACACCGTTCTCCTTGACATTGACCTTCCTACAGGAATACATGGAGTACTAAGAGTTGGTACAGGACCAATTTCATTCTCAGTATTAGACGGATGGTATTTCAGAGGGTCAGGTAGGTATAGCACATCCCCCAACCTTTATGCTATTCCCTACATCGGAATAGAAGTGTACAATTCTGACCATGTCTATGCAAGCCTTCGTGATTAGGAACCAACAACACAAGTAGCATCAGGCACAGCTTCGTAAGAACCATTGTCGTGTCGGCGGACCACCGCTGGCCTTCCCTCCCTCGACGAGGGCATCTACTACTATTGGTTTTTCGCTCAAGTTATTCACGACTCCTGATGCAGTGCACTCGGTACGTACGCAACGTTTCCGATGGTTTCGACCCGAAGGACAGAAGTCATACTATATCCAACAAGGTCTACTGCATTCATTGTCACTTTTTTCACCCCGGACACGACGTCTAGCGTCTATGCCAGATTAAGAGGATAAACTGGTTCGGAGTGGTTCCTGTTTTAAGGATTGTGACACGGGAAGAAAAAGAACTCTCTAGAGAAAATAAGTTGAGAGGGAAATAGAAATCTGTTATCATAATTTCCCCCTACTATACTTATTGTCACTTTTGTTCACCGTTGCCCAAAACCTATACAATCCTGGACATCAAGTCTGGAATCGTCGTTTGGTTCCTGATTCATCAAGGCAGCATCACGGTTCCAGAGGAATCGCAAAGTCTTACAGCCTCTCCACAGGCATTTAGTGTCCCCGGCCAACTGACGGTGACTGTAGTTTGATCCTTAGACTTGGTTCTTATCTCAGAATCTATCATACAACTGATTGTTCATCTTTGGTGTATATATGGACCTATTGGATGAGAAACCTTTGCTACAATAGATTTCTAAGAGATGTCCAGGGCTCTTAATCAATCATCATCTGGAGAATGTGCCCAGAAGGAGTCCTCGTCATCAAACTCATCACTTTTTGGCTCTGCTTCGGCATCTCCTTCAGCAGCACCTTCTACTACCTCAACACGTTCAGCGCGCTCAACAATCTTTGCAAAGTCTGCATGAACTCTTACTGGAATAGTGTACGGACTATCAAGAAGCTCTAAGATGAGTTCTTCCTTACCTACATCCACACGGACAACCTTTGCGCGTTCTCCCTTGAATGGGCCTGAGATGATTTCTACAACATCTCCCTCTGAGATTCCCTCAGCTGCGGGTGGTGGTGCTAAGAATCTGTCAATCTCATCCATGCTAACCTTACCACCAACACGACCTCGAACGTGTGGTACACCGGAAATAGCGATCTCTACATCACGGAACTCGGTTGTTTCAATGAAAACATAACCTCTCAGAGTTTCAGGTACGAGAATAGATTTGACTCGTCCTTTCAATTGGTTCGTGGAGATGAGCTTTGGGTCTCCTTTCTTCTTACCCTTCTTTTTGCAGCTTCTCATGTGTTGCTTGGTTGCCTTCTCTGAGGAGAAATCTTCTTTGCAGAATGGGCATTCCCAAACATCACTCTCACCTATAACAGCTGTTGTGACCAAATCAGTTACACTACGTTCCTGACCGATGGTCGTTCTGATCGCATAGATGCTTGTACTAGGCTCCACTTTTTCTTACACTTCCTGACGATTATTATAGTTTAAACTACAAATTCATATTGGGGAGTACACATGTTTGATATGAAGATTCGGATTGGACAATGTTCAATCCAAACTATCGTTCTATGTGGCTGTTGTACCCCAATTGGATGTTAGTAAGGTCATAATGACTTGAACTATGAAACTGAGTGCTCCAACTACCACCATGGCAAGCAAGCTAATCTTTGTGCTTGTCCATAGTTCTGTTCTGGAGGGCTTAGTAGCCAATTTCAGAATTCTTCTGCTATCGTTGATGAATGAACCAACACCCATTTTGTAATCACGTCCCTGTAAAACGCTGCCTAAGCAGCTACGGGTTCGTCAGCAGTCTACTCTGGTCCTCTTTTAACATTTGCTGAGTGTCTACTTTATTGTGAGAGTCGTGGAACTCCTAAATCTGATTGAAGATCATCTACTAATGGTGTAAATGGCTCTGCTTTGTCAAAGACGTAGGGTGAGCTCACACCTGATGCAATGATTGTGACCCTTAGCCTATCTTCTAGTTCTGGTAATATTAATGCACCATAGATAACCTCTGCACCTGGGTGGACTTGCTCAGTAACAAGTTCAACTACACGTTTTGCCTCAATAAGCTGTAAGTCTGCACTGCCGCTAACGTTAACTAGTATATTACGAGCATTCTCAATGGATACATCGATGAGTGGATTGCGTAATGCGTTGATGACAGCTTGTTCAGCTCTATCCTCTCCAACACCTTCACCTAGAGCGATGATTGATACTCCACCATTCTTCATGGTAGTTCTCACATCAGCAAAGTCCAGATTCACTAGACCTGGTTTGGAAATTAATTCTGCAATACCTTTCACAGCTCGTACAAGCACTTCATCAGCAACCATGAATGCCTCCGGCATCGAGAGATCTGGAGCTATCTCCAATAATTTCTCGTTTGGTATAGCAATAAGCGTATCAACATGTTCCATCAGTGCATTAAGGCCGCGAGTGGCATTCTTCTTCCTAGTTGCACCTTCAACATCAAATGGTAAACATACAATGGCCACCGTTAGAGCACCATTCTCCTTTGCTGCCTTGGCTACGTGTGCAGCAGCACCTGTACCAGTACCACCACCCATTCCACCAGTAATGAATACGAGGTCTCCTCTGACTACATCTTTGATGGTTTCATAGGACTCTATTGCCGCAGCTTCGCCAACGTCAGGATTGTTTCCGGCACCCAATCCACCACATGTTTCCTTTCCAAGAAGCAATTTATGATGTGAATTGCAGAAGTATAGGTCCTGCGCATCTGTGTTTAATGCAAGCGTTTCTGCTCCCTCTACGCCTACTTCCATTAGGCGAGTTATCGCATTATTACCTGCGCCTCCAACGCCTGCTACAAGTATTCTTGCGCTTACTGAATCAAGTAGATCTGCAAGTTCCTCGTCTGTTGTTGCTGATCTTGGTTCATTCTTTCTGCGTTTGGGCTTCTGTTCACGTTTTCCACCTGAACTAAGGACCTCTTCTAATAATGGGTGCATAATTACCACTCACTTCTATTGACTACTATTACCCCAGTATTGTGACAGTAAAAACTAGAATACTACCTAGGTAATACTCATCTACGGTGGCCGTTGCCCGAAACTTATCCAAGCTTGGACATGTAGCCCATGAGTGATGTTCGGTTCCTGATTCATCGAGGCTGCTTTGCTGGTCCCGCAGAACTTGAAAGTCTTACGGCCTCTCCAACAGGCGTTTAATGTCTCCGTGCAACTCGCGGCGACTGTAGAGTCAGTTCATGGACTTGGCTCTCGTCCTGAATCGACACTACAGTAATTTGTTCCCTGTCCCAGTATATAATCTCCTAGAAAAGATAGTCTTTGATTCATCATCCATCTAAGAGATGTCCAGCTATCTACGGTGGCCCCGAGACCGAGGTTTGAAAGTCTTGAGAATCGAATCAATTGCTATGTTATGTTTTCGAAGCAATCTTCCTACTTCTTCCAAGGTCGGCTGGCCTTGCTGAGCACCCTCGTGTTTAATCGTTAGCGCAGCTGCTGCATTTGCTACATTGAGGGCTTGAGGGATTTTCTCTGATCGTGTCCATGCAGTAATGAAGCCGGCAGCGAATGAATCACCTGCTCCTAATGTGTCATTGACTGGCACCTCGAATACTTGTGATGTGCAATACTCAAACCCATCAGTGGCTATGGCGCCTTTCTTCCCCATCTTGACAATTACGACACCTGGAAATGTTTTCGCAAACTTCCGTAGAGCCGATTCAGTTGGTTCTATTTTGAAGAATTCTTTCAACTCATGACTATTTAGGAACAACAAGTCAGTTTGTTTCAAAATCTTATCAAAATCGAGGTCTTTGGCAGCTCTTCCAGGGTCTAGAGATAGAACCATTCCATGAGTTGTTGTTACCTCTGATGCTCGACCTATCATCATTGGAAATGCGCCAGCTACGTGAATAAGCTTAGCATCAGCAATATCTTCGTCTTCAAAGAACCTCTTCTCCAAGAATTTATTTGCACCTGGTTTAGCTACTACTATTTGGTCATTCTGAGGATCATGTGCGTAAAAGAAGATTCCAGTTTCGTGCTTATCGAGAACAAGAATACTACTCGTGTCAACTCCAATCTTGGTTAGCTCTCTGAGTACAAGTTCTCCATAGACATCAGCACCTACGCAACTTACGAGTGTAGTTTTGACGCCTAAGCGTGTTGTCTGGGTGGCGAAGTTTGCTGCAGAACCTCCCAGTGATACATGACCTTCATCACACATGACATGGTCATTTCGTTTTGGAAGTCTATCAACACGCATATCGATGTCGATATTGATTCTACCAATTGATACAAACTCGCCTACCAAACAATCATCCTCTTAGACTATTAGAGCAAGAATACCCTTCTGAGCATGGAGTCTGTTCTCTGCCTGATCAAAGACAACTGAGTGAGGACCATCCATTACTTCTGAGGTTAACTCTTCATCTCTATGTGCGGGAAGACAGTGCATTACAATGACATCGCTTTTTGCTTTTCCAACAAGTGTTTTATTCACTTGAAATGCCATTAGTGCATCTTCTTTCTCCTTAGCTCTTTCTTGGCCCATACTGAAGAAAGTATCAGTATAGATCACATCAGCTCCTTTCACAGCATCATCTGGATTGGTGACAACCTCAAGAGTTGTTCCATATCTCTTGCTGAGTTGAGTTGCTTTCTTCATAATCTCTTCAGAAGGAGTGTATCCTTTCGGTGATCCTATGGTCACATCCATTCCCATGATGGTGCAACCCTGCATGATTGAATTACTTACGTTATTCGAATCACCAACGTATACAATCTTCTGGCCTTCGAGATTTCCTCGATGCTCTTCTATTGTCATCATATCTGCCATGATTTGGCAAGGATGAAGAAGATCAGATAGTCCATTAACAACTGGAACTGTACCGAACTCTGCTAATCCCATAACCTCGTCATGGCCGAAGACACGGGCCATTATCACATCACAATATCTACTAAGAACCTGAGCAGTATCACCAATAGTTTCTCCACGACCAAGTTGTGTTCCACTTGGTTGTAAGTAGAGCGCATGTCCGCCAAGTTGAGTCATTCCAACTTCGAATGAAACTCGTGTTCTTGTTGAAGATTTCATGAAAATCATTGCCATGGACTTGCCTTTGAGTACCTCGTGGGGCTCTCCCCGTTTCAGTTTTCTCTTCAAGTCATGTCCAGTGTCCAAAAACTGCCTTAATTCGAACCTCTCGAAATCAGACAGGTCTACAACGCTTTTACCTCTCAGGCTCAATAACATCACATCAGGGCTTCTATGTTGCCCATCATATGGCCTCGTATAAAAAGCTCTCCACTTGCTCAATTATTCCCAACAAGTCTCTCAGTAAACCATTCTGGGTCAAATTGCTCGATGTCTTCGTACTCTTGGCCTACTCCAATAAACACGACAGGTCGTCCTGTCACATATGCTATGGACAATGCAGCACCTCCAGACGGGTCTGCATCAACTTTAGTAAGCACAGCTCCATCGATACCTATTGCCTTGTGGAACTCTTTCGCCTGTGAAAGCGCATCATTCCCAGCAAGAGCATCCCCTACGAAGAGTTTGATGTCAGGTTGTGCAACCCGTGCAATCTTTTTCATTTCATCTAGGAGATTCTTGTTACTCTGCATTCTTCCAGCAGTATCTATGAGTACGATATCTATGTGTTTGGCTTTTGCGTGAGCAATGGCATCAAAAGCAATAGCTGCAGCATCTGATCCATAATCCTGTTTGATGACTCGAATATCAAGACGCTCAGCGTGTTTCTCTAATTGTTCTATACTTCCTGCTCTGAAAGTATCCCCTGCTGCAATAACAACTGAAAATCCGTTCTTTTTGTATAGGTTCGCAACTTTGGCCAATGTTGTAGTCTTTCCAGTTCCGTTTACCCCTACAAATAGAATAGTTGTAACTTCACCTTTCTGTTTCCTCTCAGAAGCAAACTCAAGAGGATCAAGAGGGTGTTCGGGTGTCAAAATTTCAAGAACTGAGTCAAGAATTGCTTTTTTGAAAAACTTACTGAGATTCTCTAATCTTCCAGCTCTTGTACCCAAAATCTTCTCTTTCGTCAGTTCACATATCTGCTCAGCCACTTCAACAGCTACGTCATTTTGAATCAAGACCAACTGCAGTTCCCAGACAGCATCTTCAAGGTTCTTCTCGCTCAGTTCTCTTGTAGTTGTTTTAGTAACAGCAGTATCAAGAGATTTCCTGAGCTTGTCGAACAAGGGGCTACTCCTCCTGGCTTGGTGGAGCTGGACCTTGACCCTTTGCTTGAGCCGCCAATTGTTGGAATTGAGAGTTTAAGACCTGAGCACGTGCAACGAGTTTCTGATATTCCTCTGCAAGTGTTTCGTATTGCTTCTCCAAACCAGTGACTTGTTCTTGAACAGCAGTTTTTGCGTCTCCTACACTCTGCTCAATTCTTACACCACTGCCAATGCTTCGGGTAACACTTGATTGATTGACAAGTTTTGCTTGAACGAAGATACTTCCACCTACGTTCATGAGCATTTCTTCACCTTCTTCCCTACCCTCAATCTCTTTGAGAACCATAAGACCTGATCTGAAGTTTGTCAAGTATGCCTGAATAAGCTCCAATCGTTGCTGAAGTAGCGTAACGTTTTGTTCAGTCAACTGCTGCTCTTGGTATATTCTTTGGAGCAGCTGTTGCTGTTCATCACTCATGAAAATTCGCTCTCCAATCCTAGGAATTTACGAAGTTCCAGACTCTGTACTTCTTCTGGTTTAATCTCTTTTACTTCTGAGATTGTAATCTCTCTTCTCTTTACTCTGTGACGACTACCAAGTTCTGAGAGGATTTTCTCACGAACATGTGATTCCTTTTCACCTAGAAGTTCTCGACTGAAAGTGAATGTCTTCTTCTTCTTCTTGTATTCGCCTGATGCTATCCAGATTTTTGAACTCATCTAATTCACACCTCATCTATACGAAACCTAGGACCTGACTTATGTGTGCAAGTTCTACACCAGTTGTATCAGATCCCGCAATCATTCCATCAATATTGGCAAGCACACCTAGACTTGTATATGGGCTACCTCTATTGACAGTTCCAACTTCGATGTGTACTTTTAACAGCTGTGATAGCTGGTCAATCTCATCATCTGTAGATAGTGGATGAACCACCGCACCCTGATTACTTGTTACCACATTGGCACCAACAATAGGCAGCTTGGCTATTGTTCCAGGTACTACTTCAACACCTAGAACATCTGAGATTTTTTGTATTGCTGCAGGACTGAAATCTGGGTGACACATCGCACCATTATCATTAGCAATAATGATGTTCCCCAGTGCAGTCATTTTATCATCAATCCAGTCCACCGGAACCTCTGCTGTCTGCTTAATCCGTTCTAACTCATCATCATTGGTTGTATAAGGGAGAAGAATACCATTTGAATTAGCTACTACAACAAGACCAATTACGTCTAGTGTTGCTACCGTTGATTGAACTAATGGTAAATTGAAAGTTTTCTCAACTGTACTAATTCCTTTTTCAGAAATATTAGAACTGACAAATACAAAGCTGTCTGTGGCGATTCCGTAGGCTCCAACATTAGAATCGCCCTCAAAGTTTGTTCGGGCGATCATTCCAGACTATCCCTCCGCAAGATAAACGCGAACAAGATTGTCTGCATTCTTTGTAGCTCGAATTCTTACTCTTCGAGGTGGTTTCTGCATTCCTCGGGCCCAGATTTGTTCGTTAACTTCTGGTTGAATCAAGAGATCTTCAGGCTTCATGTGCCTCTCAACAAACTCTCTGAGAATTCTGACTGATCTGTTTGCACGTCTAAGTCTACTACCAGTCCAGTAAGCCTTTCGGAGGGGAACTGTATAGATACGTTCGTCTATGATCTCTTCTTCCTCTTCTACTGCCTCAGCTTCAACACTATCAGGTGTTTCAACCTTGGGAGTTTCATCGTCAGCTTGGGCTTCTTCTACTTCTTCAATCTCCTCGATCTCTTCAATTTCTGGTTCTTCCTCAGAGACCTCGGCTTTTGCTTCTTTCTTCTTCTTTGACATTATGCCCACCTGACTATGGTTTTAGCTTACTTTGCCGCCAATTTCTCTGCGCTGGGGTTCTGCGAACCTTTCCTCCAGTCTTAACTACAACCCATGTAGGGACTGAAGAATTACTCTTCATTGCTTTGGCCATTCTGAGTTTCTTTCCAAGTGGCTTGTTTCGTGCCATATTTATCACCAGTGCAGATTTATCTGAACGTTACTTTACGTTCACGCTCTTTTTCCTGCAATTGTACCAAGAGCGTTCTTAGTTGTTCGTCTGTTACTTGACCCCTGAGTTTTCCAGAACTAGCCAGTTGAATCAGTTGCATCTCAATTTGCTCAGCAAATTCTGGTTTTACCATCCTGATGTTGGATAACCGAGCACGTGCCTCAGGAGTCAAGATCTTCCGCAGAATAGACTCCTTCTGAGCCTGTGCTTCTGCGACAGCTTGTTCCTGGGACTGTTCTCTGAGCGCCTGTTGTTGAAGTTCAGCCATTTTCCTTTGACGGATAGCTTCTAACTCCTCATCACTCATTTGCACCAAGTCTCCTGGCTTAGTACTTTGCTAACTCTGGGATAGCCTCTGTGAGTTCTGTCTTCAATGCTGCTGACAACTTATCCATGTATGACCTACCAATGTCGGTCATTTCTCTTCCTTGAGTGCCGCGCTTCTTTACAAAGCCAGCTCTCTCGAGTTGCTGTAGTGCAGTCCTGATGATTGCACCACCACTCTTCTGGAATTTATTTGGTTTAGTCCCACGTCTCTTTCTACCACCATATTCAATCTTCAGTTTCTCTGTTCCAATAGGTCCGTTGAGATAGATTTTCCTTAGAATGCTGGCACACCTGACGAACCAGTAGTCAGCATCATCTGGAGCTCTCTCTTTGTGAGCACCGGTTTTAACAAACGGCGCCCAGTCTGGAGGAGCGATTTCATCCCTAGACTTAAGGTCCTGAGCGAGTCGCCGAATCAGAATGTTGGCCGGAATATCATAGACTGTGGGCATTGTCTGTCACCATTTTTCTTGAAGATAGGTCACCTAACACAAATTGGGCCGATGACTTTCCTCAAAAGGCTGGAGTCACCGTCTAGAGTTGCCATATAAGATTGTCGTTGTGTTTCAGTAAAAATGAGTTGAGTTATACGCCTTGACCTGCACGTATCTTGTACATTACTCCAGTGTTTCCTCGAAGACCCACAAAAGTCGCACCTGATCGCTCACAAAGTGTGGTCATCAGTTCTTGTTTTGTCTTTGTATCTAGTGCACTGCGAAGCATGCGGACCTTGATGTATTTGTGCTTCTTGAGAAGTCTCACAGTTTCTTTCACCAGATTATCTGCAACCCCGCCCTTTCCAATCTGAATCATTGCAGGCTCTTGCCATGCAATATTGATACTAGTGCGGTGCTTGTCATTTTTCATTATAATTCACCGTTTGCCCATTATCAACTCTGATTAAGCTATGCTTGTGACCGCAGATCTGTCAAGTAGTATCTCTTTACCTTCCCACATTCTGTACAGGTCACTACCATGTGTTTAGCTCTATTGTGTCGGATTCGCACCTTGCATGTTTTTCCTGGGATTAGAATAGCTCCACACTGTTTGCATACTCTTCTGCTGATATGCCATGGTATCTTTGTCCTAGATCGTTGCGCAATCTTACGTGCACTTTTCATCTGTAATCGTGCTACCTCTGGACGGCTCTTGGCATTACGGATAGCTTGTTGCCATAGAATTTGCACTCTTGTTTGGGCTAAACGTTTGATTCTCTCCTTTGCAAACCTTCTCTTAGACAAAGACATTCCTCTTACAATCTCTGAGCATGCTTCAAACTGCTTAAATCGTTCGTGTCCATCTCCTAATTGGGGTAATCAATGCTTCACATGATTCTACTGGAATGCGCCTTGGAACTTGTTCCATCTGAAATCTCTGCTTTGAAACAGATTCAGAAACACGCAGCACGAAGAGGAAAGAAAACTACTGAAATCCTTCTCGATCAATCCCACCACGGAAGGGAAATGACTCGATTGGAAGATGGTCTGCAGAGAGGACGACCAGATATTGTGTTTCATTCTCTTATGTCAATCTTGGAAACCCCACTCTGTAAGAGCGGAAATCTAACAGTTCATCTACATCTTCAGGATGGAAGAATCATCGAAGTCAACCCCGAAGTTCGCCTACCTCGGAATTACGACCGATTTGTTGGACTCTTCGAGCAGCTACTTATCAAAGGTCAAGTACCCGTTGAAGGAACCCCACTGTTGAAGATCACACAGAACTCTCTCCCAGCCCTAGTTACTGAATTGAAGGGCGGAGCATCTGAAGCACAATCAATTCTCACAATAGAGAATGGAGCGAAGACAACAATTGATTCTCTTCAATCAAAATTCCCTACTAATGCATCAATTCCTGTTGTTGTTGGCATTGGGGCCTTTCCGCATGGTGATTTTTCTGAAGAATTAAAGAACCTGTTTGAAACACATCTTGAACTTGATATAGAAGTGATGATGGCGTGGCATGTCTGTGCAGAAGTACTCTGGACTTATTCATCAAGCATAAGTGTGATTCAGAACCGCTACTCTTCTACTTGAGTGAAATCCCTAGTTAACTTCATCAACATCCTTAAATCACAACTTCTAGTGTTTTGCCTTCGCAGCGGCCATAGTCTAGATATGCTCTGCGCTAATGGATCGGCTCATCTGTCTGGTCTGGACTACCCTTTTCAGGTACAGGCTGCTTACGGATTCTCCACCAAATTGCGAACATAATGGTTGTAATAATTATCCCAGAGGGAATGTAATATACAAAAACAAAGATGAAGAACTGAAACGGCGAAAGCGTAAACAGATTTGTTACAACTGGGTAGGATATCACATGTATAAAGAACAGGACAAGAATTGGCTTCCCGAATCGACGGAACCACCCTCCGCTAGCTTCGTCTCTCGCGTTAAATGAGGTAAGCCAACTCTCAGCTCTCTTTGTACTATCTTGCTGGAACCACAATAGCCCTTTCGAATATCCATATGCCCAGAAGACAATCAAGAAACCAAAAAACGCTAGAATGACTAAAACAGGGTCAAAGCCACTTGTTTGCACGATTACTCCACTCCTTAGATATGCGTATGAGCAATAGTGGTAATATGCTTTTTCAGACACCACTGACCTGTTTTACAAGGTTTACTATTGCAATATGCTTAAATCGCAACTGCAAGAACGCATGTTTTAGTGTCTGCGGCCATAGTCTAGCCTGGTTAGGATAGAAGCCTTCCAAGCTTCCGAGGCGGGTTCAAATCCCGCTGGCCGCACCAACTCTCTTCTGAAGATCTAGTGCTTCACTATCATCTGGCTTCATTTTCAGATATACTGCAATATTCTCATTTGCTCCTTCATAATCGCCCAGCTTCTCCTTGCATATCGCAGAATAGTATTGAGCTCTTTGATGGTCCGGCATACTTCGAGAAATCAGATTGAGATTCTGAAGTGCATCCTGCCATCGCTCGTTCTCCATAAACTCCAATGAAAGTTCCAAATATCTCTCAGTAACTGCATAGCTTGAGTATCTTCGAGGGTATTCATACCATTGCATTATCTCCTTGAACGAATACGTCACAATTGGCACAAAGAAACCAAGTAAGAGGGCAGTTAGGTCATCCCATGGCAAATATCCAGTTCTAGATAGAACTAGACATGTCAATGCGCACAGAACTCCAGTGGTCAGATACCAAGTAATTATCCACTTTGGTTCTTTGTTAATTTTGTACAACCACTTCTTAGTATCCATTTTTCTCGACCAACCTATCTTTACAATCGTGCCAAAAAAGGAACACCTTTCAAGCAGTCCAATAGTCCACCAGCGTAATCCTTTTGTTACCACTTACAAAATCACTCAACTACGAGGACTCTCCATGGAAACACTAGAACACAATGGTATACTTGTCATTGACCCTCCTCCTTACTTGGAACTCTCGATAACAGTGAGAGGCAATGCATTTCCACTCTCTCATCTGCAGGAAGAGATGGCTCTAGCTTGGGTCAAGAAACTCGGTACACCATACGTTGATGATCCAATCTTTGAAAAGAATTTCATGACTGATTTCAGTAAGGCACTTGGAGTAAGTCCCGTGTTACAAGCAAGTGATGTGGATTTTGCTGAAGTAATTGAAGTTGTAGAAGCCGAACGTGCAAGAAAAGAGAAAATGACTCCTGAGGAAAAGAAAACAGACCGCGAAGAGCGGAAAGTCATCCGTGAAGAGTTGAAGGAAAAGTATGGATTTGCCAATGTTGATGGAGCGCGAATGGAATTAGGCAACTACCAGACTGAACCTTCAGGAATATTCATGGGTCGAGGGCAACATCCTCTGCGAGGGAGATGGAAGCAGGGTACTTCACAGAAGGACATCACACTGAACATTGATCCAGATGCTGCAGAACAGCTTGAGGGTGATTGGAAAGAAATCTGTTGGGCTCCTGAAACCATGTGGGTAGCAAAGTGGATGGATGAACTAACTGGCAAAGTGAAGTACATTTGGCTGCATGACAGTACTCCAATCAAACAGGAACGCGAAGCTGCAAAGTTCGAAAAAGCTGTGAAAGTTGAACGAAGAATAGATGAAATCCGTGAGCACATTATGGAAGGACTTACTTCCGAACAACCTAAGCGTCGAATGGTTGCAGCAGCGTGTTATCTAATCGATAATCTAAGTCTACGAGTTGGAGATGAAAAGGATCCAGAGGAAGCGGACACAGTAGGGGCAACAACACTTCGTGCAGAACACCTGAAGTTCAAGACCGCTTCAATTGTTTTCGACTTCTTAGGAAAAGATAGTGTCCCCTGGCACAAAGAAATCGAACCACATCCTGATGTTTACACAGTATTGAAGGAACTTCATGACAATGCTCTAGAACGTATTGCATCTTTCAAGAGTAGAAAGAGCAAGAAGACCAAGGCAGATCCCAAGAAACTTGCTCAGATATTTCCAAGTGTGAATAGCACTCATGTCAATCGTTTCTTGAGTGAGGTGTATCCCGAGTTAACTGCTAAAGTTTTCAGAACTTACCATGCATCAACAATAATGCGAGAAGAGCTCAAGACAAGCAAAGCAAAGAAGGCCGACCCTGAGTTCATAAAGAAAGCTGCATTCAAACGAGCCAATCTTGAAGTTGCCCGAGTAATGAATCATACAAAGCAAGCTCCAAAGGGTTGGAGTAGTAGTGCTGATAGAT
Organism: Candidatus Thorarchaeota archaeon; assembly: GCA_016840385.1. The sequence continues at coordinate 3,320 of JAEOSL010000032.1, read as the reverse complement.
ATCGTGATAGAATAAGGAAAGCAGAGGGTAGAGTTCAGAAAGCGAAGGCAAACCTCAAGGATAAACAGACTCGCTTCAGGAAACTCAAGAAGACGGAAGCTGATGCCCGGATAAAGAAACAAGAACTGATTAAGAAAAAGAAAGACGTTACTGAGAAATACAAGATTTCCGTTGCATCATGGCGTGATAAACGGGATAAAGCAAAAGTCACATGGGACAATTCACGTGCTCAAAAAAGTCGTACCCGGTCCAGCAAACGAAAAGGAAAGACCACTAAGAAGGAACGGTTAGAGGAAGCTCAGGAACGAATAGAACGAACCCAAGACCGCTTAGAAAAAGCTGAAGCAGGTTTAGTGAGTGCTAGAGAACGATATCAGAAGAGCAAAACAGCTCTTGAAAAACAGCAACAAGCTTTTACATCTTGGAAAGAGGCTTCAGCTAAACGTATCGCTACAGGTGAGAGATCTGTACAGACTGCCAAAGAACGAGTGACAAAAGCTGAGCACGCAAAGAAGAAGATTGAGATTGATTTTGCGCTTGCAAAGGAGAGTCGCACCTGGAACTTGGGAACCTCTCTGAAATCATATATTCATCCTAAAGTTGTATACAAATGGTCTCAAAGAATAGACTACGACTGGAGAAAGGTGTATAGCACGACATTGCAGAGAAAGTTTGAGGGTTGGATCGACAAATAGATCACAGAATGCTTGAACGAATTCTTCTCTCGAGTCTTGGTGTATTGTAGTAATTGGCCTCTTTATTCTGGTGCATATGAAGCATAGTAATTGTGGTTATGGTACTTTAGGTATTGAGAACTTGACACTAACGTCCTCTATTGGTATTCCAATAACTTCAGTATCTATAGACCCAAGATTGTATGGTTCTAGTTTCTTCAGATGTGGTACATCATTTGGATTAAGTTGGAAGACTTTTGTCATGACAGAATCTACTGAAACTGGGTCTCTCCCTAAGATGAATGCTCCAATCTGATGAGTTGTTGGTCCATTCCAGTCTTCTACTCCCACTCTGGCATCAACAATGTTGAGGTTCGGTTTCAGCATACGTGCAAGGTCGGCAATCACCTCATGAATCTTGGAATGGTAGACCGCCATATCCTTTCGAGGTAATACTCCGAACAGATTCTTTAGAACACCTGTGATGTAGGACAGATAGTGAGTCTTCGCAGTGGCAACCGAAATGAAGTAATGTGGTCTCGACAGAATTTCCGGAAGTTCTGGATTTTTGAAATATTTTCCATCGAACTGTATCTTTGCAAGTGGCGTATTTGATTGGTCCAATGTAGCAACATCTGCCCCTTTCTGTCGCATTTCTTTGCAGTATTCAGTATAGCCAAAGAAATCAAACGCCTCTTGGACATATTTGCTCTGACTATCAGTTTCAATTATTCTAATTGATAGCTTCTCGTTTTCTTGAAGGAGTAAACCGATAATCGCCTTAACTACTTCAATATCTGTGACCGTAGCGCCAGTCCCATCTTTGATTGTACAGAGATTCGGTTTTACTAATACTGGAGATATTAGATTTCCAAATCCACCAATAAGATTGATTCCTTCTTCAAGAGTACTCCGAATAACTTGCGTGTGCTTAACCAATGCAACAGAGTTCAATTTTGAAATCCTCAAATCCACTCTATCATAATCCATCTAAATAACTCTTGCAAAGTAGGTTATTCACTGGATGCAGAGTCCTCAACTTTAGGTATTTTTGTGACTGGCATAAATTTCGCTATCTCATCAACAAGAGCATGCATAAGGTCACAGAGACTTTCTTCTGTCCCCAGATTCCATCGAGCCCTCATCCTATTCATATCATAACGGACCCGAATGAATGACTTCATGTCAATCTCATCTACAATGAGGATTGTTTTCTTTCCATCCACATCAATCCTCTCCTCTTTTCGAGTTGACAGTCCTTCAGGAACATAGTAAGTGTACTCTGGACCAATATTTTCCATTTTCTCGATAGTAATTTCAATCTCCATTACAGGTTCGGTTGAGGTTACAGCCATGACATGAATATCATCAACAGCCTTCAGAGATTGGCCTTCTCCAACCTTGAACCTCACAATGATTTCTGAAACAAGATCACACTCGTTAATACTATTGAGAACATTCTGTTTTGTAAGATACTTGGTGATGCGAACGGGGAGAGGGTTCCCGACCAACTTACTTGGTATATATCCACCTCGATATGCTAGGGTGACTCCTGCCATATACATAATACCCACCAAACTAACCATTACAATAGAACCAATGAATGCACCAATAGCGTCCATCCAGAATACCATCACCATTCCTATAATGAGACCAGCAATCATTGATAATCCCCAAAAACACATGTATCCAGGATCTCCTCCAAGCCCTTTTGATTTGAAATCGCCTTCATAGTAGACCTTTCCAAAATCATCCAATTTCCTGACTTCGTCAGTGAACTCAAGTCGTTCCGGATTCAACTTAATCGCCATCTTTCTGAGAGCTCCAAACACACTCCCTAGAATACATGCTCCCATTGGTGATATTCCTATAATGAGAACAAGATCCCATTGGTCGGTATATGGAGGATCCTCAAGAGGCATCACAAAGAATCTCACAATTGCTAATCCGACTACTACTAAGAATCCAATTAGTGTGGGAAGTATCCACTTTGCTTCCCCACTAGTGTCAATCTCCTCGTACAAACCACGAACACACTCGATACTCCCGAGTTTTTGAACGAAGTTAAGGCTTGCGAAAAATTTGGTTAACCTGCTGTAGTAGACCCGAGTTTAACTCCGAGCTGATATGCTTCCTCAAGTTTTTCTGGTCTGGTGGACACGTGGAAATCTTCACGAGTGTCCTTGTCCATGGAACAGAATGTAAGAAAATTCAGTTTGAATCTGAAGTAATCCTGAACCCGCTCAAAGAACCCAACAGTGGACTGGTAGTGGTGCCGATATGTGAGAATTGGAACGAACTCTTTGTCCAACCAATACTTCTCAACATCCATTGCAAGAGCCTCCATTCTGTCCAGCGCTATCTTCATTTGTGCCGTCATATATCCCCAGTACATTGGAGTTGCCCAGACCACCACATCTGCATCAGCAAAAACAGAGTAGATTTGATGCATATCATCATCAATCACACACTTGTGGTCGTTAGAAGTCATGCATGATTCGCATCCCTGACATGGCCTGATGGTCATATCGTTGAGAACAAAGTCGGATACTTCGATAGGTCCGGCCTTCTTCAACCCCTTCAGAAGGGAGTCTGCAATCGTATCAGAACTGCCGCCTCTTTTTGGGCTCCCACGGAGAACTACTA
>JAEOSL010000031.1 GCA_016840385.1 Candidatus Thorarchaeota archaeon | reverse complement strand
ATAGGGCTTGCTCCACGTTCCATCTCCCGGCCATCCTTGAGTGGCAAAATCTGCATTACTGGTTATTAAAATGGGATCATGATCGATGTAAAAGGACATTTGACGTCCATGTAACTGCGGAACTATATTTGGGCCTGCAATTTGTGTGTAACTAATTTGTAATATCGGAGTCAGAAACAAAAAAGTCGAAACAATGAGCGAAATATTCTTCGATAACATAATTTCCCCTCTCGTATGATGGAAGCAGTTCGAGAAGAAAAGAATAAGTATATCGTTATTTAAATTTCCACTCCCAACCTTATTTGTGACCAAGCGAGTAAGAGTAATTGAAATATAAAGAAAGAACAGGTCTGGCACATGAAGGCAGACCTATTGTCAGATAATTGAAGACTACCCAGTTCTTTTGTTAATTAACTATTAATATATTTTAGATAAGTTTATCAAATAGATAATTCATCTAATTCTAGAGCATCCTTGCTCTTGGGGATTACTTTCGTACTAAATAAAAAGAGAGGTTTCTGAAATCGTGAAAATATCAAACCGGATGAACAATATACTTGGACTCCTTATAGTAATAGTAGCCCTTGGAATTCAAAGTTGGATGAGCATCTTTCGAATAGCTACTGATGACATCACTTTAGCAAGTAATGTCTTGTTTTCATCTAGCATTATCCTACTCATCACTGGGAGCGTTCAACTTGCCACTCTGAACATTAATCGGATATTCGCTATCCATCACAGAATAAATTATGCAATCGCCATGATTGGTTTTGTTGGATTGAGTATACTCCTCATTTTCAGGGTGTATCTTGAGAGCTTACTATTTCCAAGGACAATGATTGTTTATTTCTTGATTCTTGATTTGTTCTTTATCTTCTTACTTGGACTATTCCTCCTAAATCGATTCAAAACAAAAGCAAATACTGCAAGTGCCACAAACTGAGGGAATTAGTCCTCAGTTTCTTTTTCAGTGACTATCATCCAGTTCTTTTGATGATGTGGTAACCAAATTTAGTTTTGACAGGTTCTGCTGTCATTGCACCAACATTAAGCTTGAATGCTGCTTTTTCAAACTCAGGAACCATCTGTCCCTTTGTGAACCAACCGAGGTCTCCACCCTTCTTCTTAGATGGGCAGCTACTGTGGTTCAGTGCAATTTTCTTGAAGTCTCCGCCCTCAGCGATTTTGCTAATGAGAGCTTGTGCTTGACTATGCTTGTCTACTAAGATGTGACTAGCACGGACCTTTCCTGCTTTTCCTTTTGCCATTGAATTCACCTGTTTAATGGGTGTTACGAAGATTGTTTGAAAATCAACTGGTCTTAAACTTGTGCAAATATGAAACCAACAAGTCCCAATCCGAGGTTTTATGTCACTTTGTGCAATATCTACGCTGTTCTAAGGTGAAATCTATGAAGGCGACAGTATTTCATGAGCATGGTGGTCCAGATGTGCTTTCATACGAGGATATCGACACTCCTTCTATTGGAGCTGATCAGGTTCTGGTCAATGTGAAGTATGTCGCACTGAACCATCTAGACCTCTTTGTACGGGGAGGTATTCCAGGACTGAAACTTGAGATGCCTCATATTCTTGGTAGCGATATCAGCGGCGAGATTGCTGAGATTGGAAGTAAAGTTAGTGACTCATTTGAAGTCGGTCAGAAGATAATTGTCGATCCGGGAACATCGTGTGGGACCTGTGAGTTCTGTGTACGGGGTCAGGAATCTCTCTGCTCATCCTATGGAATAATCGGTGAACACTATCGAGGTGGATACGCCGAGTATCTCAATGTGGATGCACAGAACATAATACCAATTCCAAAAGAGAGCGGCATTGACATGGCTGGGGCTGCTTCTATTCCCCTTACACTCATGACTGCATGGCGGATGCTAATGACTAAGGCTCAGATTAAAGCTGGAGATAATGTTCTCATCATTGGGATTGGAGGTGGAGTGGCTTTAGCAGCACTGCAGATTGCAAAAGCGGCTGGAGCTAGAGTGATAGTCACAAGTTCCTCGGATGAAAAGTTAGAGAAATCATACGTTCTGGGTGCAGATGAAGGTATCAATCACAATAAAACACCTGATTATCACAAGGAAATCTATCGGCTCACAAAAAATCGTGGTGTTGACATAGTTGTAGACTCTGTTGGTCAAGCTACATGGGCTCGAAGTATGAAGAGTCTTAGAAAAGGCGGAAAACTTGTTACCTGTGGCGCAACATCTGGGCCGATTGCAGAAACTAATGTGAATCTCCTCTTTTGGAAGCAACTTGAGATCCTTGGTTCAACAATGGGAAGCAGAGATGAGCTTCGAACAGCGCTAAAGCTAGTCTGGAATGACACTATCAGACCTACTGTGGATAGGATACTTCCACTTTCAAAAGCTCAAGAGGCTCATGAAATCCTCGAAAAGGGTGCACAGATGGGTAAACTCGTTCTAAAACCCTGAAAAGTAAGTAATACGGGGATACGCACCCCAATCAGACACCCCTTCATTATGGTGTTTGCTGTCTTTGATGTTGGTGTACAATGAGAGTCGTTACTATCTGCATGCCAGAATCTTACGTTGATGGCGTTGACGAACTGATTGGTCAGAACAAATACCCTAATCGTTCAGAGGTTATCCGAATTGCTATTCGTGATCTTCTTGTGGATGAACTATGGGGTGAGCGTAAACCATCAGGTGGTCTCCCCTTAATTGCTCAATTACAACAAATGGCACTCCAAGATACACCAAAGCCGAATCCTCAAACATGAGGTATACAGCTGAACTACCTTTTTCTATAACCGGGTAGGATTTCTAGAAGAGCATAGGATACTAGAGTAGCGCAAATCTATGTCCAATGGCTAATTCCTCAATTAGGAGCAAATCCAAGAATGTCAAGATTCTTTAAACGTAAAAAAGATGAAAAAGAAGATGAAGGGACCGAAAAAGCTGTAGAAGCCACTGAGGTTGAAACCGCCGAAGAAGAACCTGTTGAAGCTCCAGAAGTTGTGGAAGAACCTGCTGTTGAAGAAGAGGTTTCTGTTGGTGGTGCAGATACAATACCCTATCACTCCGAGATTCAAGACCGATTGATGTACATGTTTAATGATTCCAACATTGGTGGTGGAATCGAAGGTACTGATGAGTTCTATATCGAATTCATGGCAATGGGTGAACGATTCTGGATTGGAAAAGCACCACTTGGTAACATTGAGCTGAAAACAGGTGCAATGACCGATCAGGATGCCCACGTACGAATCGCAAATGATGTTGTTTCTGATCTTCTATCCGCAGCCACATTTGATGAATTTACCAAGATATATCTCCAGTACTACAAGTCTGCTGAGGCAGGTAAGTTTGTCAAGATAGAGGTACGAAAACCCATAACCGACCTGAATAGGCGTGGTTATGCTCGAGTACCAATCATGAAACTTCTCATTGGTTCAGCTAGATAGACCTCTTGTAAACTCCCATACTGATGTCCAGCAATAGTTAAATTCAGGCCTGTTGCTGCTTGGCATAATCAGGTGGGATTTGACCGATGAAAATCAAGACTCCTGTTGTCATTATCAATCTGAAAACATACCCCCAAGCTACTGGTGAGAAGGCTGTTCTTCTTGCCCAAGCTTGTGAACGGGTATCAAATCAATACGATGTGCCCATTGTCGTTGCTCCTCAGATTCCAGATGTTTATCGGGTAGCGAAAGCCGTCGAGATTCCTGTATTCTCTCAGCATATGGATGCCGGAGAACCTGGAAGATTTACGGGTCATGCTCTCGGAGAGACCCTTGTAGAGGCTGGATGTGCTGGAACACTCCTGAACCATTCTGAAAATAGGATGCAACTCGCTGATATTGAGGCTTCAATTGACAAATCACACACACTCAATCTCGATGCGGTGGTTTGTACAAACAACATACTGGTGAGTGTTGCTGCAGCAACTATGAATCCCTGGGCTGTTGCGGTTGAACCACCAGAGCTTATTGGATCTGGAATTTCAGTATCTCAAGCTCAGCCAGAAATAATCTCGGGTACGATAGATAAGATACGTGCAGTAAACAAGGATGTCGTAATCCTCTGTGGTGCCGGTATAAGTAATGGTGATGATGTCAAATCTGCCATCAAGCTAGGCGCACAGGGAGTTCTTCTTGCCTCTGCAGTAGCTAAATCTCCTAAACCAGAAGATGTGTTGGCCGATCTCGTTACACCTCTGAGTAAATAGTCCCTTCCGTTTCATTTTTCATTGATTCGGACAGGAATACTTTCAGGCGATACTAGATGAAAGTGTCATTAGAGTGTGCGCACTGTCTACTTGAACGAGCTATCAATCAGGTTCGGTTAGCAACAGATGATCAGGATCTCCAGATGGAAGTCATCACCGCAATGACCAAGTTTCTTGGAGAACACTTTGATAGCAACTCAGTCCCAAGTTTCATTGGAACTGATAGAGACCTGATTGTTCAGCGGATGACTGGGAAAGATCCCTACGAGGAATTGAAACGTGAATCGAATGTCATGGCACTCGGTATTCTTCCAGAGCTCATCCAGTTAGTAGATGAAGCAAAGGATCCACACTCTATGTTTCGTACAGCTACGCTCATAGCGGCTGCAGCTAATGCAATTGAATTCGATGTATCTGGAAGGGAATTCAACCTTGATGAACTACGACACATTCTCAACAATGTAGAATCCGATTTGACTGTAGACCAAGTGGATGAATTACGGACCCTATGTGAAAACGCTAGTGAGGTTCTCTTTCTGCATGATAACGCTGGGGAAGTTGTTCTTGACATGATTCTCATTAGAGAAATCAAGCGCCTTGGACCGAAAGTGATTGCTGCGGTGAAGGGTGGTCCCATTTTAAATGATGCAACAATGATTGATGCAGATGAGGTAAAACTTGGAGATTATGCCGATGAGGTCGTTGATACTGGCGCACCAGCTATTGGAGTCAATCTTGAGCGTAATTCCAAAGAGTTTCTAGACCTCTTTCATTCTGCTGAATTGATTGTAGCAAAAGGGATGGGTAACTTTGAGTCATTAACCGAGTGGGAACCAAAAGCTCCTGTAGTCCATATCATGAGGACAAAGTGTATTCCTGTAGCAAAACATGTTGGTGTTCCAAAGAATAAGAACGTGGTAATGATTCGATATCCTCCAAAGTAGAATAGATTGAAAGCCCTACGCCATTTCATCCTTGTATGGTTTCAAGGCTTGAGTCAAGGGAGTTGCTGCTATAAAATCAATTTTCAACTCTGGAAACTCAAGACTGATACTATCTCGCAAACGCTTCATTCCAGGATCTTCGGACACAAAAGCTCCAAGTTCGAGTGTATTCATACCCTCTTCTTTTGCCAAGAGTCTGAGCTCCGGAGAAAGTTCTCCCGTGACTAGAGTTTTGATATCCTGCTCTCTTCCGTTGATGATATCTGGCATATCGATGTGATGCCCTGCACTTACGATCACATCTCCAACTTCATCGTCGAGGTCTCCTGAGAACATCACCGTGCTGAGATTCAACTTTGATGCGATATAATTTGCAAATCCTGAATGATTCTTTACACCTGGCGGCTTGCAGATTCTACCTATAGCTGCGAGATGGCCATAATCACTTTCTGTTGAGAAATCTCCAATTTTCTCTAGACCCAGTGCATCCACAAGTGCATCATTAAGACCGTCTCTTGCGCACAACCACCCACTCCCAATGACATAAGTTGAGATGTAATTCTTAGCTAGAAGACGTACTCTCACAAGATCTAAGCCAGACAGTCTATCGATTGCAAAAGGGAATAATGGTCGATACGTAACAAGAAGATTGGACTTGTCCTGGGATGCTTTAGTGACCACCCGTGCCGATGGATAGGTTGCAATTAGTATCCGCTTCACCGTAGTATTGGTTTGGTCAGTCTCTGTTTGCGGACCAATTTCAACTCGGTTCTCTAGACCCTGAACAGTCATCTCTTGTGGGGCTAGTTCTTGTAGACGCTTAACTATCTGAAGAAGAGTGGTCATAATCCTACCTTCCGCTTAATGGGTTGACAGACTGCACAGAATACTTTCGTCAGTCTTATTCTTTTGGATGCTCGATAATTTATGTGTTGAGAGGTTATTCTGAGGTTTCTTCAACTTCTTCCTTTTCAGTTTCCTCATCCACATCGTCGTCATCGGAGTAGAGTTCTTCAAGTTCTTTGTCAATCTCTACTGGTTCTTCTTCAATGACTTCTAATTCTGGTTCCTTTTCAATCTCTTCGATTTCTGGTTCTTCCTCAATGACTTCGAGCTCTGGTTTGTCCTCAACAACTTCAAGTTCTGGCTCTTTCACTTTCTTCTTCTTTTCTTTCTTGGGTTTAGCCTTCTTAGCATCTGGCTTTACGGTTGATTTCTTTGCTTCAAACTCGCCCCGCTTCTTCATCTTCCAGAATTCTGTTTTAGCAGATCGAACTCTGTCCATTTTCTTCAAGTCGATCTGTTGTGGGTTCTGACTCTTTCTGAGTCTGACACGTTCAATCTTGAGGGCTTTCTCTTTGTTAGTCATCGACTGTCACCTGTGCGTTCAAAGCGACGTGCCTCCCCTTTGTTTTATAACTGTGTCGTAAGGGTGAAAAAACTCGATGGAACAAATTCTTTAAGAAACCCAAGACTCTCAGTCCATTGGGGCCGTAGTATAGCTTGGATAATGCACTAGCCTCCGGAGCTAGGTATCCCCGGTTCAAATCCGGGCGGTCCCGCCATTTTTGATAAAATCGGAGTTTATATGCCTCATATATGCAAAAGAGTGTGAATTGAGGTTTGAATCATGAGTATTATTGGAGACCCAACATCTGCTGAGGAAAAAGTTGTGGCTCGATTCACACGTTATCTGAATGGTCCAATGGGGAAGACCGTTCTTGACAATCTCGAAGAGGGTGAGAGCTTTATTTTGCAAACTTCCGAGCATACTCTTCGCATTACAAAACACAGTGGTCGTGCTGTTGTAAAGCCACTTCCATTCTCATTAGCCTAAATGTGCATTCGCTTGAATTGCGGATAGTTTTACCAGTTTAGTTAATTTGCAGAAATGATTGTTTAATATTAGTGGGTGTTTGATGTGAATGACCCTCACAAATACATAGACAAGGCTGGAAAGGACCTTGCAGAACGATTTCAGAAGCATCTGAACAGTCCTATGGGAAAGGCTGTTCTTGATAATCTCGCTGAAGGTGAAATTTTCACAATTGAAAATGTGGAACATATTTTGAAGATAAAGAAAGAGAAAGGCACATGCATTGTGGACTTTGTTGGCTATACCCAAGACAAGATTCGATTCTAAGATTCTCTTTCATTATAGGTTTCTAACGAAGACTCTATAAGTCAAATCTGGCTCCACGAAAAATGGGGCCGTAGTCTAGCCTGGATAAGGCACCAGCCTGCGGAGTTGGTAATCTCCGGTTCGAATCCGGACGGTCCCGCCACTAATTTTACACAATCTTCTCATCGTAAACGAGTCGACACGAAGCTTAAATGTGGTATCAAGTTCGACGATAGAGTATCATGCAGTTCACTCCACAACGTCTAGATCGAGTATATCGCGCAATGCGTCGAGAAGAAATCGATTCACTAGTGATAACTAGACGTCAGGATGTCCATTATTTGACAGGATATCGTTGTCCTGGGCATAGCATTCCTGTTGCCTGTATTATCTCCGAGAACCACCAACCCCAACTGATTATTTCTGAATTCAGAGAGGATACATTGATTGGAGAATCTATTCTGGCCGAGGTCCATACCTTCAGTTCAAGTCTTACTGATGACTGGTATAGGGCTCAGGGTCATAGCTATTGGAACGCAATAATCAATGCATTGAACGAATTGAATCTCTCAAAGGGAATGATAGGACTTCAGTTCGATTGGCTTTCTGTACGTGAATTAGACACGCTCAAGAGTAGCCTTCCTGATGCTGGTTTTCGTGACTTTTCACAACAGCTTTGGAAACTCCGGTACATCAAAGATGCTGCCGAGATTGATGCAATTCGACAGGCTGTCAATGTGGCAGAAATTGGAGTTAGGACTGCACTAGAAACTGTTGCTTCTGGAAAATCTGAAGACCAAGCATCCCTTGAAATTGAATCTGCTATGCGAGGAGCTGGGGGACAACAACGAGGTATTCGTGCAGCAGTTCTGTCAGGAGACCGTGCTCGATATCCCTTTGCGATGCCTGGTGCTAATCGAATTCGGAGCGAGGATTTTGTTGTTTTAGATATCACGGTGAGTCACTCTGGTTATTTCGCAGAGATCGCCCGGACATTGCACCTTGGTCAGCCAACTGACCAGCAAAGGAAATTGTTCGAATACGTACTGAACTCAATGAAAGTAGCTGAAAGAGCTATGAAGCCTGAGATTTCTTTCGATGACATTACAAAACAAATTCTGAAGAAATCTGGCAAGATATTTCCAATCGATACATTGATTCAACCGTTAGGAAGCTCCATCGGATTAGACCTGAGAGAACCTCCTTACATCACATCAGAGAATCCATTTACACTCAAAGAAGGTATGGTGTTCACGCTTCATCCGACTGGCTATGCCCCTGGCATAGGAGCTGTAAAAGTAGCTGATGTCTTTCTTGTTACTTCTGATGGTGTAGAAAATCTTGCATCTCTAGCTCGTGAAACCATGTAGCTATATTGATTGCTGCCAGCGCTTCAGCTTTGCAAAGACCTGAGCGATTGTATCTGTCTTGTCATTGTGTTGGGCTACTTCTTCCCCAGAGAGCTCGCGAATCTGTGCAGCAGGGGCTCCAGAGTTGAGACTTCGCGGAGGCATTACAACATTGGCTGGTACAATGCTACCTGGAGCCAGTCTAACTCCCTCTCCAAGCGTAGCTCCATCGAAGATGACACATCCTTCACCTATAACTGCGCTATCTCCAATGTATACTCCATGAAGAACTGAGGCAGTACCAATAATTATGTTGTTTCCAATAATAGCTGGATTTTCTTCAGTATGGGCATGAATCACAGCACTATCTTGCACACATGTATTCTCACCAATTCGCACAGATGCATGGTCTCCACGTATCACTGCACCCGGCCATATACTGGCTCTCGAACCAACTTCAACATTACCAACAAGTGTGGCCTGTGGACTCACAAATGCCTTTGGATCTATTTTAGGACTCTTATCTCCGAATGGTAGTATTGGCACATTAACACCTCTGTCTATAATCACGCAGTAGTGTTATCTAATAAAACATCATATGCTCAACTAGATTGCGGTTCAAGGTTCAATAGAGCACTAATTACATATTCATAATGCTCTGCAGGGCGTAATCCTACAAGTCTGTCAACTACTGTTACCTTACCTTCCTCAGATCCTGGTAACTCAAGCTTGGCAGGTTCACCATCCATGAAAATGAGCACACAAGGAATACCATGGATTCCATTATCAAGAGCATAATCAGGGTGGTCTTGGGTATTAACTTTCAAGAAACCTACTTCTGGATTATTGCTGTATTTCTCTTCAAGCTCATCAAGGATCGGTCCTAATGCCTTACATGGGGCGCACCATTCGGCCCAACAATCAATAAAGAGAAGTTTGGTTGATTTCTTTTCGATCTCGACATCTGAAGGTGTTACATCCTTTACCATGGGTTTCCACTGATGCTTTCAGATTCCTAGACGCCTATATTTGTTACCTAACAAGTAGATAGAAAAAACGAATCACTCCAACGAGGAAGGTTACTCCTTCCTCGAGGGTGCGTGATGAATTAATTATGCAGCAGCCTCTTCAGCGAGGAGGTTGTCTGCGATCTGTTCGTAGACTTCCATTGGCATTACACCAACGAGCTTGTCAGTCTTCTTGCCATGACCATCATCGAAGACTACTCTGCGACCTTCGGAGTATACTAGAACGCTGGGAACACCTGTGATCTGGTTCTCCTGGCTGAACTCACGATTGTGGTCCACATCTAGTTTTACAACTTTCAGTCCCTTGGCTTCGTACTTGTCATTGACTTCTTCGAGGATTGGTCCAAGTGTCCTGCAAGGCGCACACCAAACTGCGTGACAGTCCACGAATACTACTTTGTTATCTGTGATGATTTTGTCTAGCTCAGTTGAGCTGATGTCTTCTACCATTATGATCAAACTCCATCGCTGGTGCGAGTCGGTTGTGCTATTTTTTTGCACTACCGTTATAAGGATTGTGCTGTGACATTTGTTTTTTCTGTTGGTCAGACTATGATTTAGACAAAATCAGAACACACGTTTCTACTATTATGAGAACTAATAGGAAATTAAATACAAAGCTATACACCAGAAATACAACAATCATAATATTCCAGAAGATCCCAAAGACACGTGCACCTTCTTCCCAAGTTGGATTCATTTTCCAATAAGCAAAGAACAGAATGAGGTCTCCCAAGCAGAACATTAAGTACCATGTTCTAAGAGACAAAAGATAGTACCAGTTTCCTGAATTATCCAAAACAATGGCAACTAACAGGAATAAAATTTTACACAGATGAACGATAATTAGCGCAATCCACCGATTGTTCTTTCCTTGTACGGACATCCCCTATCCCAAGATGTCATTAGCATATGGCATTATTAATTCATCGGGCGTCATGATTACTGATGTTGTGTAAAACTAGTGCCAAAGTTTGATAAGCCGCTGTCCATCGATGTCATAGAAATTGGTGTTAACTGTGCCAGTCTTACATTGCCCAAAGTGTGGATCCCGACTCGACTTCAAAAAAGTAGATGCTGGGTGGTATGTCAGTTGTTCCACATGCGATGTAGAGATTCTAGTTGATGGTAAAAGTAAGGACCTCTTTGATGCTTATGAGGGATACAGTGAGGAAATCAAGCGTAGTGCATTCGATAGAGAGGATGTAAAATCTGCGATTCGAAGAGAGAAATATCTTGGTTCAGGAACTGGTGGCCCAAAGAAGCAACGACGCAGGCAATCCAGATCATCCCGTGTCCAATCAGAGGCTGCAATTAAGAAGTTAGTTGATGAGGGTGGTAGAGATATTGATGACATGCCTGAAACCATTCGTGAGTTGATTGCGTCTGGTCGCGACTATCTAGTCAAGTATCAATACATGCCAGCAACTGATGCTGAGTATGGTTCTGATGTCAGTGATATCGGAATTCCAAAACGATTAGTGGAACAACTGGGGGCTAAGGGAATTACCAAGCTCTACAAGTTCCAGGAAGATTCCTACAAAGCCATCAACAATGGAGAGGATGTGGTCATTGCTGCACCAACTGCACAGGGAAAGACTGAGGGTTTCATTCTTCCAATTATCAGACAACTACTCATCTCAGTTCAGGAAACATTTGCTACACCGGGAGTACGGGCTCTGCTTATCTATCCCACAAAGGCACTTGCTCGAGACCAATTTGACAAGGTGACACTGTTAGGAAAAGCGGCAGGTCTCAGCGTTGCTATCTTCGATGGAGATGTTTCACAAAATGAAAGAGCTAAGATTTACGAGAGACCTCCAGATATCCTCTTGACAAATCCAGATATCCTACACTATCATCTTGGATGGATGCAGTCCCGTCTGGTTCCTCTTCTAACCACTGTGAAATTTGTTGTATTGGATGAGATACACCTCTATACAGGATCAATGGGGACCAATGTCTACTATATCATGAAACGCCTAGAGATGGAATCTGGTAGATTTCAGAAGATCGGGGCGTCTGCTACAATTGCTAATCCCAAAGAATTTGCAGAGTTGCTCTTCGATACTGATGTGAAACTCATTGAGTCAAAGACTGCAAAACGTGGACCAGTTCACTTCCTGATGTACTATCCTGGCATGAGAAGCAAGTACAGTATGATTGTGGATCTAGTTTCAATGCTTCAAGTTGGTGATTTCAAGACCCTTGTATTCGGAAACACTCACTCAGAGGCTGAAGTGTTGAATATGCTTCTCGGGAATGTCGGTGTAAAATCCATGGTCCATCGAGCAGGACTGTCAAAGAAATATCGAGGTAATGTGGAAGACGACTTCAGGTCTGGAAAACTACCTGTTATCGTATCAACTCCGACACTTGAACTTGGGATAGACATTGGAGACCTCAATAGTGTTGTGAGTATGATAGTATCGATTACTCGATTAACACAACGTATAGGACGAGCTGGTCGTAAAGGTCAGGAGAGCGTTGCGATTCTTGCACTAAGAGAGAAGGATCCCATCTCATCGTTCTATCGACACGACCCTGAGAAATACTTCGCAGATATTGATGCCGCATATCTTGAGCCGGAGAATGAAGTTGTTGGATACTATCAACTGATTGCTGCAGCGATGGGTGGAAAGCTAAAAGCTTCCCAGTTTGACCGGCATAAGGGAATCATAGACAAACTGGTAGAGGATGACCTCGTGAGAGTCCGTGATGATAGTGTGCGAATTGTTGATGCTGATCGTGCAAGGAAAGCGTGGCGAGGTTACAGCATACGAGGTATAGGCGATACAGTGCAGATTCGCCTTGATAAAAAAGGACTTGGTGAACGCTCGATGCCGATGGCAGCTCAAGAGCTGCATCCTGGGGCAATCTACTTGCATGGTGGGAAAAACTACATGTCTGTAGATTTCAAGTACACTCCAGGTCTTGGAAGAGCGACAGTAGTTCCGTACAAGAATCGAAGCATACACACGAAGCCTCTCTATTCCACAATGCCTAAGATAATAGATATTCTAGAGCGAAGAGAGATACTGGGACTGAATGCTGTTTATTGTACACTTGAGATGACTCAAACCGTAGATGGATATGTCAAGAGGGAAACCCGAACTGGAAACATAGTTGGTCGAGCTGATTTGACAACCCCTCTGATCTATACCTATCAGACCCGTGGGTTTGCCATTACCGCACCTGAACCGGTGAAGTCTGTCAATGATTATGTTGCTGGTAAATATTCTACTCTTGGAGGTCCCCAAATGACACCAAGTGGATTGTACGGTGGTTCATTCCATGCACTTGAGCATGTTCTCATCGAATCCAGTGATATGCTTACCGGGGGAGGAACTCGGGAGATTGGTGGTGTATCAATGGGTGACTCCGGAATCATCTTTGTCTATGATGGTAGTCCTGGAGGGAATGGAGCATCAAAACTGCTCTTTGGAAAGCTAGATGAGGCATTCAGAAGAACAAAAACAATACTGGAAAAGTGCGACTGCAATACAGTCGATGGCTGTCCTCTATGCACCTATTCATATCATTGCGGAAACAACAATAGTCCACTTTACAAGATAGGTGCCCTTGAGAGTGTCGAAATGATACTTGCCAAGGCTGAAACAACGGTTGATACAGAGGGATATGCTGGATACGAGCCCCTTGTCTAGAATGGAGATGAAAAGGATGACAGAGTTTCGAGTTGGTCGCGGACATGATGGTCCCGCAAGAATAGGTGAATACATCATAGGCGAAGAAGTATTCCAGACACCTCTCCTCACTGGTCCAGATTCAATAAGAAAAAGTATCCTTCAGATTAGATACATGGGAAGGGACTTGACATTGCCAAATCCAGGTATAGTAGCAATTCCTTTCAATATGACACCTGATGAGTTCTCTAATGTTGCATTAGGAGATTCTGATCCCATCCTCCTACCTTCACTAGTTTCATTCGCATCTTTAGATAATCCCGCTAGCACTTTGCTACTTCGTTATCAGCTAGAGATGGTGGAGAAAAGCAAAGGAACTATTGACCCGTCACGTCTAATTCTAAGAGTCCCAGAGAACATCGATGTTGAAGATTTCAAAAGCATCATTGATGAGTTTCACACCAAAGGAATCCGTTCCGCTGCGTTCGTGTTTGATGGACTTCTTGGATCTACAGATTTAAAATCAATCACTCTTAGAAGCACTCTACCTGCGTCCTGGCTAACCTTTGCACTTGGGAAAATCCATCCCAGCATCATACCTCTTCTTTACTACACTGGTTTTGATATCATTGATACTGGTTACGCATATCAGGCTGCAGCTAGTGGGGTTCGACTTTGGTCCAATGATTCCGAGCAAATAGAATCCGGGAAACTTCCTAGATACTGTTCATGTTTAGCCTGCAAGATTATTGATGAGAAGTACAGTTCTGAGCATATTCAGGCGCTTCACAATCATAACCTGAATATCTACTCTTCAATTCTATCTGAATCACTTCATGCTATGAAATCTGGTCGTTTACGATGGTTAGTTGAATCAATGACCCATGTTAGCCCCAATCATGCAGCACTCCTCAGACAAGTGGACAAACAGACCTATCCCTTCATTGAAGAATTCACGCCAACAACTGGAGCGGATGTTGTTCCTCTGATTGGTCCAGAATCATACAATTCTCCAGCAGTTCGCAGATATCGAGAATACTTAGAATCTCGCTACACTCCTCCTACTGGGAAACAAATCGTACTCTTACTCCCGTGTTCTGCGAAAAAACCATACTCGGACTCAAAGTCTCATCGTAGATTTCTAGAAACAATTGGGAGTGCTCTTGGAAGGGCTGCAGAAAGAGTCGCCCAGGCAATTCTCACATCTCCTCTTGGAGTTGTACCACGAGAACTTGAGCGAGTTTTTCCAGCTGCAAATTATGATATTCCTGTTACTGGCGATTGGGACTCTGAGGAAACCGAATTAGGTGCACAGGCACTCATAACTTACTTGAACAAGTTTGATGCTAATTGTACAGTTGTTGCACATGTATCTGGTGGATATCTCGGGATTGTGAAAGGTGCAGAATCTCAAGTTTCACAGAGTATTATCTATACAACCCCCGAATCATCTGCATCAAGCTGGGATTCTCGTCAGGTATTGCACGAAACACTTACCGATCTCAAAGGTGTCCTCGATTTGAAAGGTAGTCAACCAAAACAACTTGAGGAAATCGTTAGGTCTACTGCTGATTTTCAGTTTGGTCTTGGAGCTGGTGAATTATTGGTTCCTGAGAATGCCAAGCTTGGTGGGAAGCCGTACAGACAAATTGTGTGTCGGATTGAAAAGGAACAAATCTGTTCTTTCATTGCAAGTTCGGGTTCCATCTCCTTGACATTGAGTGGTGCGAAACTTCTTGCTCCATTAAATCGTTACTGGGCTCGACTGGATGCAACACAAGTCAAGGGTGGGTCCATTTTTGCAGTAGGTATTAGCGAAGCTGACTCTGAGATTCGTCCAGGAGATGAAGTCATCGTACTGAACAATGATGATGAAGTCATTGCTGTTGGGAAGAGCGAAATGTCAGGACGTGAAATGTGCGAGCTGAATAGAGGGCGTGCTATTTCGATACGTCACAAACTGGAGGTTTGATGATGGTTGATGTGTTAGAAGAAATGCAAACATTGGTGAAGAATGCATCATCCAAATCTCGAGGTGTTTCTTTAGTCAAGAGACGTGCTAAGAACCCAAACAAACCAGCAGCTGCGTGGACAACACAAGCAAGGATTGGAACTGAAATAGGTACTGCACTCTCGATCGTTCTTTCGACTGAGGGCTGTGCTCATGCACGAAGTAGTGAAGGCGGTTGCACAATGTGTAGCTATCTTCTTGACGGAACGAGTATGAATCCATCTTCTGATGAGTTATTCAATCAATTTATGGAAGCAATGAAGATGCTGGAGAATGCATCATCACCTCTATCAGTGAAGATCTATACTAGCGGTAGTTTTCTGGATAAAGAAGAGATTCCTGATGAAGCACGTAATCTTATACTGACTGAGATCTCAAATGATGAGCGTATCAAAGAGGTTGTCTTGGAATCGCGGCCAGAATATGTACTAGATCCAATTCTTGAAGAAGTGCGCTCTCTATTGGGAAACCGTTCCATAGAGTTAGCTATGGGTCTTGAGAGTAGCAGTGATCTAATTCGTTCCTTGTGTGTCAACAAGAATTTCGATTTTGCAGCCTTCAAAGAGTCTGTTGACCTTGGTAAGAAACACGATATAGGAATGCGTGCATATATTCTCCTGAAACCTCCGTTTCTTACTGAACGTGATGCACTACTTGATGCGCAAAAGACCATCAGTGATGCAATCAATGCAGGCGCAACAACGGTTTCACTCAATCCAGTTAATGTTCAGAGTAATACCTTAGTGGAATTCCTGTGGAAGAAACAGCGGTATAGACCTCCTTGGCTTTGGTCTGTGGTCGAGGTTCTCCAATATGCCCATAAAGCAGCAAAGGGAGCTGCAAGGGTTGTATGTGATCCTGCCGCAGCAGGGAAGAAACGAGGAACCCACAACTGTGGTAGATGTGATACATCGATTGTCAATGCCATTCGTCAGTTTTCACTAACACAGGATGTCCAAGCATTTGACGGATTGCAATGTGAATGCAGGAATTTGTGGAACCATACTCTTACTCATGAAGACGTATCGTTCCTTGTTCATCGGTAAGTTAATCAGAAAGGTCATAAACCAACTAACTTGCGATGCCATTATTCTGAGTAAATGAGGTAACGTATTATGTCTAGATATGAAACCCGTGTACAAGTATGGTTCTACAGTGAAGGTGCTTCACCCTCTGTAATTGTAAAGAAACTATTAGCTCTTGGCTTTAAGCCTCTCAAGGGTGCCTATGACTTTGTATATACTCACTCTGAGGAAGAGATGACCGAGGCAGACCTGGGTTCTGCAATTCTTGAGATATCCGATGCACTTCATAAAGCACTGAATGGATTCAAAGTTCTGTATAATCTGGACACTCAGATTACAGAAGAGGCATCTGATACTTTTCCTCTGGCTGATATTGATGCAGAGCTTGCTGAAACAAGAAGAGAGCTCGAAAAAGTTGGAGAATAATCTGTTTCTATAAAATAACTGAATAGACCGCGGGTTGATTCCCGCGGCTACTCGTTCATTTCTGATATTAAATCGAAGTCACTTCTGGCTCACGGCGTTCGTATTCGCCTTCACCTTGTACAGTGACTCTCATCTTTTTCTTGTCGCCTGGATTCATACGAGCCCAGCTCCAAACCATGTTTGCACCGTCAGCAACACTGACAATTTCTGGTTGATCATCCTCTGGGTCTGTTCCGATATATTCGAAACCTGAAGGAATCCAATCAATCATCTCAATGTTTTCAGCTGTAACTTCTCCTTTATTAGAAACTACTAGCACGATGATGTATTCACCAGCACCAGCACCCTTGTTGATAGCTTTCTTGGTTGAAATTGCTCGCTTCTTGTAGATGACACCAAGTTTGTGTCCATCTTCTGGGCTAGCAGCTTCTGCAGGAATTCCAGCAGGGTAGATATTGGCTTTACATATGATTGGTGATGGATATTCTTTTTCTGGTCGGCTTCTCCAAGCCATTACTGCATAATTGACCTTCACAGACTCACCAGGCTCTAATTCTCCAATGGTGTCCTTTAGATTCTCGATCTTGAAGGAAATCTTGTGTGGTTTTTCTGGATCCTGATCTTCTGGATCAATGGCAAACTCGTATGCACCTGTGAATTCTTCACCACGTATCCAGACAGTGATGTGTTCACTTGTTGGTGGCATAACATCATCAGGTAGATTGTCCTCGATGAAGACTTCGTTTAGCTTAGCAGTACCCGCGTTTGTAACTTCAATTGTTACTTCTACTGGGGTCTTGTCAAAGCTGTTTACAGTTGGTGGATCAAACTCCTTTGTATACTCTATCTTGTAGATAGGTACTACCTGCGGAGTCTTCTCGATTGTACCAAGTACTCTCTTTTTGATTACTCTGACAGGTGTGTATAGAATCTCCTGAGTGCATTTTGGCGTTTCCTTACTTGCTACTTCAAAGGATGCTGACCATTCCTGATCTGGTGAAAGTTCGATGCTGGGTGCGGCATCAATCATCTTCTGTTTTTCACCGCCTCCTTCTGGAGTTAGATAGACTTCTGCTTTGTCAAGTCTTACGATCATATCACTCTCATTGGAGCATTCTAGTGTGCATTCCCATTGATTTGGTTCGGTTTCAGCTGTTTCAATTCCCATCAGGAACTCTGTGAGTGCTGTAAGGTCTGGATTCAAAACAGATCTCTGTTGGTTTTCACCTATGTAGGTAAGAACAATCTCACCTGCACTCTTAGGTTCAGTATCATGAACTTGACCTGTGGCTCCTATGACAATGTTGGTTTCTTCCTTGGGATAAATGACGAAATCTTTCCAGACAATCTGTTTTGTGCCTTCATCGAATTCAGCCGTACCAGATTTGGAAGAAATAACCTGAACGTTGGATAGCTCTGATGGAATTGTCTTGTTTAGAATGATACTGTCAATTTCACCATCGGTTTCGTTCTTAATCGTGATTGTGATTTTTACTGGGTTATCTTTACTGCTGACATATGCCCAGTGTGCCTCTTCAGTTTCAACATCTCCACACGTGTCATAGACTTCTGAAAGAGTCACAATTGGTGCTTTTACTGTAACACCATATCCACTTTCCCAAGTACCACCAACATCAACCTCGCCACCTGATAGTGTTTCATCAGCGATATCTGTTGAATCACGTGAATCACCGAGGTGTACTTTAACGTTCCAGATACGACTCCGCTCTGAAACATTGATGACACTCAATTTACCTGTGACTTCAATACTCTCGAGCTCACTCACAACGCCTAGTTGAGTCTTCTCTGATTCCTCGAGATCGATAATCACATTCTTCTTTGTATTCTCACTCATCTAATGCACCCATTGTCATTTTTCACTCAGTCAGGGAGTTTTCTGACTTCCGTATTCACTCTATTTGGGAATATCAGTTTAGCTCGTATCGAAATTCTTGACCACCAGCCCATTGTACAGTTAGAACTTGGTCAGGTTCCATAAGCACAGGCTTAGTACCTTTACTAAATTGTTCTATGTATTTTGAGAACTTCTTTGGTTGGTCCTCTGCAGTCCATCGCATTGGTATTCCAATACGTGGTTTCGCATCAATACAAAGACTAACTGCATCTTTAACCTGAAATGTTGCTCCTCCCCCAACAGGGACGATGAGAATATCCATTTCCAGTTGTTCAAACAGGCCACGAATAGCACTATCACCAAGATAGCCTATTTTCATACCTCCCATCTCGATGATGAGACCAAGATTGTCAATTCGACCTCCTGCTTCTTCATCAATTCTTGCGAGAGAGTATCCAGTGATCGTTACATCAGGCACCTCGTAGGGAACTTCAGGTTCAAGAACATGAAGTAACCACGGCTTAACGCCTTGTTCTGCTGCTTTATCCGCAGTATCTTTGTTTCCGAGGAACCAAGCTTTAGCATTTACTGATATTGCTGCTGAATTGCCAATGGCATCGTCAACATGGTTAGTAGCAATTACTATTCTTGCCTGAAAATCATCAGGGACAAGAGGCTTGCCCTCAAGAATTCCAGGGTTCAATAGAATTGTAGTTCCTTTTGCTTCTAATGCAAACGATGTATGTCCAAAGTACTTTATATTCAGCAAACAATCACTTCCCGTCAGCTCATGTACACGGTCGAGCCAGAATCACTGCTGCTATAAATTCTGATGAATTTATTCATAATAAGGAAATTGCGTGTAGATGTATCTACATCCTACACAAAGCGCTCTTTTCTCAATCTCTTCCCCACCGAGTGTTACCTTTTTATTACGCTATCAGGACAGGATGTTGATGGATTCTTGGTCCTTGACATCCTGTGTGGAGTGAGTTGAATTCTATGTTAGATAAAATTCTCACTGAGAACTTTAGACGAAAACTGAAAATGGTTTTTACAGATATCAAAAATCAGCAGGACCGCCGTGATGAACAAGAATTTGCTAAAGACGAAGTCCGCATCAAAGAACGTCTTCTAGATACCTTCACTCCATATAGATCCGATATCATTCTGGAAAGTGATTACAGAATAGCTGGAATCGATGGATCTGGTACGGATAGTCTAATGACACTCGATGATATTCGAATTCACTTACTTAGCACATCCACTGTTGTAGTAGATACAAATACACACTCTGAGAATCTATTTTCTCCCGTTGAACGAGAAACCCTTGAGAACGAGTTAGGTGAACAACCCAACATAGACACTCACTGGCACTCAGGAGTGCGTAATGATGCTCGTACAAAATTGGCAGAAACATTAGCAAACATCTATCCGTTGAAAGATGTGGCTAGTCTGACTCTTCCGTTCTTCAAAGATTACAAGCCTGGAAAGGTTTCTTCGTTCTCTGATCTCACAGGCACTGATTATGAAAAATACATTCCACGATTGAAAGATATAGAATCACTGATTTCTAGGGAGCAATCATTGACAAATGCCACTGTTCATGAGGAGATCAGAAAGGTAAGTGAATATGCAGCAGCTCGTAATGTTCTTACGAGTGATATCTGTCCGAAGTATCTTCTCATTGATGGTGCACTATCAGTATTCATGCACTTTGTACGTCGATATCCATCGATGCCCAGTGGGTTCATGCTCAGAGACCTCTGTGCCTTAGCAAGGCAGAAGAATGTGATTCTATGTGCTGTTAGCAAGAATCATACAATCCCCTTTGCTCACCGTATTGCTGGCATGGCACGAGAAGTATTTGGAGAAACTGCAAAGTGGTTCTGTCATCTACCCAGTAAAGATGATCCTGAAGGCGGTTTGCATATTTACGAGGATCGAACATACATTCCCCCTATGTTGGCAGTTCCCTACCTGTACAGTTTCTCGAAGGATAATAGACCTTCAAGGATTGATTTTGATCGAATTTGGTGGCTTCAGAATATATTTGTTCCAACGGATCCAAAAGCCACTCGTGAGAATGAGAAAGCACTCTTTGCAGAGCTTGAGTTCATGTCTAGAGATGCCCGATGGTATGGTTATCCAGTACCTCTTGCATTAGCTCATGTTTCGTGTAAATTAAGCCATGAAGACCTTCGACTAGCAAAGGATGTGTGCATGGATGTTCGAAATGAGATGGGACTCGATAAACGAAAAGCACAGGACCTCCGTGCTGATTATGATTTGTAAAGTGAGGAAAATAACATGAAAATCGATAAAGACAAACTTGGTGAACTCTACGGAAAAGTTGGAGTTGGAAATCAGACTACTCTAGGTATCATGGGACGAAATCGTGATATCAGCGTAGGAGAGATATTCATGATATACTCCGATCGTGATGGAAATGAAAGAGTCTTCTTCTTCAGAGTTCTAGGTTTAGAGAACTACCTTCGCCAAGTAGATGATATGTCAAGGATAGCAGGTACGCTCATGGTTGAGGGTGATGCCTATCTCTCTGGAATTGATAGGAATATGCTTCTCTCATTAGGTGGAAGAATGCTTGGTTATGCGGAGAAGGATGAGAAAGGAGAATGGACATTCAAATCTCCACGTCGACTACCTGACCATCTTGCATCAGTGTATCGACCAGTGCCTGGTACATCTGACGAATTCGTTCAAGAAATGTTAGCATGTCAAACTGATGGAGAAGTACACATTGGGGATTTACAGGTAGGTGAAAAAACACTCAATGTTCCAGTTAAGATTCCAATTATGTATCTTCCAATGCATGTAGGGATATTCGGATCTACTGGTGCTGGAAAAAGTAACCTGATGATGGTCCTGATCAAATCGATTATTGATACTAATCTTGATGCAATACGCAATCCGAATTCTGACAAACCTAGACTCTCTGCATTCTGTATTGACCCACATGATGAATTTGCGAAAGGAGTCGATAAGTATGGAATTCAGAGTATTGTCAAGGACATGAGTTCTACAACCCGTACCGATGTGATTGGCGATTTCTATTATCTAACAACCCACAAGAGTGCCACAACTAGAGACATTCGGGCGTATACTCGAGAAATACGCATCCTCTATTCCGAGATACAGCCTCGAGACCTCTATTCAATTAGAGAATATACTGCTGAAATGTCCTCATTTATTGATTCACAGTACCATTCCGTAGGAGAGAACTGGATAGATTCTATTCTAAGTATGGATGAGGACTCAATCCCTGGCTCGATTTCTGTTGGTACGCTAAGAGCCGTGAAACGTAGATTGAGTTTCTTGGAGCGGTCTCCCATCTTCATAGATTCGGGAACATCTATTCTTGATGATATCTTCTTTGCAATGGAAACCGGGAGAATTCTTGTTGTCAATACGAGCTTGATGAGTGATACGGAGCAATTCTTGTTGACCACAATTGTCACACGAACATTATCCGATATGCGTCGCGCCTTGAAGAGTAGTGGTAACTTGGGTGACTTTGAAACTCAAGGTCAGAGACGATTACCCCATAGTTTCTTCAATCGTGTAAAGCAGAAAGCACGAACCTTCTATGGAAAAGATGGTGTTGCAGATTCGTCTGAAGTTCGTGATCCCCGAAAACTACCGGTAATCCAAGTGACCGTGGAAGAGGCTCCATCAATCCTGAATCCCGTCTTGATGCGTGGACAATCTGTTTTCAAAGACATTTCTCGTCAGGGACGGAAGTTCAATATTGGTTTACTAGTTGTAAGTCAACAGGTGAGTGTTCTTGACAATGTTATCTTGAGCCAAATGAACACCGAAATCAACTTACGTCTTGGTAATGAACGGGAGATCAAGGCCTGTATAGAAAATGCCAGTGTGAATATCAACGGATTCGAGAATGAATTTCGAGTCATGTCCCGTGGTGAAGCAATTGTCACAGCGTCCTACAGGGAGTTACCTCTACCAGCACGAATTCCACTATTTGACACAATATATGAGAAGGATAAACATAGATACAAGGATGGTAAGACGAAGAAAGAAGAAGAACACATTCTCTGAGGAATGACTTGATGCCTGCACGAATCGCTCACATCTCTGACACTCATCTTGGAAGTAGACCTAGGAATGGTGTACGTCACAATATTTGGGCTGAAGAAATGAAGACTCAACTCTTAGAGAGTGACTTCTACGAGAGATTTGCAGAGCTTTTTGATAAGATTGCAGAACTTGACCCACCAGTGGATGTTGTTATTCATTCAGGAGACCTATACAACTCTCCATGGGAAGGAAATCCCTCACAACCACCAATTCATGCACAAATCACTGCTATGAGAGTCCTTCAGGAATTCATTAAGAAGACTCAAATTCCAGTAGTCATCATCGAGGGAAATCATGGCCTGTTCAAATTCTATGAGGTTTCCTTACTTGAGAGTCTCAGACTTGGTGTACCTGGTCTTCGTGTAGCAACACAACAAGATTTGAAACAAGCAATCAGAGAAGGAAAACCTCTGGAATTTTCATTTGAGAATCTGGATGTCTTCTGTTTTCCATTCATAGATTCTGCGGTTCTTCGGTCCTCCAATATGATCGATATCTATGATGATTGGATTACAACTCATCAGAAACGTGAGCGTTTACGACCTACTGTAGCTGTGACACATGGAATGAAACTTGATGACACTCTCTACAGTGCTATTTTCAGCATGGACTATGACTACATTGCACTAGGTCATGATCATAGGCAGGTAAAACACTCCCCGAATGCCTGGTATGCAGGGTCTCCTGAGAGATGGAGATTCGATGAAACCTCTTACAAGAAAGGATTCTTGATCGTTGATATTGACGCAGGAAAGGATCCCGAGATTACACAATATCCTCTGGAATTTAAACGACCAGTATTGAACGACAAGATTCCTATCAACGAGGATGATACTGTAGAATCTGTTGTTGAAAGGGTTGAAGGGTGGTTCTCACAGAAAGATCTTGTGACTAAGTGGGACCCCGTTACTGCAGCACGAGTTCGCTTAGTCTTTGAAGGAAATTCGAAACGGTTAACTGGATTTGATTTGGGGATTGCTCTTGAGAACTCTCGTCAGAAAGTTCTCTCTCACAACTCAAAGTACAATGTTGCTCAGTTTGTTTGGGACCTTCGACAATCCGCTGATGCAGAGTATATTGCTGCGTCGTATCCTGAGATTGAGTCAGAGTTTTTAATTGAAGATCCAGAAGCTGACTTCAAAGGATATCTTGAAACTCTGGAGATAGACAAGAACTTCGATGTTGAAACACTTACAAAAATTGCAGTCACTTCTCTGGAGTTTGCTGTTGGCAAGCGAGAGGGCAAAATGACCTCAGATGCACTACAGGAGGACGAATAATGAAACTCCTGAAGTTAGAGGTCAAGAACTTCAAGCCATTTCGTGATCTTGTCTTACCCCAAGATGATATTGAGTTTCCAGAAGGTTTAGTGATAGTCAAAGGACTCAACTCCACTGGAAAATCATCACTCTTTGAATCGATTCTTTGGTGTCTATGGGGTGCAACTTCTGTAGGTCTCAATAATGATGAACTAATTAGTTTTAGCTCGACTTTTACTCGAGTTATTCTCCAATTCGAAGTTGCAGGTGCTCGATATAAGATAGATAGAACGTACAATCCCGCTGATGGAATGGCTGTTGTTCTATTTATGAAGCAGGAAAAAGCATGGAAGCGGATTGCTGACAAGAGTACGTCCGTTGGAACAAAACTGGATGAGATTCTTTGTCTTGAATTGAAACAGGCATTGAATACTCTATTAGTCAGACAGGGTGAGGTTGCAGCGATTGCAAATGCGACACCCACAGTACTGAGGAAACTCCTAGTCGATATTTATGATATTGAAATTCTCAACAAAATGACCAATCATTTGGATCATTTCGAGTCTAATCTTGACAGCAAAATCTACGCTCTATCTGAAGACTATCAACCTCCCGAAACCATTCGAGAACAGGTTAAACAGTGTGAACACCGAATAACTAAGTTCACAGAATCAGTAAAGCAAAGAAATGAGGAGATAACTTCTACAGAGGAACTACTGAAGGATATCCCTGATGCTCCCTCACTTCGTAAGATTAGTGAAATCAAACGCAAGTTGGACCAAGATAATCGCGATTTTGAAAGGCGTAGCAAAGAACTTCAAACCGACTTGACCAAGGCAGGATTACTTGCTGCAGATGAGGCATTGGTTCAAGCACGGTTAGATTCGTTGAAGAAAGTGAAAGAACGAACAGAAACTGAGAGGGAAGAGGTCGATTCACAGAAGCAAGTAATTGATCAGGAAATTGGTCAAATCTCTGGGATTAACCGGGACCTTAAAGAAAAAGTTGCTACACTCACAAGTTCTCGTAGTGATGAAAATGATACCACCTGTCCAACATGTTCCAAGCCACTGTCCCCCAAAGAGCGAGATGCACTTGTTGTTGAATACAAGAAAGAAATGAAATCTGGAGATACAAAAATCAAGGGACTTGAGAAACAACGTAAAGAACAGGTTACTAGCTCGAAACAAATGGAAGAGCGATTACGTGAGATTGTAACATCTAATGATGCTACAAAGAAAGCAATGGATACGAAGAAACTTGTTGATGATATTCAATCTAAAATAACACAGCATGAAGAAGAACTCGTGAAAATCTTGGATACCGTTGGAGTATCCGATATTGACGCTCTTCTGAAGAAGTTCAATGTGACCAGTGTATCTGATCTTCAAATGAAAGTAGCAAAATTCGAGAGCACATTGGTAGAAGCAAAGAAGAGCACCAAGGAAATTGAAGACAACATTCAGAGAGAGCAATTACTGATTTCAGATTATGAGGGGAAGGAAGCACTCATGAAACAGATGGGTGCAGAGATTGAGGACCTGAAAAGAATTAATGAACATGCCAAGTATGTGAGACGCAAACTCGTTAGTGGGTTTGTTGCTGATTATGTATTTCAGAAAAGACTCATCGGCATCATTAGAAGTGCAACCAATCAATACGTTCGTTTCTTCACCAATGGTCAATATACAAGCATCGATCTGGAACCTACCCAATCAACAAAACGATCTGGACCTGGCCTACTTCTTAAAATCTGGGACGAACGTGATCAAGCTTGGAAGAAAACAGGTCAGTTAAGCTATGGAGATAGAACTGCAATAAGCTTGGGTCTTCGTCTTGGGATCAGCAGAACAATGAGTAGTATTCGACCTCTTCGAGATAGTCCTATAATCACTCCAAGAGTACGAAGTGTTCTATTAGATGAACCTCTCGGTGGTCTGGACAAGATGCGGCGTGAATCTGTTGTCACTAATCTTGTCAACGACAAGAATTTCGAACAGATATTCCTCATTACACATACCGATGTTCAAGGTTGGGAAGGAGTACCCGTAATTGAAGTTGCAAAAGAGGGCTCAAGTAGCACAGCGACCTTAGAAATGTAATTCAGAAGCATTTCCGCTTAAGGCCAAATATTAATGAGTCACGCATATTGCCTTTGATACATGGACGCCCAAAAAAAATACAGAACTCGATTGACAACCGGCATCCAAAGAATGGATAATCTCTTCTTTCGTAGTGGGCGTAGACTAGCTCAGCTCATCAGTGAGTACCGTTATCTTATTGCAGTCCTGTTGATTGGGTACATCGTTTGGGCGGTAGTCTTCAATATAGCTTTAGTGGACTATCTGAATTCAAGTGGTTGGAACTCGAGAGGGGTCTGGCTAGGATCTTACCCTGGAACATCTGAGTTCAATTTCTTCGGATACACAATAGATTATCAATTGGAAGGATATACAGACTATTCCTTCTTCTACGTTCATTGGGGTAACAACTTACTCAATGGCGTGCTGCCATATTCCGAGGAATTTGGGACCCTGACAATGGATGGTATAACCAATGAAAACGGCCTCTATATGTTTCCCCCTCTAACTGCATATCTCTATAGTGCTGGAATATTGCTTGAGAATTTAATTGGTCCTGGAAACTGGGGGATTGGTCTTTTGCTGGGGTCTTTTGGATATCTCACGGCATTACCTGTTTATGGTATTGCCAGAAACCTCTCAGACAATCCTCGGGTAGGTGAGATAGCTGCATTAACATATCTCCTCAACCCTCTTGTTCTTTATCACGTCGACTATCTCTGGCTTAATCCTTCAGCATTCTACTTCTTCTTCTTTGCAGGTTTCTATGCTCTATTGAAGAATAGAAGACATACTGGCACCATCCTGATAGTGACTGCAGCTCTGTTCAAACAGACTGCGTGGTTTCTCGGGATTCCACTAGTCATTTTCCTGTTATTGCGTGAACGGAAAAAACCTGATCTTGTGCTTGATTCAGAAGGTCCCCTTCCAGACCCTGATACAGGCAGGTTCTCATTCCTCACCAAGTACTTCGACTTCCGAGCATTTGCAGTGAGTGTAGTGGTGGCTGTTTCTTATGCTGGCGCGATTATGCTTCCTACTCTAATTACACAACCCCACTTCTGGGATTATTGGCAACTAGCAGCGGGTCATTTCACACTTGAGAATTTTACTGATATGCCAGGTTATGGTGTACCCGAAACACTTCCCGTACTTGCAGTCGGTGCTGGAATGCCCGACGTAGCATCCATTATGGAACAAATATTGATCACAAGTGCTCCTCTCATCTTCGGAGTTGTTGTTATTGCAGGATTGATGGTTCTTCTAGATAAGATGGAAGGTGACCACCGAGTATTCATGCGCAGACTGCTATTCCTAACAATGCTTCTCATGTTTTGGGTTAGCTTGTTTGGACCTCGTGGTGTCTTCAAGTATTACTTTGTCATGTTCGGACCGTTCTTTGCAATCTTTGCTTCCGGACGAATGATAAACAGTAAGGATGATCACGTTCCTGTTTCTCTGTCGATGTTTTTGATGCCCTTTGCTTTCACACTTCTTATTCTGATTCCCGACAGGAACATCTACCTCTTCTATGTAGTTCTGATATTCATTCTCTACATTCTTGCTCCAGTAATCGATCGTCTGTACGATATTGCAAAGCGGCCTTTCCGATTCTTGAAGAATCAAATTTCAAGCAGAATCAAAATAGAGTTCGAAACAATCGATTTGCGTTATGACTCTCCGGTCTTGCTAAGAAAGCGAATTTTGGAGCACCTCATTATCATATCCTCGCTCCTGATGGGTGCAATGTTACTCTTCCTTGGAACATCCATCTGCTTTGCAAGAGTATCAGCTGCAATTTCAGAGATACTTCTATTCTTCATGGTGGGAGGAGCCATGATTGTGATTGGAGCTCAGATGCTCTCAATAGCGGTCAATGGTCTATTATCTGAAAAAGAAAAACGAACTGATCTAAGCTATGTCCTCATGACACTATCTTCCACCATCGCTGCCTTAGTTCTGATCTTTGGATTGATTACCTATATTCTAAGCTGGAATTTTGATGTATTTCTTGAAAGACAAGCACTGGTTATTTCAGGTACATTGATGGCGTTCTGGGCGCTCTCGGTGGTTCTTAAGATGAAGAAACACATCCGATTGATTACGGGACTCATCCTAATCTCTGGTGCATCCATTGGAACATTGACCTGGGCTTTCCTCGAAAACGCCGTGATGTATAATCTTGGTCTAGCATGCATTGCGGGATTGGTTCTCTACATCATGTTTGTCCTACTAGAATTCATGGATTCAGAAAAGACCGTTGATGAAACAGATGTTTCAGAATCTATGGAAATTGAAACCGCAGTTCAGTAATCAAAGAGGGAATATGTTTTGACTTCGAACAGTAAAGACCGCATTGTTTCTGTCAAACAGTTCCTACAATCACATCAGCTCTTCATTCTTGTACTAATTATCGCCGCAATTGTATGGTCATTTGTATTCTCACTTGCTGCAACCGACTTCATCACTGGGGCCGCTCAACCCTACCGTTCTGTTTGGAATGGTACTGACCACGTTGATCTTTTCGGATATACATTATATTTCAATTTTGAGGGATATCTTGACTACGACTTCTACTACTACTCATGGGGTCAGCAATTCGTGAATGGTATCGTTCCATATACTGATGCTTTCAACAGCCTTGAGATTGGGGAGTCTGTTTACAATACTCCCTATTTCTTACCTCCCCTCTATGTCTACATGTGTGCTCTCGGAGTAATGCTCCCGATTGATCCCTTCGGCATTGGCCTTCTGATCTCACTATTTGGATTTCTCACTGCAATTCCAATCTATGGGATTTCTTCATTTCTATCTAAGAATCACCGAGTTGGAGTTGTTGCGTCTGCAACTTATCTCTTCAATCCTCTAGTGCTTTATCATACAGTGTTCGGATGGTTGAATCCCGCACCATTCGTATTCTTTGCAATGCTATCCTTCTATCTACTAATGCGAGGGAATCGATTGGCTGGTACCCTAGCAATGGTGGCATCTGCTCTGTTCAAACAGACTGCATTCTTTCTTGCACTTCCCTTACTTGCATATCTCTTGAGAAAACCTCCTGTAGATAATCCCGAACCAACTACTGAAGGTGAGAGACCTGCTGGAGATGAGCTTGATCTCCGGAAATTTGCCAAACTGGCAATTTATGTGCTAATCTTTGTAGCAGCAGTTTCACTTCCATTCCTTACAGATATCAGTAACTACCTCTACTACATCTTTCAACGCCCTGGTGGCCTGCTATACACTGATGTGTCTGTTTTACCCAATGTTTCACAACCCATTTCATTTACGGTTCTCCTAATCTCACTAAATCTTGGAATTCAGAACATAAATGCAACACTTGGTCTAGCTCTACCTGAAATTCCAGAAGCAATAGTCCAGGGAGTAAATCTTGCAACCTACTACACTGTATTTCTCATTCTAGCAATGATTCCACTACTTCTTCTGATGTTGCTACAAGTAAAGGATGATGCTAATCTTCGTCAGTATTGGAGCAAAATGCTGTTTCTAACACTTCTCTTGATGATAAGCTTGCATCTCTTCTCACCCCGCGGAATCTACAAGTATTACTGTGTAGCACTGATTCCATTCTTCTCAATCTTACCAGTTTCAAGAATGATTACGCAAGAAGCTGAAAGAACGAAAGTATCTATCTTCATGATACTGAATCCACTCATATTTGGTGTTTTAATCCTCTTTCCAAGTCGGAACATCTATCTTGCATTCCTACTGCTGATGCTTCTAGGCTATCTGGCTCACAAACAATTCTCACTTGTTCTGGAATTTGCTACAAATGGACTTCGCGGAATGTTTAGCACTTTACGGATGAAACTCAGAGGATCTTCAAAAGATTCTGTGATTCAAGATGAACCAGAGAAAGTTATTCCTAGCTCTTGAGTTCGGCTAATTCTTGCTGTTTCTTAGCTAACTTCTTTTCTAGATTCAGAAGTCGTGCATCCAGTTTTTCATTCTGTTCAGTGTAGGTGTCTTTCGGCATAGCACCAGAAGAGTGGCGTTGTTCTATATGATCCTTCAGCTGTTCTACCGATTTGATTTCGCTCATGAGACCCTTGATGTCCGTTTCAATGTCGGCGGTCTTATGTTCTTCTGAGGTTTTGAATTGTTTTGCAGGAATCATAACTCCTAGTTGTTGCTGGGTCTTTTCTGCAAAGTCCTGGAACTGGTCTCGTAGCTGTTCGATATTCATATCTACATTCCCTACTTGTTCCTTAATCTTAGAGATGTCCTTCTGCAAATCAAACACTGCATTGACTAATCGTTTGAGAGTCTTCTCAAACTCAGCTGAAACAGCTCCCTCTGTTGTTGTCGCCTCTTTCTTCTCTTTCTTTTTCTGAGCCTTCACAACAGAGCTAGGTTTGGCCATCTGCATTTGACCACTTAGCCACTTGAACGCATTTTCAGCAAAGACCTTGTTCCCCTTATGCTTGAGTCCTCCACCTCTTCGAAATATTTCATAACTTCCAATACACATGATCCGCCCTTTGCCTGCCTCTGAAACAGCAATAACGGGAGCTTTTATTGGTTCGGCTATCTCGGACGTGAATGCAATGCCTATTGCTTTACCCTCTAATCGAAGACTGCATGCTGAAGGCAATAGGATATCATCGAGATCTTCTGTTGATGGATGTGTCTTAATGTCTGAGATTATTGGCATCGTCGGTAGACCCGCATTATTTCTTTCATCTTTTACAGCAGTATTATCAAAAATTATGCCAAATTCCTCAGATACCTGAGACAGATTATTCATCAGTCCGCGGTCTCCACCTGATAGGGCAAGAAGCATCAATGCTCCACCCTTTTTCACATATTTCTTGAGCACATCGATCTCTGGAGGGCGAATTTTAGAGCTATTGGGACACCCGAACACTAGAACATCTACATTTTTGAGATTCTTTGCTAGAATCATGAATTCAGTATATGGTTCTACATCAAAGTCAATATCTCTCAACAGCTTCCCAAGTTCTGAATAAGTGCTATCGAGTTTTCCACGTTCATTTTGTGTTTGATCGAAGTAAATCATCCTTCTGCGTCCGCTCAAGAGAACACATCCTTAGATTTCAGTTGTATTGAAACCATAAAATCTGCGCTAATGAGGCTTGTGCAGATATTACCAAGAGCTTTATCTCCGCATTATGCAGTGGTTCAGGTATGAGTTCAGATGATTGTATATTCTGTAAGATTGTGCGTGGTGAGATTCCTTCATCTGTAATTTTCGAGGATGATATATGTATGGCCTTTCTGGATGTATTTCCTGTCAGCAAAGGTCACAGTCTACTGATACCCAAGAAGCACTACGTGAACCTATTTGATGTGGATCCTGATGTTGTAGCTCATATGGCACGAAGACTCATCGACTTGACCCGGGGAGTCAAGATTGCTACTGGTGAAGAGGGAGTAATGACCGTTGTTG
>JAEOSL010000030.1 GCA_016840385.1 Candidatus Thorarchaeota archaeon | reverse complement strand
CCTGGGTTCGTGGGGTCTGAGATGTCAATCACTGCCAGACCTGAAGACCCAATTGCTACGTAGGCATAGTCACCACTCACAAAGACGCCGTAAGCGGTGCCAGTCGTATCCTCATAGAAAGGAGTGCCTGGGTTCGTGGGGTCTGAGATGTCAATCACTGCCAGACCTGAACCCCCATCTGCTACGTAAGCAAAGTTTCCACTCACAAAGACACCCCTTGCAGAACTAGTGCTTTCATAGACAGGAGTACCTGGGTTCGTGGGGTCTGAGATGTCAATCACTGCCAGACCTGAACTCTCATCTGCTACGTAGGCATAGTCACCACTCACATAGATATCCCATGCATAAGTACTCGTATCCTCAAAGACAGGAGCGCCTGGGTTCGTGGGGTCTGAGATATCAATCACTGCCAGACCTGAATCAGCATCTGCTACGTAGGCATAGTCACCACTCACAAAGACACCCCTTGCAGGACTACTAGTGCTTTCATAGACAGGAGTACCTGGGTTCATGGGGTGTGAGGTGTCAATCACTGCTAGACCTGAAGAACCTCCTATATAGGCATACTCACCACTCACATAGACATCAAGTGCCGACCCAGTGCTTTCATAGACAGGAGTACCTGGGTTCGTGGGGTCTGAGATGTCAATCAATGCCAGACCTGAACCATCTGCTACGTAGGCATAGTCACCACTCACATAGACATCCGATGCGTCGCCATTCGTATCCTCATAGAAAGGAGTGCCTGGGTTCGTGGGGTCTGAGATGTCAATCACTGCCAGACCTGAAGCACGATCTGCTACATAGGCATAGTCACCACTCACATAGACACCAACTGCCGACCAACTAGTGTCTTCATAGACCGGAATACCTGGGTTCGTGGGGTCTGAGATGTCAATCACTGCCAGACCTGAAGACCCAATTGCTACGTAGGCATAGTCACCGCTTACAAAGACACCGTATGCTTCACCAGTCGTATCCTCATAGACAGGAGTACCTGGGTTTGTGGGGTTTGAGATGTCAATCACTGCCAGACCCGCCAGCGACACTGCTACGTAGGCATAGTCACCACTCACAAAGACATCGTATGCTTGAACAGTCGTATTCTCATAGACAGGAGTGCCTGGGTTCGTGGGGTCTGAGATGTCAATCACTGCCAGACCTTGACTCCCATCTGCTATGTAGGTATAGTCACCACTCACATAGACACCACAGCTTTCGCCAGTCGTATCCTCATAGACAGGAGTGCCTGGGTTCGTGGGGTCTGAGATGTCAATCACTGCCAGACCTTGACTCCCATCTGCTACATAAGCATAATCACCGCTCACATAGACACCATTGGAAGTACCTAGCGTGTTCCTATAATACACCTCTGCAAGTTCCATACTGCCTGTGTTCTCAATCCCATTCGTAGTCGCATTCAGACAAGGATACTCGGAGCAAGTTGATGCAGTTGTCAAGATTATGACTAGTGTCAAAAGAAACGCGAGTTTCAGTCCAGCACTCCTCAAGACATCACCTCTTTCGTATATTGATGATAGGGCTGCAATCAATGGAATCGCTTCTACCACACAAGTTCCTTGTTCTATATAGGAACCCTATTAGCTTAACTCATTTGATTAGTTGGACATTAATCTTTTGGTTTCAATAATCCCTAGGATCGAAGTAGTAAGTTGTAGAAAATAATGGACTGTAAAAATTCCAGGTGTCCCGAACGCCCTGGAGATGAAATTCTGGATGGTAGAACACCTGATTTGGTCAAGGCAATTAGTCATCTCTGTTCAGTAGGACCGCCTTAATCGCCCTCACTTCCTTAATCGCCCTCACTTGTATGTCGAAAGTACCAGAAGTTCCATGCCATTGTCACTATCAATGATTCCATCGCGTTTTTTTGCACGTGCTGAGTCAAAAAGCAGCCACTTACTACGGCGTGTTGGTACGACAACACAGGTGACAAGATTGTATACATCACAAAAAATGCATGCTCATTAGCTAAGCGGAGTACTGCATCCATATCCCTCTGTTCAAATTGACGAATCTTCAAAAAATCCACCAATTGAAGATGTGAATCTAGTTGTATTGAATATGGCGACTCTTTTCCATTCATTAGATACAAAATTTGCTATGCCGTCTGCAGAATCCTTATTATCATCACGCAAGTCGACCCGTCTTGCTTAGGTGATGAAGTCCACCACGACGTAGTCGAAACCGCCGCGAGCTGATGACTTCTTTTCAACGTCGTGATATAATGAGAGATTTGATACTAGTAGGAATAGGTGGCTTCATCGGAGCGATACTGCGTTATGCGCTGTCAAGTGTGATCCAGAGTGATAGTTCAGCAATTCCAATAGGAACTCTTCTCGTCAATTTTCTTGGAACCCTTCTACTCGGAATGGTAGTTTATTCAGCAGAACTTGTTTCATTCATAACCCCAGAGATCCGTATCTTCCTTACGATTGGTGTGTTAGGTGCTTTCACTACCATGTCAACTTTTGGTCATGAAGCCTTCACCATGTTCGAAGAAGGGAAAACTATCATGTTGGTAATCTATGTGGTTGCTACTGTTCTGCTTGTGTTCCTAGGAATATTCGTTGCTAGAATTTCTGTAAACACCATCAGTAGTACACTTCAACTCAACAATCCGTAGACAAACAATTTTCGTGCCGATTACCATTAGTTCATATGAGAATAGATGTTCACTAGCAGTAGAAGAAAAATTGAATCTGACTCAGCTCATGTTTCAGTATAGACTGAGGGAAATCCGAATAAGAATCTGGCAATCTATTGTTCCAGTATCTCATTTATTACCTAATTAGCTGATAGCCAG
This sequence comes from Candidatus Thorarchaeota archaeon, assembly GCA_016840385.1. Next base: position 29,025 of record JAEOSL010000030.1, on the reverse strand, counting down.
AATTGAATTAAGAAATAGAATTAAGGGGCATAAAGAAAATGGCAAAGAGCCCAAAACCAAGAAACACGCTAAAGGACAGAGTCCGTAGACTATTGAAAGATAATGAAATCTGTATGATTGCATTTAATGAAATTGAGAAAGATATTGAAGTTCAAACTATGCTAGAAGATAGCAATAGAATGGCAATTGACCGATTGGGATTTTCAGACCATGGCCATACGCACTCACTTATTGTTGCTCTAAATGGAATCAAATTGTTCAAAGAGCTAAGTAAGGGACTCCCTCCAACAATAGTACAAGAAGAAACCGGTGACATGAATGATGCTGAACTGATTGTAATGTTAGGTTGTTACCTTCATGATATTGGAATGGTTGTAGGAAGAGTAAACCATGACGAATTTTCAGTAGTTCTATCAGTTGGCATACTCGACAGAATACTAGCAAAGGTGTATCCAAAAGATCGTAAGAAACAGGTACACATCCGTAGTCACGTGATGCATGCAATCTACTGTCATGATGTAATTGCACCACCGCTTACAGTCGAGGGTGGCATTGTTGGTGTTGCAGATGCTTTAGACATGACAAAGGGAAGAGCACGAATTCCATTCGAGGCTGGAGAGATCAATATTCATAGTGCCAGTGCACTAGCTATAGAAGATGTGAAGATTCGCAAGGGAGTGTCCAAGACAGTCCGAATTGAAGTTATGATGACCAATGTTTCAGGTATCTTTCAGATACAGGAGCTTCTTGAAAAGAAGATTCGAAATGCAAAGGAATTCATTGACCACATCGAGCTGTATGCAATTATGTTGCCACAAAAAGATGTGATTCTCAAGGAAGAGCTACGAGTGCTTTAATTGTACATCTTTCAAACGATTTCGGACAAATGTTCTTGCGACTTCGCACACATCGGTGTGTATATATGTACGAAATCGGACATTCGGATTATCATACCATACGGATAGAGGTAACGTCGATGAAACTGGACCCAATTGATACTGAGATTATCTCAATGCTTCAAGAAGATGGTAGACGCTCCTTCAGTGATATTGCAGAAGTTGTGGGGAGAACTGAAGTCACAATTCGACGTAGGGTAAAACGTTTGAAGGATGAGGGTTACATCAAACGTTTCACAGTGGTTTTAGACCCATTAAAGATTGGAAAAAGCATCCGAGCAGTAATCCGTGTGAAGACCGTGATGAAACATGCAACTGCGATTTCCAAGAAACTCAGAAAATTCAATGAAATCAATGAAGCTTATTTTCTAGATGGTGCGTGTGGACTCATGATAATGGTCACTGTGAATGATCTCACTGAACTCTATCAATTCCTCGAAAAACGTCTTGGTACAATTGAAGGTATTGGAGATGCAGAAACCTGTATTGTGCTTGAAGAAGTCAAAACACACTTCTCAGACATTGGTGCGTAATGATGCAGTATGAACTGCAATTGTTTGAGCAGGATTATGCACGATTACAACAACACGCAGAAACCTGTCTTCCTGACGAAGCTGTTGCGTTACTCTTTGGTGTAATCATAGAAAACAATGTGTTTGTTAATCGTGTTGAATTGATTGACAATGAATCGAAGACAAATCGGACCACTTTTTCTGTGAATCCTGAAAGCGAATATCAATTACTAGTCGAAGCAGAGGAGCTGGGAGAATCTTTAGTTGGTATTTATCATTCTCATCCAGCACCACCAGAGCCCTCTACAACGGACCTAAGAAACATGCGCTTGAATCCTGTTGCTTGGCTCATTGCTTCGAAACAAACAGGAGAATGGATTACTAAGGTGTATATCCTGGAAGATGAGAATGCCAATGAGATTCCCATAAAATATCGAAATTCTAGCGATTCAACCCTTTGATAGTTCCAGAGGTCTTCTTTGGTTCGAATGAAACAGCAGTTCCATTAATTTCACCAATAACTACTGCAGCTGCTATTACTTGTTGCAAAGAGGGTAGAGTGCATTGAAGTATGCCTTCTCCTGTTGACGCATCGTAATCGATTATGTACAATTTGGAATCTGCAGCTTGAATCTCACCATACAATGAGAGCAGGCTTTTCCAGAAAGCCAAACTAAGTTGTTTATCCTCAATTGCGGCCCCTTCCTGATGAAGCTTGAAGAGCAGGTATCTTCTTCTTACTTTCTTCATTTCTCCTCCTCCTTTTGAAGAATCTCTACTCCACTACTTACGAATCCAGGTTGTAGTTTTTTCATATTTCTTTCAATGATTGACATAGGCAAACTGCTTGCTGCACTATCTGCATACGCTCGGTCCATTCCCAGAAGTATACCAATATGTGCCATTGCAACCGATGAACGCAATCCCATAGGATGAATTGCTCCACTTGTCAGAACTACATCCATTCCTGCATCCATTGCAGTAGTAACAGATTCTCGATAGGATTTGAGGATTTTTGACCTATTTAGACCGGATGATTTGAGAAGTGGAGCGATTTGAATCTCTAAGTGTGTGTTTGTTATCGAAGCTAAATGAGCAGTAGTATCTCTTAGCCGATTGTCCTGCGTTGGATCAACAGTTAGAAGATCTACACGTTTATCCTCTGCCGCCCAGTTAGTCACTTCTATAGATCTAAGTGGCACAGAAACAATCATTGCCTTTCTTCTAATCTTGTCAATCTGCTTCCTAACTGAATTGATACTCTTCCCATGAAGGATGACTCTGTTACATACCTGCATATCCGCGGTAATTGTTTTGAGTGGTTCAGATTGCAATCCAACTACTGCAAATCCTTTGAGTCCTAACTTGTTTGCCATATCGCTAAATGAATCAATCTTGGCGACATCTGTTATTAGGACCCCTAAATCAAATGACACAACTCAATCCTCCGCATCTTGAAGCCGTTTTTCAATTAGTAAAATCGCATCTTTCTTCTTACAACGAGGGCTATCCCTGAAGTAAATTCTGGTTCTTATGACATCTGCATTGTCGGCCAGCCTTATCTTTCCAAGAAACGCTCCTTGCTTATCAATCCTGAGAAAAAAGACACAATTATTGTTCAAACGTAAGTCAAGTGTGCGTTTAATTGCACGACGGTCCTTCTTTTCCATTTGTTTGAGCATATAGTCAAGCGAAATTTCACATTCATTTCTGTTATCCAATAGTCCAGTTACGATTGAGATTGAATCCCCAGATTGTCCTTCAGCCATCTCCTCTGAGAAAGATACATTCTGTCTGACATCTTCTGGGAAGATACCACATATTGCAGTAGACACCCTTTCAGAAATCTCGGTAGCTCGTGAATATGCACGGGCTTCGATTTTACGTATGAACGGCATAGCCGCTCCCTCGAGCTTAGAAATGTCCGCTATTTAGCGACATTACCCTTTGCTCCAAGGGAAGGTCTGACCTTTTCAGCGCCTCGTCCCTTCTTTCTGAGCCCACGACTTCTCTTACCAGCAGAAGTAAGACCTCTACTGTCCCTACCCTTTTGGGTTGGGTCACATATCCAATTGATGTTAGGATCATTGTAGATTACTGGGTGACTAGGGTCAACAAGTATTACCTCATGCCAGAGCCACTTGTGGTCATTTCCTACCCAATATGAGTTCAAGACACGCATATTCGGGTATTTTCTGGATACACGTTCTTCAGAAATCCAGCGTCGTGATTTTTGGGGAGTGTATTTTGTTACACCCATACTTCTTGGCTTACGACCCTTCTTTGGTCTGACCTTTTCACGTGGTCCGCGACCGGTCTTTACCCTCACGATAACATAACCCTGCTTTGCCTTGTAACCAAGGGATCGTGCACGACCAAGTCTGGTGGGTCTGTCTAGTTTAACCAAAGTACCCTGCTTTCTCCAGATAATCAATCGGCTTCTTACCATATCAGAGCGTTCTTGTTGCTCTCCTAACCATGTTTTATTCATGTGCTTGTATGCTGTTGGCATTGATGTTTCCATCCTTTGTCGTAATAGATTCGCTTTGTTTGTGGTTCAGCCCATAAGGGCCACATCCCGTGCGGACGTATCCGCCAACACAAAGGAATGGTATGGTCAGGCACGCATGCCGTGACCACGCCAACTCGAGGACGTTCGCTTAAAGGTGTAACGCTTTGTCCTTTCTCTTTATTTCAGACCGTCAATGACTTTCTGTGCAGTGAGGTCTCCAACTCTAACTTGAGCTTCACCTGTGGATGATGCTAAGTGCGGAGTTGCTATGAGTTTAGGATGCTTAACAAGTTTCCAGTCAACCGGAGGTTCTTTCTCAAAAACATCCAAGGCTGCACCTGCAATATCACCTTCATTTAACGCATCCAAGAGTGCTTTCTCATCAACCACTCCACCTCGGGCGGTATTGACAAGGAATGCAGTCTTCTTCATTTTCTTGAATTCCTTCTCTCCGAACATACCCTTTGTCTGAGGTAGTAAGGGAACATGAAGTGAGATGTAGTCAGCTTGCTCAATAATGGTCTGCAAATCGGCTCTTTTCGCTCCAACCTCTTTGCAGGCATCATCAATGTCGATGACATCATAGGCTAGAACTTCCATATCGAAAGCCTTCGCTCTCTTTCCAACTTCCTGACCAATTCTACCGAACCCTACGATTCCAATGGTCTTGGTCCATAGTTCGGTTCCCTTGAGCTTTTTCTTTTCCCAACGCTCATCTTTCATCGAACTATCTGCCCGAGTAACATTTCTGGCAAGAGAGAACATCAATGAAAATACCATCTCTGCAACTGAAACTGTTGGTGCTTCGGGAGTATTCTGAACAACAACACCCTTTGCCTTTGCAGCGTCTTGGTCTACATTATCGAGACCGACTCCTGCTCTGACTACCAATTTCAATTTATCAGATGCCTCAATTACCTCTTTAGTAATCATAGTGGCACTTCTTACAACAACACAGTCGAACCCTTTGATTTGTTCTTCAATTGGTCCATCTGTATCATAATTTCTCTTCACAACTTCGAGTCCTGCTGCCTCAATTTTGGCAACGGCCGAATCTGCAATTGGATCTGCTACAAGTACGCGTCCCATCAGAATAACCTCATAGGAGTGATGTGCTCTGCGGTTCGTAACTCCATCTTAAACTTGACGACCGTTACCCGAAACCTAGACATTCTTGGACATTGAGTCTGGAATGATGTTCGGTTCCTGTTTCATAGAGGCGGCATTACAAATCTCGGAAGATTTGCTATGTCTTACTTCCTCTCCGCAGGCGTTTTCAGTCTCCGGCAAACTGACGGCGACCAGATTCAGTGCAGCATTGAGATCTCTGTCGATCTCATACCCACACTGTTCACATTCATACACCCTCTCTGACAGAGAGAGCTCCTTCTTCCTATGCCCACACCGTGAACACAGCTTCGATGAAGGAAATGTTCGCGAAACAACGATAAGCTCAGAACCGTACCACTGGCACTTGTACTCCAGCTGCCGTCTGAACTCGTAGAACCCCACATCTGCAATGACTCGCGCTAATCTTCGATTCTTCATCATCCCTGACACTAACAGGTCCTCAATCACTACCTTACTGTGGCTCTTGGCAAGGTAGGTCGTCACCTTGTGCAGTGTGTCCTGTCGGATGTTGAAGACCCTCAGGTACATCTTAGCAAGTTTGAGCTTGGCTTTCTCGCGGTTCTTGCTTCCCTTCCTCTTTCTTGATAGCGATTTGTGTAACTTTCGTAGTTTCCTCATTCGTCTTCCCAAAGCTCGTGGGTTATCAAAGGTGGTGCCATCAGAGAGTGTGACCAGGGTCTTCACTCCCAGGTCCACTCCCACTGGTGCTCCTTGTATCGGTTTAGGGTCAATGATGTCCTCCTCCACAGTGACAGACACAAACCACCGGTTAGCTCGTCGTCGTACAGTTACTGAGAGGATTCTTCCATTGAAGTAGCACTTCCTCTTCTCCTTGATACGGACCTTTCCAATTCGTGGGAGCTGGATTGCCCGCTCATGGAAACTGATGGTTCCGGTCAGTCTGAAGCTATCCCTGACTCCTCTCCTTTTGATTCGAGGGAATCCGACCTTCTTCCCAGATTTGAGTCCTCGATAGAAGTTCTGGAAGGCTCGATGGAGGTCTCTCAGGGCTTCCTGAGGTGCACACTTTGAGGTTTCATACATCCAAGGGAACTCGGACTTTTTCAGTGAATTGAGGTGCTTGTGCTGCTTGATGGCATCAGTGAATCGGTCGTCACCTTGATTGTTCTTGTACTGGTTGATCCGCTGATCGAGACCCCAGTTGTAAGCAAAACGAGCTACTCCTGCATGTTGAGCAAGGGATGACCTCTGGATGTTGTTGGGGTCCAGTTCATACCTGTAGGCCTTATTGGTCAACATTCAGGTTCGGTATATGGTTTTGTTGAGAGCATAAAAGCTCATACAAGAATGGTCTTTGTTCAACTACTGGTTTTATTGATGTCCAGGTTTGTCTAGGATTCGCGCAGCTGTTGACGACCCCGACATTTTCTTAACTGAGTATGTACCCTCAAATGGTATGAAGCGAGAGATTAATCCTGGTACTGTAATGGTTCCGTGTCCCGTGGTTCTCTTGAGTGTAGATGGACCTGATAGACCCAATATAATCACACTCTCATGGGCTGCGAACGTCTGCAGTAAACCTCCCACAATGGTTGTAGGAATCCGTCCCGAAAGACACAGCTATAATCTTGTGAAGAATGCTGGAGAGTATGTTCTGAATATACCCTCAGCAGAACAGATTGAAGGTACAGTGTTTGCAGGAAGCAAGTCAGGACGAGACTTTGACAAGTTCTCCGAAGGTGGATTCACCCCTGAACCAGCTTCTGAGATTAAAGCACCTATGATCAAAGAATGTCCCATAAACATTGAGTGTAGGACAAGAGAGATAGTTCCTCTTGGAGCGCATGATTTGTTCATTGCAGAAGTAGTCACTGCCCATATTGACGAGTCAGTACTTGATGAAAATGGACGATTCGACGCCTCAAAGACTACCCTATTCACCTATCTTCCTCTTAATGGTCAATATTGGACACTTGGAAAGAAACTGCGATAATCACATTGGTACAATCTCAAAGTCTACGACTTCAGACTCATAGTCCTCAGAATCTTCGACGGACTCGGGAGATTTCATGTATCTAACAAAACAGTGGGAATCTGATTCACTGACGATCCAAGCTCCTGTTGGTACATGAGCTTCTCTGAAGAATATGTCAAATGTAATCCCGGGAAACTCAACGATAACTGTATTGTGACCCAGAAGAGAAAAGAGATCTGAAGCCTCTTGTGCTTGTTCAACGGTTTCAAGCTTGGCTAAAACTGGTACCCAGTTATACCCGTCCCATTTAAGAAAAGGCCAGGAATTTGATGGGGGCCATTCGCCCTTCTCAACTACAATGTAATCCTTTGTTCCACGTTTGTATATCGTGGGATACTGACCAAATCTTCCAAGATACATTCCTGCAGCTCGTGCTTCTTCCAATGTTGTAAATATCTCCATTAAATTCACCAAAATTGATTTGTTATTTCACAATCATACACTACTGGAATCGGAGAACGTTACATATTGAGAGGCAGTCAAAAGGTACTACTAGAAACCCATTTGACCATCAATTTCTCTATTATATTGAGTGAATTTCAGTATGGGGCTAAATAGGAGCATACTGTATGGTAGTATTCCTATTTTTGTCCCTTAGCACTCACTATTTTGATTACATCTCTGTCCTTGAGAACGTGTTTGTCTGAAATTCTCATCTTTGTTCTGGCATCAATACCATGCACAAACGATTCCATTAGATCTGTATGAATATGACCTGCGAACTCCTTGGCGGTAGTTCCATCTGGAACTAGGAATACATCTGGAAGAACATTATCATCGCTATCAGTGAGCGCATTCGCATCATGCACAGGATAAATTGTAATCATATGTAGGAAATCAAAAACAGCCTTATTGAGGATATTTTGAACTCCTGTTCCACCATACTTTTTCAGAAGATTTTCCCTCAGTTTCTCCAATTGTGCAGATTCAGCCTCTTTCAAACTATCCTCTTGAATAATTTCGAAATCATCATTTCCAGGAATATATTTGATTACACCTTTCTGCTCCAGATCTTTGAGTACTTTCTCAGCTAAGGCACTTACAGGAACAATCATGTAGTCAGGGAATTCCTCTTGCAGTCGTTTGTAATTCTCTTCGGCTCCGGGTCTGTCAATCTTGTTTGCTGCAATGATAATTGGTTTTGCAGTCTGTTGGAGTATTTTGACAAAGTCTCTCGTTTCGTCATCGGTCCACTTGTCAACAGTTTCAGCTTTCATATCCGACTTTCTCAGAGCCATCAGAATGTGCGCTCTGGTAATCTTCAAACCTGAAAGTTTCTCCAGAAGTAATTCATCTAGCTTAGCTCCCTCTGACCTCACACGACCTGTCAGATTTCGCCAGTCTTTCTTCACAATTCCCAGCATCCATTCCACTAGTTCTTCCTCAAGGAATCTTACATCTTCAGCTGGGTCTTGAGTGCCCGCATCAATCTCTTGTCCTTCTGAATCAAGAGCTCCACTAGCATCTACAATATGAATCAATACATCTGCTTGCCTGAGATCATCTAGGAATTGGTTTCCCATTCCTCTACCCTCGTGAGCTCCAGGAACAAGTCCAGCAACATCAATCAACTTGATTGGAACTAGTCGAACTCTATCAATACATATCGAATTCTGAGGATTATCCTCTACATCAAAATCAGCACATGCACAGGCAGTTCTTACATGAGTCACTCCAACATTCGCTTCAATTGTTGTAAATGGATAGCTACCAACTTTGAAATCCGTCATACAAGCTGCGTTAGTGAATGATGTCTTTCCGCATGATGGTTTTCCTACAATTCCTACGCTGAATCCCATTGTATTTCTCTCCAGTAGTACTTCTTCTATTGTTATACCAAGAAATAAACACTTACAATTTTCTAAATTACTAACGCAAAATGTAAGATTTGCCACTAAAAGGATAACCTATCCCTTTTACTGAGGGCACTGACCTCCAGATTCGATCCCATTCGACTTCGATGCATAAGTTCATCGGGAATCTTGATCTTAGTCAGATGGTTGACTGATGTCCATGTTGGATGTCGTTTATTCATGTCAACATTGAATATCTGCTCACATTCAAAGAGCAGTGCAATATCATAGATTGTACAGATCACATATTCCATTTGGCGCAGTCCCTCTCCAACATCCGTGTTCGTGAATAAGACACTCCAGCACCGTTTCCAGTCCTTCTTATATCGGACAAGATCCGGTGTTGCCACCATGACGACCTCCTCACCCAACTCACTCTCAATGACTTCCCGTGCAGTCCTCGGAAGGACATACATTCCATTGAGAAATCGCGTATTCTCCACTCGTGGTCGAAGGAAGGTAAGACTCAACCGCCCATTTGTTATTTCGACCTCTTCATACGAGACATCCTTCAGGGGATTCCAAGAATACTGGCCTCCATCCTCGGCCTGATAATAGCCTCTCTTTGTCATCGGACTTCGTAAGACACCGATCACTTCCTCAGTAGTTCCATATTCTGGTTCCTCCATAAGTTCCTCATTCGGGCCCATCAGTTGGACCAGATACGAACCCGACTCTTCATTGATAGTGACATTGACATGCACTGATTGAACTGAGCCTACATCGCCAACTATCTGTCTCAGACACTTATCCACTCGTTCTCTGAGGTCCGAGGGAATGACATCATCATCAGGTAATGGTAGCCTTTCAATGACTTTTTTCGGTACCCCGGAAACAGTGACCCCTCTGATTGGAGCACTCATTCCATCCTTTGGTGCTCTGTATCTTATCTTTCCAATGAGCGTCCAATCCGAATCATCAGTGTCTTCCAGATGCTTTACCCAGAGGTGGTCCATCCCATCAAATCGAGTGATGATAATGGTCTGTCGTTCACTAGAGGATTCTTGCAGAGTATAATCAATAGAATCTGCTAGTTCACCCAGGTCTACTATTGTTTCATAAGTACCCCGTAATGGAGCAGTCATGTTGATTCCGGTGAGAAGGCCAGCAATCATCCTATCACTCATTGGCTCTTCCTGAAAGACCAACCATACTTCACCATCACCCCTTGGAATCAGTTCACCAATCCTGTGACTCTCAAAGAGCCTAGATTTCACTGGTCCTGAAAGTAGCTGTTGTGTTCTCCAGAGAAGGTTTGACCATAGAGCAGGAATGTCGAATCTATGCTGTGCCAGTCCCTGTTGATCTACCCGGGGATTGAAACCCATGTGCACCCATTGCCAGTCAGCCACTGCGCTCCAAAGGGTAGGTACATGAGTTTTCAAGGACTCAGAGTTAGCCTCTCTCATCACCCCAAGGAGTAACAGGAAGAGAGGGATGCCATACCGGGTGAGAAGCTCGGGTTGTTTTTGTACCACGGGGATTATACTTCGAGGGGCCTGTTCACGACCGCTTCCGAATCTTCGTTCATACGAAAGGTCCTTCCAGAGGTTCAGTGAACACTCAAGTCTGGTATAGAGTTTCTGTAGCTGGTCAAAGGTATCAATGGTTGTACTCTTTCCCCTCTGATACTTCTTACAAAGCTTGATGGTATTCTCTAGAACACCATGTAAGGACGCATCATGACGGTCACACCTTTTTAGCAAGAACTCTGCAGTTCTCTGAATCCGAAGGACCTCATCATGTCGGGTCTGTTTTGTGTCTATTTCATCTACAGGGGTCGGCCGTACCACTGGAGGACGTCGCGATGTTTTCTTTATCACTGGGATATTTCTGGAGGGTTTCCTGACCTTACCCCTGGTGATGTCCTCAATGGATGAATATGTGCCCGGTCGACCAAGGGAAGGTCCTTGGTGTTTTTGAATGAAGGACACTCTGTTCCATATCCCCTTTGAAGAAGAAGAAGTCCCTAGGACCTGACTCTTCATTCTATACTTTGTTTGAGAATCGTTCTCCGATGGTTCATCTGAAGATCTCTTCTCTGTATTACGGGATCTGCTCAGACTCGGTACCAGCTGATAGATATCGTCAAGCACTGCCTCTCTGGAGTCGTGCCCTATTTCTACATAGGAGGTAGCATAGAAGGAACGCCCATAGGTCTCGCTATCACCAAACACCTCTTCCACAGAAACAATCCGCTCCTTCTTCGAGTCTGCTCGGAACCTCCGGGCCCATCCCTTTAGGTGTGGAACTCCAAAGGATTGCACCATTGGCTCATTGGATGTGGGAATGTCTTGGACTATGACTCTGATGTCCTCCCTTCGAGGGGTTCTCCATCCAAAGTTTCGTGGGGATGTCGGGAGGTTCCAGATGACCTCATCAAGGAGTAACCGTCTGGGTGAGTCGTGAGGGAGTGGAGTCACTCTGTGCAGTTGATAGGTGGCGGACAGTATTGGTACAGGAACTGGTCTATCAAGCCAGATGATCTCCGCAGCTTTCTTTGGCAACCACTCGATGATCCTATGTTCTAAGGTCTTCAGTAATGAGTCCAAGTGAGAGGGGATGATTTTTCTAAGCTGGGACCAGCCATCTATGACAATGATCGACTTTTCCTCTGATGCCTGTTGGATGCACTCTCTTATCTGTGCTTCAAGTTGATTAATGCCAGTGGTAACATTCGAGAAAAAGTACTCCTTCAGGTTGCTACTCAAGTCATGGAATTCGATCTCTTCTGCAAGGTGGTGAAAGCGCTCTAGTCTCCGTCTTGATAACTTTCCTGGTTTCTGGTCTCCGACTAGACGAAGTCGTTGAAGACGCACACAGATCTCTGTGAGTTCCCCGGTAAGGTCTAACCACTTGATGTTCTGTCTTTCTGAAGACTCTCTAAGTTCAGACAGATAGTGTAAGAGATGCCAGTTACGAGATATCCATGCTGCTGACTCACCAGAAGACCCTCCGGAGGGAACCGTCAGATATAGTGTGAAGTGGACATCATCCTTGACCCTGTTTCTGAAGGGGTCATCCTCAGTGACGGATTCAAGGGGTCTGGTATTCTCAAGCAGATGTTGTGGTCCATTTGATGGAAGTAAGACTATGCCAAACTTGTACTGCCATTTCTTACGAACTCCCTTCGAATTGAGGGTGTACAGAGTTCGTTCGTCTGGAGAAGTACCAGTCTTCAGATCGCTGATGACCAATTTCACAAGCTCAGGTAGGAGGGTGAACAGGGTTTCACGATCCTCATCACTGTCCAATAGCACGATTCCCTTCCAGAGGGTCTTGGGACGGTCAGGGTCTTGTTTCACAAGTTCTGCATACTCTTCTATTAGACCTGATTCGTAGCTTTGAAGCTGGGTGCGTTCTAAGGGAGTTGGGGTACTATTGACTATTCGTGACCATTCAATGGAAGTCAAAGCTCTCTTCCGAACATCAAACCCTGGGACCCGTGAGTCATCCTTCTTCGTTCGAGGTCGCTTTCCTCGCATAGTCCAGTTGATCCCGGTCTTTGTCTTGACATCAAATGTAATGATAGGAGTGAAGAGAATCTCTCCTGCTACGGAGCGTCGTACTGACACTACAATATCTGCCTGCCCACTCCCGGAGATGCTCTTCACAGGAACCTCTGCTGCGATCAAGTATTCCGAGGGCGCATCCAGAAAGTTATCTCCTGCATGGACAAGCTGTCGCAGAGAGGACGGATGGAACATATCTCCAAAGAGTACTCTGTGCCAGTCATTTCCCTCTCGTTGTGAGACCTGCAGAATGTGGTCATAGAGGTCCTGTGCATCATCATCAGTAAGAGCTGGTGTGATGGGTTCTTTGAACTCCTCGACCTCTCTCATCTTATACTTCATATCTTTAGCAAGTCTTGAGAGCGCTTTCTTCATCGCAGGTAAGATATCTGACCTCAGGGTCAGAGTCTTTCTCTTCTTGTTCACAGAATGACCCATCAGCTTCAGAAGCTCAGTGGTAGTCTTCATCATCTCTACAGAAGTGTCTTGTCTGTAAGCCTTATTGATCTGAGTCACTATATCAGCCAGCGTGGGTTTCCTTGGACTAGACTCAATCTGTTGAGTGAGTCGAGGAGTCCTTCCTAAGCGTTCACTGTATCTGGTACGAATCTCCAAGACAATCTCACGAAGGACCTTGTCTGCATCGGGCCAGAACTTTCCTCTCCCCATAACACCATCAGTATACACCCAGTCAAGGAAGGGTTGCAGCCTATAGATGAGGAGTCTGATGTATCTCCTTGAAGATGTCTTTGGGACGTTGTGTATGAAACACTGACGGACCAGCTCAATCACATGAGCACGTATCATGTCCACAAAGTCCATCTCGGGAAGGGTGGAGTGTCTAACGCGGACAAGTGGATGCTTTGAGTTTCCCGGATAGGCCGCGGTCCACAAAACCTCTGCATCTTTCTTCGGAGGGTACTTTGCTGCTATACTCTTACGGAGTATCTCTATCTTCTTGTTCGAGTATTCTCGGACCTGATAGTACTTCACTTTGGGAAAGCTGTAGTACTTAGTGGCAACTGTTCTCAGTTCAGCTCCTGCGAAGTTGAGGAGGTCATTGAGTGGGCCAATAGTACCATCTCTCCATCGATAGACTCGCTTGAACTCTGTGTTACCAAAGGGGCGTGTTGTGTACCATAGCATTCCAAGGTAGTTCTTTCTCATATTGTGCTCAATGTTCAAGATGATTGAGAAATCAAAGACACCAGTCTTCTTCAGGCGTCTATATTCAGTGCTAGCCTCTTCCCACATCTCCTTGATCTCAGTAAATAATCTGATGACCTCTGGGTCTCTGGTCACTCGCCGTTCAGCAAGCCGGACCAAAGCTGCCAACCCGGAGTAGATTGCAGCAGCTAAGACCTTTGCAGGCTGCGCTGGGACCACTCTCTTACCGGGAGTTTTCTGTTCCTTACTCGTAGAGGAGTGTCCCAAGGATAGCTGGGAGATTGTCTTGTTCATGTGCATCACGCCAGATCTTCTCTAGTTCTTTGAGTTCTATACCCCGTTCCTTCAGAGCCTTGAGTTGCTTCAATGCACTCATCCCGGTCATGACCTGAGTCATTAGCCGAAGTATCTCAGTCCGAATCTCTGCACTATTCTTCTGAGCCTTGCGGGAGGTCTTCTTAGTGAGTGGTTGGGTCGCTATCTCTGCTCTTTCACCGGTCTGGGAAACATACAATTCTGCATCCATGCGATCAAGAAACAAACGAGTTTCGTTATCTCGATTGACGATATAACCTGTTGATGAAATAGACCTGTCAATAAAGAATAATCTATCAAATCGTTGCACATTGAATAATGCTGCTCCAATCTTTCGAATAGCACGAAGATGTCTATCAGGGATAGCAAAGGGAGTGAGAGGAACCTTCTCATAATGCGAGATAAGGTTCAAATTTAGTAGACGGATTGATCTATCGGAATAGTCTGCACGCCAGACGGACCCAATCAAAAGTCCAGCCGCTCCTTGCATGATAGGGCTCTTGATGTATATCGTGGTGGACTCGGATCTTCTGAACTCTTCAATCTCATCTAGAGTTGGGTGGGTTTCTAATCGTAAAGACATTGATCATCACATCTTCTGTACGGACGCACATAGTATTTTATCCCTTCTGTACACCTGTACATAGCAATCTTGTTTATTGTGTACGGGCATACAGAATGTTTTAACGGGGTGGACCCTATAACCCTGTAGATCAGGAATTATCTCATTCCAAAAGGCGAAATAATGGGTTTCTAATGCATCTCTGGGCCATCTAGTAGTGTCTGGAAAATGTGTGGCGGGGTCCATAAAACACGAAAATCTATTCATTTTGAACTCAACCTAGCTTGTTATCAGTATGTACTATTACTTATAAGTAATTATAATCTGTTTGCAAATTGACTAGTGTTATAGAATACATCTATTTCTGGAATAGAATAATATCAGTATTTTGCTTAATAAGTTTAAAACGGGTTGTGTAATAGAAAAGAGTAGGAGTACATAACCATTCTTGGGGATAAGGATGGGAGTGAACTCGAAAGAGAAAGGTCAGAAGTTTAAAACGGTTCAGGTGAAATGAATGGGTCGCTCCAAGGGTACGATAATCAGTGTTAAGGTCCCGATAAATTGGGACTCCATGACTGATAGACAGAAGACTCGTCTCAACCGGATTACTGGGAGAGATAGTAGGGTCATCAAGGCCTATCTTGGAGTGATTGAACGGTATGAAGACGAATTGCTGACAGGGAAGAAAAAGACAAGAATCAATACTTCAAAGTTGGAAGAACTCACCCTGACAGCTTCCAAGGGTAAGGCTAGCAGAAGTTATGTTCCCCATGACTTCAAGGTTAGATTTCCGAACATCTCTGTGAATGAGTTTCAGGAGTGTCGAGATACAGCTATTGCCATGTGGCAGAGCTATCTAGAACGAGGGGGTTCTAAACCTCTTAGGACAAAAGGATACTCAACCCGAAAGATCCCGCGATTTGCATTTACTCAGCGTTTCAAGCTGGTGTATACACCGGAGCTTGAGATTCGTCACTGGTTGAAACTTAGAAACTCCTTGGACTCGATATCACAGGGTCGAGTACGACACGATAGACTCATGATTCCCCTCTCTATCTCTTCTTATCATCTCAATCAGATGAAAGAGGGAGAGGTCAAGACAGTTCGAATCTTCAAGGACTCCAATAGAAAATGGTGGGTAATCTTTACGGTGACGCTCGCTATTGAAAAAATCGATTCTACTGGAAGACCTCCTGCTGTACTATCGATCGACCTTGGGATAAAGAAGACTGCTTGCTCCGTCCTTCTCACAAGAAAGGGCTACAGACAGGTTCGCTACTGGAAACAGGAGGACAAGCTTAAGCGGATGAAGACACTTGATGAGCGGGTTGCTTCCCTGCAATACGAGAAGGAACAGCTCATTACCAAAGGGGAGAATCCTGATAGAGTAACTGCCCAGCTCAGGGATCTAAGTGGAAAGAGAGAGCGTGTCAGTAGAGAGTTTGACAAGAAATTGATCAGAGATATCTCGGACTACATCAACAAAATGACCGAGATCTATGACCTCTATGTTTCAATTGGCAAACTGAAGGGTATCAGAAATGCTGCTCGAAAAGGCAACTATCGAGGAAGAAGGTTCAGAGGGATGATCCATCGCTGGGCCTTTGCGAGAATTCGTGAGATGCTAGGTCACAAGCTTGCTTCTCTTGGATTTGATACCAAACGATATCTTGCAGTCCCAGAGCAATGGACCTCTATCATGTGTCACAAGTGCGGACACAAAGGACAGAGACCCCGACAGAACCTCTTCATCTGTACCACCTGTGGATTGAAGACAAATGCCGACCTGAATGGTGCTCTCAACATCGGGAAGCGCCTTATTATGCTCATCCCCTCACTGAGGAATGAGAACGGACTAGGGATGTGGCTCACCGTCAAGGATAGGGCCATACTGAAAGCCCGGAGGAAGACTCGTTCTTCTCATGGGAAGTCCGCACTCCCCCAGAGGACGCCAGCCTCGACAGGGGAGTCCGTGGCCGACTCTTATGACCAGATGATTCTTACAGAATCTACTGCGAGGAGTGAAGACCCTGCCATGGTAAATGCTGTGGAAACACCGTCTGCTATCACACCATCTGGTGCGTGTGAATCGATGCAGCGGACAGAAGCCGGGTCCCATCGGAGGAACGATGTTCCAGTGAAGAGGGGCAAAGCTCATGACACTTTGAAAGACTCCGTTCTATCGGAGGCTGGTGACAGCAGTCGTGAGAAATGTGAAACACAGGAGTCTCTTACAGTTCACTCACAATTGTAAGATATGGGTTTTAAACACTTCACTCTGGGATTTTGTGGAAGATATCTAGACCAATTCTGTGCAAATACCGATGACTTTAAATGAATCAGTATTCATATTAATAGTGAATCAGTATTCATTATAAAAGGTATGAACAATGATGAAAATTTGCGTTACATCATCGGGTCCAACTTTGGAATCAACAGTTGATCCACGATTTGGTAGGTGCGCCTACTTCATAATAACCGATCCTGAAACATTAGACTTTGAGGCCATTTCAAATGAGGCCGCAATGGCTTCAGGTGGTGCTGGAATTAGAGCAGCTCAGACAGTAGCTTCTATGAATGTAGAAGCTGTACTAACTGGTAGTGCTGGTCCTAATGCATTCCCTGCATTGCAGGACTCAGGAATAAAAGTAATGACGGGAGTGTCAGGTACTGTAAAAGCTGCAATTGAGAGCTACAAGACTGGTACATTGCAGGAGCTAACAACCCCTGGTCCAGCTAATGTTGGAAAGGGTCAAGGTGGTCCAGGACGAGGGCTGGGCATGGGTCGCGGAGGCGGTATGGGCCGCGGCGGTGGAGGAATGGGCGGAGGAGGCGGATATGGTCGTGGTGGCGGTCAAGGACGTGGAAGACGCCATCGAGGTGGCGGAGGTGGAAATCTGTGACAAGCAGGATACTTATTCCGACACAAGACTCTGAAGGTAAGGTGGTTGCCGCTCATTTTGGGAGAGCACCATACTTCACTGTAATAGATTTGGATGAGCATGGGAATACTATTGAAATTATGATCCATCCGAATACGGGAGAACATTCTGGTGGGAAGGGTCATGCTCATGATAATGTTTTACAACATCAACCCCAAGCAATAATTGTGCAAGGAATGGGCCCCCGAGGAATTATGAATTTCCAGTCCAAGAACATAGCAGTTCTTCGAGCAAATAGTAGTTCAGTTGAGGATTTGGTTCGAGCGTATACACAAAAGCAGCTAGACGAACTCACTGAGGGCTGTGCGGAAGCTCATCACAAATAACACTTACAAATTGATTCATGGAAGTGGTTTATTGATTATTACAGTGGCATCTGGAAAAGGAGGTACTGGAAAGACTACAGTAGCAGTTAATCTGGCTTTATCGTTAGATTCTGCAAAGCTGTTGGACTGTGATGTAGAAGAACCTAATGTACATACTCTTCTTCATCCTGACGATATGCAAACATCCCCTGTAACGGTTCCTACACCGATTGTTGACCAAGAAAAATGTACGCTCTGTGGAAAGTGTGCAGAATTCTGTCAATTCAATGCAATGTTTGTAGGTAAGACTAAGGTAATGATATTCAATGAAATGTGTCATTCTTGCGGTGGTTGTGCTATAGTCTGTCCTGAAAAAGCCATCACCGAGGTGGAAAGACCAATTGGGAATATCCACGAATCAGATATTGAGGATATACATCTTGTATATGGAGAACTCAAGATTGGAGAACCGATTGCAACAACTGTAATTCACGCAGTAAAGACCCACATCTCAAAGGATGGACTCAATATTCTTGATGCGCCACCTGGAACTGCTTGTCCTGTCTTGGAAACAATGAAGGAGAGTGACTACCTAGTTCTTGTCACTGAGCCTACACCGTTTGGGTTACATGACCTGGCAATGACTGTTGATGTTGTTCGTGAATTAGGAATGCCCCTCGGGATAATTATCAACAGAGCAGGCATTGGTGATGATGGAGTAGTAAAGTACTGTAAAGAGAATGACCTTGAGATACTGATGGAAATTCCTTTTGATCGACATATTGCGGAGCTCTATTCTCGTGGAGTCCCATTTGTACAAGAGATGCCTGAATGGCGTCAGAAATTCAAGGACTTATTTAATCATATAGAGAGGTTAGTAAAAAATGGCAAATGAAGTTGCTGTCATAAGCGGTAAAGGCGGTACCGGAAAAACAACAGTATGCGCAGCCCTAGGGCTTATCGCAGATGAGATTGTCATGGCAGATTGTGATGTTGATGCCCCTGATCTTCACATACTGCTCAATCCAACAAATAGAACAACAAACGAATTTATCGGGGGTAAAGTTGCTGTAGTTGACTATGATCTCTGTACAGACTGTGGATTATGCGAAACAGCATGTAGATTCAATGCAATTACTGGTTCGAAAATAGACCCAATTGCATGCGAAGGTTGTGGTGTATGTGAAATTGTTTGTCCAGAAAATGCTATACAGATGGTAGATCGTCAATCTGGCAACCTATATGATTCTGATACAAGAGTAGGTCGGATGGCACATGCAAAACTCTTACCTGGTGAAGGCAACTCTGGAAAATTAGTCACTGAAGTTAGAAAATTAGCCTCAAAGATTGCGACTGATAATGGAGTATCCACCGTTCTCATTGATGGTTCTCCGGGTATCGGATGTCCAGTGATTGCGACTGTGACCGGAATCAAGTTGGGTGTTATAGTGACAGAGCCAACCCTGTCGGGAATTCATGATATGGAGCGAGTTCAGGAATTGCTTGCAAAATTCAAAATCAAAGCTACAGTAATTATCAATAAATTCGATCTGAATATGGAAAATACCGAAGCAATTGAGAGATACTGTAAAGATAACGATATTGAAATCCTTGGTAAAATTAAGTTTGATCATATCATGACTGACTCAATGGTAGCAGCAACAACACTTCCAGAGTTTGCTCCTGATAATGAGATTTCTCAACTTCTAAGGAAAGTGTGGAAGCGTATCATAGAGCTACTTCCATAGTAGATGAGGAGTTCAGTTAGTTAGCTAATTAATGGAATAAAGCTCAAAAATCGTGCATTGGAACAATTATTCCAAATTTGAGTAGGTTAAAAAGTGTAATAAGAAGGGGTGTATATCATAATCTGGGATGCAGATGCACAGAAAAAGGAAAGGAGGCCGTGGAAGGTTTCCTATTCAACCAAAAATAAAGGGTACGCCGTTTGCTAAAACAATGGTACCAGAGCCAAAAGGTAGCGGCGAGTCAATCTATATTGACCTAGCAGAGGTCGAAGTATTGAGACTTGTCGATCTTGAGGGAATGTATCAAGAACAAGCTGGCTCTGCAATGGGGGTTTCCCGAGGTACGATATGGAGACTACTGGTCAGCGCTCGGGAAAAGGTGACCCGTTCTATCGTCGAGGGGCGCCCTCTCATAGTTGGACTACCTGCAGAGGACTAGTCTTAGCATCTGGACATGGCCATTTGTTAAGTATAGGTTGCAGTGGAAGTAAAGGGAAGTTAGGATGCTGTTTTTTCCTATACGTGCCCCTGTATTACTAACAATTTAGAGCGAGTCTACGTGGCATATAACTAACCCAGAGAGACTCTGTAATACTCGAACCTTCCTTATATACAGAGAAAGAGATGGGTTACTTGGAGAGGATGACGATTCAACTGGACTATTCCACACGGATTGATACGGTCATTGACTATGTAATCAGAAGACCTGCGGTTCCTAGATGGTGGGATCCTGTTGCCCGACCACATGTAGCTATCATTTTACCTGATTCACATTCAGGAAAAGAGGTCAGATATTATCTCTCACAGATTGGAGAAAAGCGGTCCAATGGAAAATCCCTTCTCGATGTTGTAGATATTGATACACTCCCCGAGGGAACTCTCCTTGAAGTAAAGTTCAATGCTACCCGGGCTAATCTCTATCAACTGGAGCTTGTTGGTACAGTACCCTGTTGGCGATGGCTTGGTCGCAGTGAGGGACTTCCTGATTTCGATAGTGATGATTCTATCTACTGGGACCATGTGCTAGATACTGGAACCTATTCTCCTCGTGACATGATTCTTGCTTAGTGATTCCCATTCCTCAAGAAGTGAATATTGAAGTCAATGATATCAGGTCTAGATAGTGCACCATGTCCTGGAACTATCCACTCAATGTCTAATTTTATCAGTCGTTCTAAGTTTTTTATCCATGTCTTGATATCGATTGAATCCGGACGTACATATGGGTCCATCCCTTCAAGAAGAGCATCACCTGCAAAGAGAACCTTGGAACGGGGATGATAGACTGCGATATCACCAGGTGTGTGCCCTGGAACTGATAGAAGATGAATCTCTTCACCTAAATCAAGAACAGTATCTTGTGTAATAGTTTGATCAGGTCTACTCAGAACTGCATCTCCCAAAACTTCCTGAGTGTAGGTTTTCTTGATCATCTTTGCAATTCTGTTGGTGGAGAGATTGCTCTCTTTAACTATCACTTCTGCGGAATGTTCGTGAGCGATCACAGTTGCTCCATGCTTCTTCATCTCGTTCATACCAAAGCAGTGGTCTGTGTCCTTGTGGGTGAGAATGAGATACAAATCTTCATTCCCATTCATCCGTTCCTTTGCATAATCATAAAGAAATGCACCCGAGTATGCAGACATTCCAGAATCAATGAAAATGATGGATTCCGGTGTTTGGATGATACCTGCATTCACTCCGATCTTGTGAAAGAAGTGGACTAATTTAGTGAAAACGAAGACCCCTGGAGCTATCTCTTGTATTTGGGGAGTTCCCACACCTGGATGAAACATATACGTTGATACTCTTGTTCGTATCTTAAACTACTGTTCAACGCCACATATGCCACAAGCTCCATGTTGATGTATGGGTAGTGGTTGGTTCTTCTATTATTCTGAGAAATCTATTCTATACTTCTTCCCATGCTCTTCAACCTGACCACTCCAATCACCAAAAAGTTCTGATGCCTGCTTTAGGTAATCAACATCGTGAGGATTCAATCCAAGCTGAGTTGTTACTAGTGCATCGAGTTCCAGTGGACTCCTAGATGCCCAGATATACCCAGTATTTGAGTGGATAACAGGATTCATTGGATTGCCTATGGTTTCTGATGTGGTAAATACTCCCTCAATGATTCCTACAACATCAAAGAGAGAGTTGTAGATTTTATTGATGTCCATTATACTCTGTGTCAGAAGCTCCTCCTTCTCGCCATGATACTTCCTTCTCCAAGGGGTTGGAATCATGCCAAACATGTTCTTCAAACTTAGAGAAACGAAGTTTTCCTTCAGTGACCTTTTTGGTTTTGTAAGGTTAAGCACAGTTCCATTCTTCAAATCATAAAGACAAGAAGGGACAGATGTGGAGAGGGATTCAGTAACCACAGGAAGGAATTGTTTGTTGACCTCTTCGTGAATGAGTTCAGGATTGCAGACCCGATTCGCCCATAATTCTTCGCTGATATTCAAGTATTCCACATCGTGTTTTTCAAGCACTTCTTGTATTCCCGAGAATTCTAAGAACCATTTGTCGTTCTTCCTCAGGTCAGCTTTCTTCTGTTTTCTGAAGAATTCTAGTAACTCTGTTCCCCGTACTTGTGTGGGATCTGCAAATCTCTCGTTTCGCCACATTGCATAGCTCTCAACAACAATGACCTTAGTATCAATCGCAGAGAGTACCCAGTCTAGAATCTGGCTTTCTGTGAAAATCAGAGATGAGGACCAGTTTGGTTTTATCACAACTGGTGGCTTGAATTCATATCGAGAAAGCATCTTCTTGAAGGTCGCCTCATCACCCTCAGAGGAGAATAGCACATTTCCCAGTTCAATAATCTCTTCACTCATACATATTCATTTTCAGAGTATATTATGGGACTTGTGATTTAAGCAGGAAATAACAGGCATTAGGAGAAGAAATGGTAGCGAGCACGCAATCTATTCCATAGAGAGAAAGAGCTTTCTCTGTCCAAAACCCGTCAAGTCTAATTCTTTGAGTGGTTTTGCGTGGATGTGTTCTATCGCAGTTGTGTTCATGAACTTTGACAAGACTTCTGAAATTGGATCTTCTACTCCCAGCATTGTGAGATATTGAACATCATTTTCTAATGCAATATTATTGAGGTGCTTTACTAATTCGGTCAGGTATTCAGGTTTTGTAAAGCCAATGTCTTGGAGAAAATACTGTTTCATAAGCTGCCCAGAATCAGGTATCCTTGGCATCTTAGTGAAAATTCCTGCAAAAGCAAGTAATAGATTCATGAGCCGATTTTTTCTTGAGAGCTGAAGTACTGTCATTTTTGTGACTTTATTATAGTCCCAGTATCCAAGGCATGCTTCTACTTTTCCTTCCTTCTCGAAGACAATGATATTGTGAAGGTCATAAAATGCTCTTCTCTCAACAAGATTGCTAAACTCGTTCGGTTTGTAAGGATAATAGAGGTCGTATTCACTATGAGTATTATTGATGAGATCCACGATGATTGGTAAATCTGTCTCTTCTGCTGGTCTAATTACTGTACTAGTTGATGGTCTTTGTGGCTTATAGACCAAAAGAACGTACATTGTAGAGTCCTTAATAACTCTGGAACCCAACTTTTCTTGTGATTTAATGGATGGAATGTTACCTTCAGTAATTTGACCGAAAAACAAATCACAATTCTGGCTCCTTGCAATCTCCTCGATTCGCTTACCAAGAAGTATAGCAATTCCTCTACGTCTATAGTTAGGATCAACCATGAGATTGTAAGTATATGCAGTTTTAAGCATCTTACCACTCACTCGTTTTTCCATGATAGCACAAGATTCCGATCCTACAACGCTCCCGTCTTCCTCTGCTATAATTGTGTAATTATCAACCTGATGTTTAGAACGGTTGAAAAAGCTAGGAGAGCTGTCGAGCTGTAAGATGAGACTACTTCCCATGGGGCACCTCTTCTGGAGGTCCACTAATGCAGCATCATCCGTTTCCACAGCATCTCTAATCTCAATCATTACGTTTCATCCCATTTTGTCAATTACTTAACTAATATATAAAACATCATGATTGAATTATTAACAATGGTTAAGAAAAGTGATGGTAGCGGGGCACAGCCAATCCTCACTCTGTATTTCATTTCACATACACATGAAGATTTTTACCTTTGTTAATCCATTATTATCATGGAGCGGAGTAATTGTTGCGTGGAAATCGGTATCTTCTGTTTGGTTTAATGATTGTTTTGGTATTCACTGGAATTCCAAATGTAGAATGTAATGACAATATGAATACGGTCGAGATCCACCCTCTGGATGTGGGAGGTGCACACCCACCATCAATTGGATGGATGTTTTCAGAGAATGCAACAGTAGCAACTGGAGTGCACATCGATAGTGTTTATGTCGGAGAAACGGAACGTACATGGCCCTATACAAGTCAAATTTTCGATTCTGATGGTGTAGATACTGTGTTCTTTCAGTATAGACACAACAGGAATAATGAATGGATGAACCGGACTCCATCATTGATATCTGGTGATTCCACTGATGGACAGTATTCGTATACATTTGTGCAAAAAGTCTGGTACGACTGGGAATCTCATCGAGCAGAAGCTGAGGGAGGTGGCTTTACCGAGTTCCGTATCTTTGCGAACGATTCTTTGGGAAATTGGAGGACAACTATGCCAACATTCCATGATATTAGCATGTTGACCCTTAACCTTCCATGGCACATTGCGGTTGTGTATATGTCCCCACTAATTGCGGTATTCGGTATCATAGGTATCTTATCTGTTGCAGTATTGATTCGTAGAAGGAAACGTGGTGTATCTCAGGAATCTGCTAAGCAACTGCAATGAAAAGAAGTGGTAGCGGGTAGTGTTTCTGCAATGACAAAAATAAACCAGAAATACTCCAACTTATGAATTGGATAAATTCAAGAAATGGAGTATCAATTTAGTTTATGTTTCTTCAGAAGCTCTATTGAGTTTGACATGAGATTAGCAGATTTTTCTATTCTCGTTTTGAGATTGAAAATGGTTTCTTGATCAGTCAGTATGTCATTATTCCACTGTCCATTTGCCACAATCTCGTCAATGTACCCTGGTTCTCCGTTCTTGGTGAAATCACGCAAGATAAAGAATCTATCATTCTCATGAGTTAACTGACCATAAAGTGAGCCAAAATACGGTGTTTCCATTTGGGACCAAATCTGTGGGTTTAGACCTTGACTGTATAGTTCTTTTGAATACTCCATCACGAATCTACTTAGCTCTGGTCTAGGTCCTGGTGCGGAACTGTCTCTGATGCATGTCAAAACATGTTTCATTGCGGTTCCCGGTGCTGTAACATGGAATGGTATTCCTAGTGCTCTAGCAACCTGAATAATGAATCGATAATCAGAGTTATCGTGACCCATCAATTTGTCTGGTCTAGTCTTCAGAAATTCTCTGATATCCAAAGCACCTTCAAGTCTTGGATCATCATCGTAATGCTTTCTGAGTGTATCAATTATACTCTCTACGATTTTATCAACATGTTGTGTATCTTTCGGAGGAATTGTGGACTTAGGTGATTTTGGAGATCCTGATAGTGAAGTTGAGGATGGTGTTGATGGTTTTGATGTAGTAGATTGAGGGGTGGAAATTTCATCTGTGTCTAGTAGTTGACTAGTAAAATAAGTAAACCAACACAGTTTCCTACGTTCTGTCGAAGGATCAAGTTCCTTGTTTCGAATGAAATCAGACCAAAGATTCCAACCATAGTCCTTTACAGTATGATCAAATCCTTCTATCACTTGTCGAATGATACTAACTTTCACTTTATTCCATCTATCGCTGAACAATGACCAATCATTTCTGATTATAGTGTCTATGAGAAAGTCGAGTTCGCTCTTAATGCTGTGTAATTTCTTTCCAGCAATATACTCATCAGCGTTTTCTATTGAATCCATTGCGATTAAAGCATAGAGATACGATAATTCAGCAAGAAACGCTGTATCTCTAGTAATTCGGCTGTTTCGTTTCCAAGGATACGGTGATTCTCCACCAGTGTTTCGGTAGATAGCTTGTAGAATCATCAAAACTAGTGCAATAATGGCCAATCCGTAGAAAATCAATGTACTGTAGATTGATGAGAAAATTTCAATGTTCATATCGAAGTTGGATAGTCCGTCGCTCAAACTTCCGGTGATAATCAATCCAAGAAGACAAAACCATGAGTAGAACAGAAGCCTAAGTGACCAATATCTTTGTCTAATAGAAGAACTTGACACCATGTTCTGAATGTATGTCCAGGCTTGATCCTTAAGGTAAGGATGGTTTCTTTCATCCTTCAGGGGACTAGTATCCTCAAGGTTGATTTCCCAGGTTTTTACAAGAATATTTCCTGCAAGATATAACCATTCAATGCTTGTTTCCCAATGTGACTTCGTTCGTTTTCTGATGTAGCTCTTGATTAGCCATTCATCAATTTTTAAAATGTATAGAAATATGGTTATGGCAGAAGCAAGAATACCGATAATTGCCAACTGATTGGTTAAAGTTGCATTAGATGGTTCTGGGTTCCAAAACTGTGATACAAGATAGAATGCGATTGCAAATCCGGGAACAACATAGATTAGACCTTCGTTCTTCTCCGGAGGAACAAGTGCTGCTAAAGCCATTTTTCTCACCACGACTACTATTGTATGAAGTAGTCCTGTATAAAATTCTTCAGTTTCAGTAATTGGAATTCATGGATACTATTCACAATAACAACAGTATAGTTGATGGATAGAAAAGTGGTAGCGGGTAGTGTTGATATATCCTTGAAATTTAAGAGATAGCTAAGATTGATTTAGTTTCGATGTCAGTCCATCAATAAGATTACCTGTAATCTATTTGCAATGGGGAGCGTAGTAGTTATCAAATGAGTATAATTCAAGTGATGGATTCATCTAAATCTGGTCGAACAATCTATGTTGTTGCTGCTGGTCTGATAGTCGTAAGTACCACAATCATGATCCTTCAACTATTACAACTGGAAATCATCATAGCAGTAGAAACGAGTGCAGGCATCGTACCGATAGTTGGGCTACTCTCTCTTTTACTTTGGATAACACAGCCAGATAGACGCGTGATTGAACATTATACACTCAAATACATCTACAAAAGAGAAGAACTTGCTAAGGTTAAGGTTCGGATGGCTTCAGCGCTCTTGTATATCATGCCTTGGGAATCATCACCAAAGAACGCATTTGGAATAGAGGAATCACTTCAAAAAGATCTAGAGCGGACTTTGAGAAGTCCAGAATTGAAAGATCAAATCGATAATTACAAACAGGCATTTTGGTTACTTCTGTTAACTCCCTTTTCTCTCATTACATTGGTTGTATTCTACACAATTCCTTTGTTGCTATTGCTCTCTGGTGGAATTGGCATTGGCTGTATTCTGGCATACCTTTTGCTCAGAGAGAATCAACACACACTCACACGAATCATCGAGTACGCATTTGCACGATGGTTTCAAGAGGATACATCAACGGACCTTTCCCGTCGAAAATCGGGTTTTGGGAAGATATCAGACGTAAAAGAAAGATTAGAAGCTACTCTCGAAATAGTCACTCCCACTATTGATTTAGCAGTGAGAGGTGATTGGAGGGGATTTGATCGCCAAAGTAGAAACTTGGAGGAACTGCTTGGTATCCCAAATCCAGAAGGTCTATTATGGCGATTGGTGAACGACTTCCTTCGATTTTTGCAATGGAGTGTTGGATTAATCCATGGTCCAAATTCACAACGGGTAGATATTTGTCTTCAAAATGCGGAACTGCAAATTACAGATTCTATAACCGTCATTCGTGAGAATCGTGAATCGTCTTTCAGTGAAGAAGAAACCACCATTGCAGATGTAATGGGACACTTTGTCAAATTAACATCCAGTCGTGATTCTGTTCTAAATCTATCCGCAGAATTTTACAGTATTTTTAATGAAGAGATTTTTGAAAACATACTAAGTCAATATTTCGATATCCTGAAGGAAATACCCTTCAGTCTTAACAAACTTAAGATTCCAAATTCCGGAAGTGAATTTGTTGGAGTTAATAGATTGGCATTTTATCTAGTAGCTGCGGCTGAAAAAGAATTACTAGATATGATTGAGATTCTAAAACTTGTAGCCTTATGGAAGGTACATCCAACTGTAATTAATGGTACATTGGGACCTCTCACTGCAATAGCTATCATGGAGAATAATGTCGGTTGGAACCTTGATGAGATTCAAAGTGTGGTTTCAACTCTAGCAGCCAGAATGGAATATATCAATTTCGATAAAATGCTTGAAAATTTGAAAACATTCGGAGAACGAGAACAGTCACCCAGATATCGTCAATTTATATCGAATTTGAGACGAGAGGTGAAAAAGAAAGTGGTTAGATCCGAGCACGATGCACCAATACGTAAAATTGGAACACTTTTAGAAGATTATTATCTTAAACTCAAACAGGGAAGTAGCTAATCACAGTTTGATTTCAAAAACGAAAAGTAATAGTAGCGGGTAGTGGTCAATTCTAAATTGATTGTAATATTCTGTTCCTTGCAGTCGCCTCAATTGTCTGAGCGTCTATACTTCCATCAGATCCATCTCTGGAGATTATGTATCCATATCCGCATTTACTATACCATGTCATCTTCCATTCCCACTTTGCTTTGTACTTAGGATTCTGAAGCATGCCCAAATGCTCCCAATAGAATTCTCTTCCATTGTGACGAATAGTAAAATCAGGCAGTATGTAGTCAGTTCTATCATTTGGATTGTACAGTTTCTTCTCATATTCGTAGAAGAGACCTAACCGTGCCAATGTATTAGCCACTATCACTTCACTCTTTGAACGCACCATCTCACCATTTTTTGTTCGATGCTTATGTCCACCAGTTCTCTGAGGTGCTGGAGCTGGTTGAGTATAATCTGGAATATCTCTCTGATTTTCTTCTATGTAGGATCTATACTCGCGATATAATCCACGTTCAACTGAATACTTGTGGTCACTTTCGTATCTAATGACTCCAAGATCATGGAGCTCTTTAATTACTGTTAGTGCTTTGTCTGAATCCAATTTTGATCTTATAGCAATCTCATTCAAAGTTAGCGGAGTTCTTGCTTCTGCTATTGCCCGAATAACTTCTCCTTTCCAACTACGCCAGAAACGTGGTTGGAAAGTCTGTCCTGAGTCTAAAGATTTCGGTTCTGTTCTCCTTGGTTCAACAACGTATGGATATTGTTGTTGATATTCTGGAATAACCTCAGCAGCTGTCAAACGAGGAATCGGAATGAAAGTCTCTGGATTTAGCTCTATGAATTTGTAGGAAAAAAAGAACAATAGAATACAAGTCAATGTTGCAAATGGAATCATTGCAGCCTGAGACATTTGGGAAATTACAGCTCCAAGTAGTATCCAGCTAAGACCAGTAGTAATTAATGACCAGAGAAGATTGTCTTTACTTCTTTTATACCATGCACCTGCTAAGATTACAAACCAAATACCTACAATTAGACCTGAAGCTGCTGCACCTACTTGAACGGCACCTGTTGATAAAAAGGGTGTACACACTATAGTT
>JAEOSL010000206.1 GCA_016840385.1 Candidatus Thorarchaeota archaeon | reverse complement strand
CGCACAGGAGGAGGCCCGTATTACTGTAACCATTGAACGTAGAAAGTGGGGCCGACTTTACACAATTGTCCAGGGATTCGACAAGAATATTGAACTCAAAGACTTGGCGTCCAAGCTAAAAGGCAAACTCGCATGCGGGGGAGCTGCAAAGCATGGACATGTCGAGCTTCAAGGAGATCATAGAGGAACCATTCAACAAGTTTTGGGGAAACTTGGATTTCCAGAAGACCAAATCGCTATAGATTGGACGTTCCAGAAACGGGGACGTAGGTAAAATCTAATCTTGAGCTTGCGGATGACTCAAGGACAGCCCTGCACTGATTAACAAAATCCGCCATTTTTCTGCTTTAGTGGAAACTAGGACATTGTTAAGGAGTCAATTCCAAGCTTCCTTACAATTTCCTTGTATCTATTGCGAACTGTGACTTCCGTTACACGAGCAACTTCTGCAATCTCTCTTTGTGTGCGTCTCTCATCAAGCATGATTGATGAAATATAGATTGCTGCTGCAGCAAGTCCAAGTGGATCTCGGCCAATTGTTAGTCCGATAGCCCGACTCCGATTTAGAATCTCAACAGTTCTTAATTGGACAGGACTTGAGAGTCCTAGTTCACATGCAAACCGGGAGATGTAGTCTACGGGATTAGATAAAGGAATTCGTACATGGAGACTACGAAGCAGAAGACGATAGCATTGGCCCAGTTTCTTGCGGTCAACACGTGAAGCATCTGCAACCTCATCAAGGGGTCTTGGTTTTAGGCGAATTCTGCATGCAGCATACAATGTGGCTGCTACCATCGCTTCTATTGAACGACCGCGTACAAGTTTCTTAATGATGGATTTTCGATAAAGAACCGCCGCTAGCTCACGAATTGGTTTCGGAAGTCCCAATTGAGATGAAAGTCGTTCTAGCTCGGACATCGCTTGTGCTAGATTTCGATCCAGAGAACTATGAACCCGACTCCGAATTTGCCATTTTCTCAGACGGTATATCTCAGACCTGCGAGTCGGACTTAATTTCCGTCCGGAAGTGTCTCGGTCGCGCCAATCAATTATAGTAGAGAGCCCCTTGTCGTGAACGGTGTACCGCATAGGAGCACCAACTCTACTTCTGGCATCTGATTCCTCCGAGCTAAACGCCCTCCATTCAGCTCCAGTATCAATTCGATGGTCAGAAAGAACCAAGCCACATTCACCACATACTTGTTCCCCTCGATTTAAATCCTCAACAACTGTTGTAGCACCACATTCCGAACATTTAGATTTTGGAGTATCTTCCCGTGATGTAGAACTTCTCTTTGAGGATGAGCTACGTGTTTGATCCACTAATACAACTCCTCCGCAGAAAGATCAAAAGCTGCCAGCTATCTTGGAGTAATCTATGTATCCTAAGACAGTCTCCCGAACCCGCTTGTGTTCAAAGGTCAAAATATGCTTTTAATAATTGTGGGAAAGCCGAAATAGTGTTCGACAATATCCAAACTCGCTAATTAGGACAGTTTTATGGCCAAATTTTCATTGAGAGGAGATACAACTTCAAGTTGTCTGTAATCTGCTGTTCTCAGTGACAATCACAGTGTGCTCATGCTGAGCAACGAACTCGCCTTTCTCTTCTGCAAGGATGTTATGAGCAACAAGAGCTCTATTCTTTGATAGTTCCCGAATCGCCATCTTCATTGTTGCATGTCCCATCTTTTCAGCAAGCCATCTCTCGGCAAATGGAAATCCTTCGTAGTTCTTCCGTGCAATGCCAAGAAACTGTCTGGTTCCCTTGAACCGTACAGGAACTCTGATAGGAAGCAACTGTAGGATCACTGGATTAGGTAAGTCAGTAACATTTCCAGAACCTGTACTTGCGAATGTTTCTATTGCATAGACCTCGCCTTCTTCAACCAGAACTTCGGATTTACCACTCACGCAAGGTACTTGTTTATCAGAATGAAGTTCGTATTCTTTGAGTTGATGACCTGAAAGCTGCTTGATTGGTTTGTATCCAGCAGAAACAATTGTGTCTTCGATAAGCGCTCCAATTGTGTTCAGTTTTGCACCAGGACGCATCATCTTGATAGCAACGCTTGTGGCGGCTTCTGCAGCCTTTACAAGACCTTCATGGTCAGGATTCAGGGCGACTGTGAATGCAGAATCAGAAATACACCCATCGATATGAGCGCCCACATCTACTGTCACGAGATCACCTTCTGCTATGACAGTTTCATCATTTAGTGCGGAAGTATAATGTGCAGCGATATTATTGATGGCAACATTGCACGGAAATGAAGTACCAGTAGCATTCTCGCGGATATAGTTCTCAGTTGCCTCTACAATGTCTAGTATTTTCGTACCAGGTTTAATCAAAGGACGTGCAATCGCAAGAGCGTCACGAGCAACTATTCCTGCTCGCTTCCATTTGTCCCATTCATCTTCGGACTCAGCATCCGTTTCAGTTTCAGTTGGTTTTTCTTCTGGCACTTGTTTTCACCTAGTATCAGTTCAAATGATTGCAAACTTTTTTGACACATAAGAGTGACGGAATGACGGTATCTAGAGAATTTGAGCAATTTGACGAGCAATGCGGCTCATCATGAAGAGCATATAACCGAGATTTGCTCTACGATTAGTCAAGACTGCAAGAATAGCGTTTTCACCTGCACCACCGATAAGCACGTATCCATTATCGCCTTCGATTAGCATTCTGACCAAAGGACCTCTCTCTAGTTCCTTGAAGACTTTTGCTGTAGCCATTTGTATCTGGATACATCTTCCTGCAATTACATCCTCGTCT
>JAEOSL010000131.1 GCA_016840385.1 Candidatus Thorarchaeota archaeon | reverse complement strand
CCGAAAATACAGCTGCACCATTATACGCTGAAGGTGCGGAACCGAAGTTACTGAAGGTCAATGTTGCAGCCTGATCTACTTGGATGCTCAGGACAAATCCGGCCTTCACAGGATCCCATTCAGCTCGGTACACCCAGATGTTTTCATCATCCGCAGCACTGATGTAGGGATAATCCCAAAATGCTACAGGACGTGCGTCTGCTAGGTCCACCATTGTAGTAGGTGTATTTGCCCACAGTTCAGCATATGCAACACTTGTCTGTAAGAATGATGTTGCTGAGCTGGTGTCATAATGCATTTCTCTTCCATCTGCAGACCATACCTTGTTGTATGGGTCGAACATGAAGTTTGCAACCCGATCTCTTGTAGAGAAGTCACCTCTCTGTTTAGCTAGTGCTAGAGTGAACAGACTCGAAAGGTAATCGAACGTACCAAAATTATTGGTATCATACATTGATTCGACCATGTACATCTGAGTTCCTGAAAGCTCCTTTCCATAATTCTCAATGAATACTGGATAGTCAGTGATTGTTTCTTCTGGCTGAGTGTATTCCAAGAAGGCTAGAGTCCAAGCAACACCATAACCTCGAGACCTGAATTTACCATCACTACGGAATGGTGAGAGTCGGTTTCCAGGGAATTGTTGTTGTGGTCCATCTGTTGGTTGAGTGAACCAAGCACCTATTGGTTCTTGGACAAAATAACCATCAACGAAGAGACTGTTTTGATCCTGCATCACGGTATTCATGAAATTAAGACCAAAGTCCCAAATTGGCATGTAGTCTGTACCATAGAAGTTGTCATAGAGTTCTGTCATGTAGATTGGAACACAAGTACACTGAGTCCAAACCTCGTAGGGCTCACAAGGAATCATACCTGTTTCCCAGATTCCGCCTTCCTGAGGATTGCCAAAGCCATCCGTGGTCATTGAGTTATTCCAATCTTCCATGTAGTAGTCAATCTCATTGGTATAAGTACCAGAATTGAAATTACGTTCGTGAAGGAGTTCCATCAACGCGTAATGTGCAGTCCACATAATATTGGCAGGACCTTTGAATCCACCGGTGTAAAGGTCGTCTCCATCAGGATTGAACGCATCAGGATAGTAATAATCAGTCCAGTTCCCCCAGAGGGAAGGATAGATCCACTCCATATATTCAATGAGTCCTCACCGTAATCAGCGTAGCTTGTATTAAATTTCTCAATTAAACCAGAGCTTACATCTGAGTAGTAATCCGTTCTATATCCAGGAGTAGTTTCATAGTACATAGCTAAAGAGTATGCCATGAATGCAAGTACATAGTGGAACAATCCATAATATTGTGGTTCAATATACCAACCGTCCCATGATCCAGTAGATTGGTCGAACAAAGTTGTTAGATAGTTGAAGATTGCCACTTGTTCATGCGTCACAGTACCATAATCCCCAAAATTGAATGTTTCACCGCCAACTACTAGAACAGGAGCTGCTGGTGCAACGCCGGGAAGGTTCCCGAACGTCATGCCTCCAAGGATTATACTAAGAACTAATGTTACTACGAAGTATTTGTTTGTCGTTAGAGAATTGCTCATCATTATACCTCGTGCGATTAAGTTAGATTTTGAAACCTAAGATTCATGATGTCACTAACTCCCTGATATAACTACATTCAAAGAACTAATGATTAATTGATAATGGAAATAATTTTGATAAGAATGGAAAATTCAAATGCCCCAGAAAGCTAATAAATGGTTTCAAGATGAAACTAACTAGTTTGATGTCGTATCTCAGAATTTATTCTGTAAATAATGAGAACATTAAATAGAACCTCAAATTCGTGCCTTTCACGTCTAAGATTGGTGTTGGAACATGAAAAATCAGACCAAGCTCATCGGCATTGGTGCAATATTCATGGTACTCTTATCTAGCGTGATTGTGCTGGCAATTTATGATGATGTTGACGGACCGCTAATTTACGAGTTACATGTATTGCCTGTAGATCCAGTGGAAGGAGATATCATTCGAGTTATAGCATATGCTCTCGATACTTCGGGAGTATCTAATGTTCAGCTTCATTATTCTATTGATGGAATAAATTGGGAAATACAAGACATGAGTTTCTTTACATGTCTATGTCTTGCCGGAGGACGTTGGGTAGGTACCTTTGGCCCAATCAATGGCGAAGCTGTATCTGAGTTCTTCATCACTGCTTTTGATAATTCACCAACATTCAATCCTTCAGACACCCAAGTGTTCTCATTAGAGATCACTACCTAGACAACTGGTGAACTACATGAAACTCGAAGCAATTCTATATATTGTACTACTAATACTTGGAAGCATTGTTGCACTTGCACCATGGACCATTACTCCTGTGTGTATGATGGAAATGCGTTGTTGGGATACACGAACTCTTGAAACAATACTCGGAGCAGTAATAGCCGTCGTTTCACTTGTGGGGGCATTCAAAAGTTTAGAGTAACGGAGATAAAACAATGAATCCTGAGCAACGCAAGGCTATGCAAATTATAGCAGTTATCTTGTGTTGCTTTGGGATTTACACCTATACCGCTATTTTCACACCTGTTGTTCATTATTGTGACTACACTAATCTTGAGATTCAAGATAGAATTGGTCATGAAGTTACTTTTACATTTCAAAACGGGAGCGTAACCAATTATTGTTGTGTCAATATTTCACTATTAGCATTTCAAGATATGATTGATAGTGACCAGGTTGGTTCTCTTGATAATGTACAGGTGCGTTGTCCAATGTGTGGGATGATAATGGATTGGGATGACTCTATGATAGTCTGGGTCTATTCAACAGAGTATCTTAATCCAACAACAAATGAACCCACTATTGTTCCACTCTGTGAGGATGCTGCACAGGTTGATATGTGTGAGAGCCACTTTATCAACGAATATGGCGGAGTCATTATTGACAATCCGTTCATTTGGAATTAGGTTGGTGTGATCTTGAAGAAGAAATGGATAATCCCCATCGTAATCGCCATTTCACTGATTTTCAACATTGGATTTGCTCTTTCTTTTCAAAATACAAACCAATCATCCTCTTGGCTATTCAGCGATCTAGGACCAGCAGTTATGCAAGACTCGTACTATTTTCGAGCTCCAGGTCTCGAATCACCTTATGGAATAATAGGAGACACTCCAGGGGGATATCCCTTATACTCTGGAAATCCTCTGCAGTCTTATTTACCTGAGAATCTTACGGATTCATCAAATCCAATGGATTGGCAATTTTCATCATCATCATTTGACATGAATGCAGTGCTTCTTGCAATCTCTTTTGCAGTGGTACCTGTAGCATTGATTGTGATTTTAGGA
This sequence comes from Candidatus Thorarchaeota archaeon, assembly GCA_016840385.1. The sequence goes on along the minus strand of JAEOSL010000131.1, from coordinate 5,941 downwards.
AGGAGAAGCTATGGGAGTACGAAAACACAGTAACCTCGCGAGCTATGCCCTTGGCAATGTTCTCAAGTACAGGACACGTAGTGTTGCAATTATTCTAGCACTATTCATATCAACATCGATCCTTTGTTCTGTTGAATTCATCAGAGAGGGAGTTGTCAGTGATGTATCCGCATCAGTTGATGAAGGACCAGACATTGTTGTCCAACGACTAATTGGTGGACGTCAGGTTCCTATTCCCGACTCCTGGATTACTAATGTAACCAACACGACAGGAGTAAGAACTGCAACACCAAGAGTGTGGGGCTACTCAGATGTTGGAAGCGGGAGTTTGCTTACAGTAATGGGAGTTAATGCTACAGAATATGGAAATATGATAGGGACGGTTGGTACGGATATACTGGATGATGGAAGATTTCTGAACGAATCCGATTATAGAAAAATGATTGTAGGTCATGGTATTGTTGACATGATGGCTGCCTCAGCAATGCCTCTGCAGGTACAGGTAGGCACTCTTCTCTCACTCGTCACTTATGATGATGAACTTGTTGAGTTTGAGGTCATTGGTATCTTTGATAGTGATTCCCAGATATACAGCTATGATATGATTCTCACAGATCTTGGGAGTGCACGAGAGGTTCTAGGTTATGAGAACTCAACCTTCACAGATATTGCAGTGTGGACCAATTTCGGATCGGATCTTAATAGTGTAGCATTTCGACTTGATACAGGAATTGCTGAAGCGAGAGTCCTAACTAGTGATGCAATTAGCGATTCGATGCTCAAAGCATATACTGGAAGAGCTGGCGTAACTGCCTTACTCTGGCTTGTAGTTTTACTTGCTGTAGTGTTACTGGCATTTACAGCTTCAAGTGCAGGTTCCGAGGAGGCACGCAGAGAAGTAGGTCTATTGAAAGCACTTGGATTCGACACTGTTGATGTACTTGAAATCAGAATGTTCGAGTCTATTACACTAAGTCTTCTGGGTGTAAGTCTTGGAATTTCTTTTGCTATTATTTTTGATTTTATCCTGGGTGCTCCTCTATTAGCGGGCTATATTCTGGGATGGGGTCTCGTTCTACTTCCGGGAGGAATACCTCTAGCAATTTCTCTGTCCACAATATTCACAGTTTATGCAGTAGGATTGATACCGATTCTTGTGGCTGCAGTAGTTCCATCTTGGCGGAACGCAATAACAGAGCCCGATGTCGTTTTGAGAGGTGTGTAAATTGACTGTAGTAATTAGAACTGAGAATGTGTGGAAGACATACAGTCAAGGAACTCCTCGACAAGTAGATGCAGTCAAAGATGTCACAATTGAAATTGAAGAGGGTACTATTGCCGCACTGGGCGGTCCAAGTGGGTCAGGGAAAAGCACAGCCCTTAGTTTGATTGGACTTCTAACAAGACCATCAAAGGGTAAGGTTTTCCTTGGAAATGATGAAGTATCAGGTCTCTCAGAAGTATTCAGAACAAAAATGAGACGGGACACTATTGGTTTTATCTTTCAGACCCAATATCTAATCCCTCAACTCACAGCAATAGAGAACGTTGCTCTGCCTTTGCTATGTACTGATACATCACGCTCTGAGGCAGAGAAAAAAGCACGAGAGAGATTGATTTCCGTGGACATGGATCACAGACTTGATTTCAGAGTAGCTCAACTTTCGGGAGGTGAACTTCAGAGAGTTAGTATTGCACGGGCATTGATGAACAATCCTCGAATTCTGATAGCTGACGAGCCTAGTTCTTCAATAGACGAGGCACTCACCATGGAGTTATTGAATACATTGCGAACTATGGTCGACGAAGAAGGTATGACTGTGGTGGTAGCTTCTCATGATCCAATGGTGCTGGAATGGGCTGATGTTCGTCATCTAATGCACGATGGGCAGATTGTCTGATGGTTGGAACTCTTAGAGAGCGATTAATAGATGGGAAACAAGACTGACCATACTGAATAGAAGTGAGAGTGAAGATAGTTTTAGCAGAATATCCTTGAGCCCAGAGATACTCTCCTGAGGTAACTGTTTTCGTTGCCAAATCATCTCAAGAATCACTCTCCATCCTGCTGATGCAATACCTATCCAAAAGAGACCTGCAAAGAGAGCAGTATCTGGAAATTCTTGGAAGAGGCAGTATGGACAATGATGCTCAGAAAGACCCAATACGATTGGAGCAAGTGTATCGTGAAGTGTGACGAGATAGAGTAGGGCTACGGTTCCAGCAAGTACCAAGGTTAGTGTTGGCAAGTATTTTGATCTATCTTCAAACCATTGAACAGCAATTAGAGAGATTGCTATGATGACTGTCAATAATACAACCATCATTCCAAATTGAGGACCAAATAGAGCAGAGGGGGAGAATGGCGGGTCAACATCATAGACACTCGAACAGCATGGAGCATATACTGGACGAATAGATGCAACAAGAAGCAGATCCACTGCACTATCCAATAGCACCAAAGGTAGAAGGAACATAACAAACGAACGCGCAAGATTTCCAATGAGTGGAAGCATGGGCTGTTTCCTATTCGAAACCTCGAAGACTAACCACAGACCATAGATGAAGGGTAGGATAATCTTCAGCGTAAGTGCAATAATCGAGTATGGCAATCCGACATTGATTACTCCATAGGAACACATTGCTCCAGGACAGTAAGGAACCAGTGACTGAATCATCCAGAAGAAGATTGGTACATTCAATATTCGCGCAAAAAGAACAATGAGCCCAATCATACCAAGAAGATAGTAACGCTGTTCAGAACTTTGCTTTTCTTCCTCATCCCCGTCCAGTTTCTCAGTGATGGATAGGGAAAGAAAACCACCATACAAAGCAAGAACTAACGACAGAACACCAATAACAAGCACAACAACTGTCGTAACTGTAACAATCATGGATGTCGCCTTACACTACTTCTACAAAATCATCCCACTCTAAAGCATTATGTCTTAGACTATGAAGCAGATGCTTAAGTGCCAATGTTTCATTGTACAGGATGGTGGAAAGTTTGACTGAAAGAACCCTAGATCTTCTTAGAACCCTATCAGCCACTCCAGGACCAGTGGGAAGAGAGAATCTTGTACAAGATATCGTGAAGGAGAAACTTGGTGAATATTGCTCTACTATTGTCCGAGATAAGATTGGCAACCTGATCGCAACGATGGATGGTGAAGGAAAACACTATGTCATTGTAGCCCATGCTGATGAAGTTGGTTTTCTTGTTAGTAGTATTGATGAGAGGGGGTTCATTCGAGCAAAGTGGAACACACAGGGACATATGCCAGATTTACGACTTTTACCTGGTCAGTGGGTCTTAGTAATGACTGACACCGGGTTCATTCCAGGATGTTTTGCAGTTAAGACAGGACACATAGCTGGACCAGAAGGAAAGAAGAGAATTCCAACCTATGAGGAGGTCTTTCTTGATATAGGATTGTCTTCCCGAGAAGAGGTTGAGGAACAGGGTATTCACATTGGCAATCCGATAATCTATGCAGCACCGGTGGAGAAGGTTGGTCACCATGTTGTTGGGAAATCAATGGATGATCGGATTGGACTCGTAATTATGATTGAACTTGCTGAAAGACTCTCAAAGATTCCTGTAGATAAACGACCAAAGGTCACCTTTGTTTCCACGGTGATGGAAGAACTGGGAGCTAAGGGTGCCGCTGCAATTGCTAAGGATCTTGATGTCGAAGGTGTCATTGCAATAGATATTGGATTAGCAGATGATCATCCAGGTACAAATGGTGAGGCAGGAGTTGGTTTAGGTTTGGGTCCTGTAATCGTTATCAAAGATGATGCAATGCACTATTCACATGAGTTAGTGCGATTCATTTTGGATACTGCTGAACGTGAAAAGATACCTATCCAGAGGGCGGTTTACCACCATTACCTTACTGATGGTGTGCAATTTGCTATGCAGGGACAGAAGGTTGCTGTGACTGCAGTACCCTGTAGATATTCACATAGTAGCTTTGAAACCATTGATCTCAAAGATGTGGAGATGGTAATTCAGCTTTTAGAAAAAGTACTACGAACCTAATTGGTGTCTCCATACCAAGGTTTTACGTGAACTTTCATGCTTTCTCTAGAAACAACTACTACCTCAGCCCCAGCTAGTATCTCTCCATTATCGCTACGTGCGTCCCAAATCTCAGCACCCACCTTAACTTTTCCAGCCGTAGCCGTAACGGTCTCGATTACTTTGCATCTTACACCCTCAAGGCCATAGTAATAGTGTGTTCCTTCTTTCAAGGAATCATAAACAAGATGATATTTGGCAGCTACATAGACAATAGCCCCTAAAATAGTAGCAACAATTGTAAAGGATAACAACTCAGGAATAAAATAGTACGCACCCAGTATTAGTAATGGGACTAGCAATAACTCATCGACAGTTATCAGAATGAATTTTACTCTAGGAGATAATTTGACCACTCATTCACTTCCGTTTGATATAATTCAAGATATATTACTCAGGAGAGAACAAAAGGTTTTGCAAGCATACAACATTGATTGCATAGTACTATTGAAAAGGAGGATTAATCGGGCGTTAATAGTGATTACCATTTGAAGACACAGACCATCCAGATGATGGCAGGAGCTGCTATGCTCTCTGCATTTACGTATGTCCCCATTCTTGCAAGAGAGAATCTCGGAATCAATGAGTTAGTGATCACATTCATTGTTGGAGCTTATGCCGCAGCGTCATTCATAGCCTCATACATATTCGGGCGTGCTGGAGATATTTACGGTCGAAGGATAGTCATCCGACTAGGTCTCTTCTTGGCAATGATCAGTTTTGGTCTCCTACTTATATCAACAACTTTGGAGATTCTGTTCATCGTTCGGTTGGTCAACGGATTCACTGTTGGGATGTATCCTGGAGCGCTAGCAGCATATGCATACGAGTCAAAGATGAAGATGGGTAGATTTGCAACGTGGGGAGCTGCAGGATGGGGGATTGGAACCCTCTTTGCAGGATATGCGGCAGGATTCAATATCTACTATGCGTTTGTCATGTCTACAATCTTCCTAGTAATTGCTTTTGGATCAGCACTCACTTTGCCCAAGGTGCCAAGGGTTGCGGTCAAGGTCCCATTATTTCCGGTTGAAACATTCAAGAAGAATATCCACATCTATTTGGCAGTATTTTTGCGTCATGGAAGTGCATTTGCAATCTGGACTCTCTGGTCTTTGTTTCTCTTAGATATTGGTGGCACTCCTTTCACAATAGCAATAGTTCAAGCTGTGAATGCCATCGCACAAGTTGTATTCATGCTAACAGTAACCGACCGCTTTGAAAGTAAAACATTAGTTTCAATTGGTCTTGTCGCTTCAGCTATCACATTTGCTTGGTTTCCATTTGCAGGTAGTATCATTGAGATATTGCCAGCCCAAATACTTCTTGGATTTTCATGGGCGTGCCTTTATGTTGGTGCCCTGAAATTCGTAACTGAGAACAACGAAGATAGATCAACTGCATCAGGATTACTTGCATCGATGCTTGCTCTATCAGGTGTCATGGGACCAATCATCGCTGCAGTGATATATTCGATAATTCCAGATTATTGGCCAATAATGGTCTTTGCTTCGTTCATGTCCTTACTTTCCTTTGTCATATTTTGGTATAATACTCACAAACAGTCAGATAGTGCAATTGTCGAAACTGAAGGAGAAATAGTACATCCGGAATGATTGCGCTTTACCATTCTATCTTAAAGGCGAAAATCTCTCTGAAGAAATAGGTGTGGTTACTTGAATATCAGACAAATGGCGGTCAGTGATCTCGATTTTGTGCTGAGTCTTACTGCACATGAGGGGTGGAGCAGTACAAGACGTGATTTTGAAGAATTGCTGAAGTTCAATCCAAAAGGGTCGTTCATTGGCGAAGTAGAAAAAGCCATTGGTATGGTCTGCACTGTCAACTACGGAGAGT
>JAEOSL010000029.1 GCA_016840385.1 Candidatus Thorarchaeota archaeon | reverse complement strand
ATCGAGACCTGAAACACGAGCGGGTATTGTGGAGGATAGCAGTATCGTATTGTTCAGTTCCGCAGCCTACATCCAAGACCAGAGAGGAATCATCTAATGAAACCTCTTCGAGTAGCTGGAGTACCATCTCAGGATTTCCTTCACGTACTTGATCGTACACCTTAGAGACCTTATCATAGTCGATAGTCTTTCTAAACATCGCAGTCGAGATTTTGATAGGATAACCCTGTAAAAACTGTTGAGAATAAAGAGAGGTGGGATGACTAATCAGCCACCCCAGTTTGAAACTATGTTTGTACTTGTTCCTCAAAGAAGCTCTGGTGGACAGCTTGAATTGCTACGTTCATGTCATCCTGTCGGACAATGAAATAATATGCAACATCCGATGCACCAGCAGAAAACATCTCAACATTCACTCCAACCTCAGCCACAGAAGAGAAGACACGAGCAGCGAGACCCTTGGTAGTAAGAACGCCTTCACCCACTATAGCAATGAGTGCAACATCATCACTCACATCAATTCGTTCGATGACCCCTCCAACAAGCGGTTCGAGAGTCTGTTTGCTCTTCAAAGCATCCTTCGCGTCAACGAAGAGATTGATACAGGTCTGAGAGGTAATGACAGAATAGATGTTGATATTTGTCCCAGACAGTCTGTTACCAATCTCACCGATAATACCTGACTTGAAGCCAACCCCTGCACCACGAACCTTCAGGACAGAGATGTCGCTACTACAAGTCACACTCTTGATGACATCCTCTTTTGCATAGCCATCTGGTAGAATTGCAGTACAGAATCCATGAGGGTCGCGGATGTTACGTATCTGTATCTCGATGTTGGATCCTCGGAGTGGCTCAACAGTCCTCGGGTGGAGTATCTTTGCACCAAAATAGGAAAGCTCTGCAGCTTCATCATAGGAGAGGTGTGTGATAGGAATAGCGGACTCTGTAAACTTTGGATCCGTAGTCATGAATCCATTAGCATCCTTCCAAATGTCAAGAGCGGGAGCATTCAGACAATGAGCGATGATTGCTGCACTGTAATCAGACCCATTCCTACCAAAGGATGTTGGCTGACCAGAGTCATTACAACCAAAGAACCCTGTAATTACTGGAATGACGTCTTCATCAAGGAGAGGAAGGATTCGTTCCTGTAGATTGGTTTTGGTTGTGGGTATATTGACCGTTGCATTCTCAAATACATAATCTGTAATAATCCCGATAACATCAGACTCCAGCGCTTCGGCACTCAGTCCTTGGTCATCCAATACGCCAGTAAGGATGTCCACAGCTAAGCGTTCACCCTGACTCAGAATCAATGACCAGACTGATGCAGTTACCTCGCCGATGTATGCAACTCCATAGAGCAATCGTTCAAGCTTCTTCAACCGCCTCTCAATAGATAATCTGACTCTATCACGAATAGAGGAGTCGTTTATTGCCTGTTCAATAATCTCAAGATGTCTTGTTCGAATATTTGCTATTGATAACGAGATACTGCCTTCAGATTTCAGAGCAAACTTTGTACTGTTAAGGATAATATCAGTCACACCAAATACTGCAGATACAACTAGAACTGTAGACTCAGGCTGACCCTCCTTCAGAATGTTTGCTATGTTGATGAAGTCTTCAGGTACTCGAAGACACCCACCGCCAAACTTTGCGACTCTCACCCAAACACCCCCTTAGCTAGAGCAAACTCTGCATTGAGCACTGATGCTCCTGCTGCACCTCGTATCGTGTTGTGAACCAAAAGGAACATGTTCAAACGATCACCCTGTTTTCGAAGTCGTCCTATCTTCACAGTCATACCGAGGTCTCCCTCCTCTAGGGAGAGGTCTCTCTTTGGTTGAGGTCGATCGGATTCATTCAGCACAACAATAGGATGCGATGGTGCTGTATGTAGATTCAGTGACTGAGGTTCTCCAGTGAAGTTGTTCATTATGTTAGTAACTTGTTCAATTTCTACAGATTCCTCTAAATCAACAACAATGCTCTCAAGATGTCCATCTTGAACAGGAACCCGTACACAGCTAGCATTCACATCAAAGCTTACAGGTGTCACTTTTCCATTCTCGAGGTTTCCAAGTATTTCCTTAGTTTCAGAAACAATCTTCTCTTCCTCATTGGAGATGAAGGGGATGACATTTCCGAGAATGTCCATTGATGAAACCCCATTTCGACCAGCTCCAGATATAGCCTGATACGTTGATACTGTCACGGATTGAATACCGAATTCTAGTAGAGGTTTTAGTCCAAAAACTAGTCCAGACGTTGAGCAATTGGAGTTTGTGACGATGAAGCCATCACCATACTCCTGCTCCTTTATCAAACCCAGATGGCTGGGATTAATCTCTGGTATCAGGATAGGAACTGTAGCATCCATACGATGTGCACCCGCATTGGAAAAGACAGGTAGACCACTTCGTGCAAGTTCTGATTCAATGTTGAATGCAACATTGCTGGGTAGTGCACTGAAGACTAGATCAATTTCCTGGATGAGGATTTCTTCTGAGCTGGTCTCAATGACATCTATATTTCCTACAGATTCTGGAATATCATTGGAAACAATCCAGTCAGTGGCAGTTCGATACTCCTTGTTCTTTGAGCGGGAAGAAGCTGTCAACACAACTGGTTCGAACTGGGGATGGTCTTCCAAGATACGAATAAACTGCTGTCCAACCATTCCTGTTGCCCCGAGGATGCAAGCTCGTAGTCTACTCACTTACCATCCCTCCTTTTGAGATCAAATCATAATCGACCTTAGCTCGTACAATCTGAGGTAACTGCCCGCAGGTTCCAATCATATCCTCTATTGTCACCATTGCTCCAGAGATTCCTGTATTCATTATGTCATTCAGAGATGCTTCGATGATGCTTGGGTCCTTACAGGAGATTGCATTTCCAAGAGCGGTAGCTGCTGCATCTGCTAGTGTCACGTTGTCAGAATAGATGATCGACGCATCCGTATCACCATAGCTCAATGAATGTCCGACCCTTGCAGAAGATGTGCAGAGACCCAACATTTTCTTCGTCTGCGATATCTTGAGCCCGAGACCCTTGGGACCACGAGAACCTGTGTAGATACCTGCAATAATCGGAGAGTTCAGATACATTGCAATGTCACCACCATTATCAAAGAGAACATGTTGAGCGCCATCATCAACTAGTCGCTCGACAACATATTCAGCAACAGCTCCAGCAACAGAAGCCATTGGACCAACTCCGACTCTTTTACCAGCCGTAGCCATCTTCTTGATTATCTCGGGAGCTTCTTCGTCAACTTCGATTGGAGAATGACTTGTACCGAATCGTGGGTTCTGCTCTATATAGCTCTCAATCAACTCACGAGCTTCAAACACAGCCTTCTCTGCTAATTGTACGTACTTTCCATCGACAATCACTGTTGCGATGGTTTCACCGATTTGGAGATGATGTCGTTCCATGATACATCACCTCAGCTCTTCACAGTAATAGCCCTCTGTGGGCATATATCATGACACTCGCCACATTCAACACACAGACTTGGGTCATCTGTGACTGCCCAGTCAGAGTCCTGTTGGAAGACACCTGCAGAGCAATATGGCACACACAATCCACAGTCAACACATAATTCAGAGTTCCTGTGCATGAATTGGTCAGATACTGTTGACACGATTGCAGAGGGAGCAACTCTCTGCGTTCGAGGTCCCAAAGGATATGCAATGTCCTTAGTTGACAGAGGTTTCACTGATTCTGTAAGATAGAACTCCGCCTTTGAAATTAGATCTTTCAAATACTCTGCTACATTCAGAGCTACCTTGAAGCTGGAAATGGGAGAAGTATGTATCTCTCTTCCATCAATCTCGATACTTCCTGATTTGAGTTCTGCATAGTTCACTGTAGTTAGAGCTGGGCGGTCTCGTGATTGAACGCCATAATCATACACACTTGTCGTGATTTCAGCATCGGAGATACCAGTACTCTTGGCAATCTCTGGATTCAGAATGGGAATAGGTACTCCGACTCCAATGTATGCAGTTGGTCCATAGCCAGTAAATGTAGCACCCCGGACAAAGGAAGGGTGCATACCCTTCAGATCTCCTTGGACCATAAGCGTTCCAAATCCACCTTTGGGACTATGTTGAGTGCCACTACCGGTGACATACCCTTCACCACCTCCAAGCAAGATTCGAGTTCCAATTCCTATTGTTCTGAACTGAGAATCATTGATTATTGGCGATAGTTCACCAGCCCCAGAATAAGTTGCATTACCAAGGTCTGGAAGCAATTTCCCCATGTAGGTGTTGAGTGGTCTATTAGACGAATTCGCAGCAACTCCATATCGTTCATAGCAGTTCCGAGGATTGGACATTACTGCTTGATTCAAATCATCAAGACCAATCTCTACAGAGAGGTTTTGATTTGGATAGCAATCAGTGCAAGTTCCTTCAGCTCGAAGGTTCACTGTCTTTCCACGGATAAGATCCTCAATTACATGACCACCCCCGTATTCAATCCCACGGGACTTGGAGGGTTGAGTGACTCCAAGATATGCGTCCACTGCAGCTACTGCAGAATAGGCCTCCACATCATTCAACCAGACCTTGGACATTTTCATAGGAGGTTCAGCATGTCCGAAGTTCATCCAAACTCCGGAGGAGCACATTGCACCGAACGTTCCAGTAGTAACCACATCCACTTCATGCATAGCATCTTCAGGACCCATTTCGGCGACAATCTGTGTCATCTGGGCAGCAGTTACTACGCACGCGCTACCGTTTCTAATCTTCTCATTAATTTCCTGAATTGTTTTTTCGTTAGTTGTCATTTCCTAACCTCCTCTCAGATGAAAACCAATGCACACAAATCAGAGAAGTATGCATTTGCAGGACGAACTACTTTGACATGGGTAGTTCACAAAATTCGGCCAGCAGGTGTATACGTGTAGCCGTTGACAGAACGATGTCAGTCAACACTGTCTGCAGTGCAAAACTCCCTTGATTTGTATACACGTCTATTTCATCTGGCAAGCTTTGTCGCACGACTTTGGTATATAGGCATTTTCAGATGATTCATAGTATGAGTGTTCTTCTATAACGACAGAACTATGTCTTGGGAACAATCTAATTACCCTTTAGGGGCTTCACGCCCAATACGAATTATCTATAAGCAAGTCAAGGTCTTCCGCGACCCGCTAGCATGACTCAACATGCAAGAGGTAATTTACTATGCACTTTGAAGAGTCGGAAGAAGAAAAAATGTTCAGGGAAATGGTTCGTGAGTTCGCTCAGAAACATGTCGCTCCTGAATGGCAGAAATATGATGGTGAGACTCACGAGATTCCTCGAGACCTCATCAAAAAGATGGCTGACCAGATGCTATGGGCACCCACTGTATCGGAAGAGTATGGCGGAGCCAACCTCTCCTGGGTGATGTCATGTATAGCTGCAGAGGAACTAGCTCGCGCAGACATCTCCATTGCATTACCAGTCATGTATCTTGTTGAAGCTTCTTGGGCCTTTATCTTTGACAAATATGGTACCGATGAGGCAAAAGCAGAATTCCTACCCAAGGTCACAAGTGGAGACCTGTTCTTCGGTATCGCAACCACTGAACCAACTGGTGGTTCAGACCTCGTAAACACTACTGGGACAACAATCAAGCCAAAGGGCGACGGCTATGTCGTCAACGGTGAGAAGGTATACATCTCAGGTGTTGCTGAAACCGAGAAGTACGGAGGAGTCTACTGGACACTGGGCAAGTCTGATCTCAAGGGAGACCACAAGGCATTCGATGCTTTCATTCTCCCAGTCAATCTTGGTGATGGTGTACATCCGGGTATCACAACCACACTGTTCGAAGATATGGGCAGAATGGGGGTTTCCTGCGGTGGATTCAATATCGAGAATGTCGAGATTCCAAAGCACTACTTGATTGGTGAACATGGCAAGGGCTTCTACCACGCCATGGAAGGTTTCTCTGCTGCTCGTGTTCTGATTGCAGCCACATGTCTGGGTGCTGCCGAGACTTGCTTCAACATTGGTGTTGAATACGCAAAGCAACGCAAGCAGTTCGGTCGTCCAATCGCATCTTTTGAGGGTATTCAGTTCGAAGCTGTAGACTCATGGATGGCACTTCAGGCAGACAGGCATCTGACCTATCATGCAGCCTGGATGATGGACGAGGTCTACGGTAAAGACAACAAGAACTATACCAAGCTCGACATCGCCAAGTACACTGCTGCAGCCAAGTACAAGGCACCTCACGATGCACTGGATATCATTGAGCGTGCGATGACCTGGCACGGAGCCTTCGGATACTCCAAGGAATGTCCGTTAGAGGCGTCGTACAGAGGTGTTCGCTCTTACACTGTTGGTGCTGAAGGTGCTGCTATGGTGCAAAAAATAGTCATAGCTAGGGAAATTTTCGGACCAGAATACCTCCCCTACCGCCAAGAGAAGCAAAAATAGACCCATATTTTAAAAAAGGGGGCTTATGCTCTCTTTTTCTCTTTCTTTTTTTGTTGTCCATCTTGTAATATTTTCCATATGTTTCGAGGATCCAATGAATATCCATATTGATCGTAAAGTTTTTCGCCAATTTCCCCGTAAGACATTCCATCCTGTCGAAGAGTATTCATTGAATCAATTTCAGCCTTTGATGGAGGATTGGAAACCAACGCAGTCCTTCTCGCATCTATCATCTTTACAGTCTTTTCAAGAGCTTCCTGTCTATCAGTTGCATACATAAAAGGAGGAATTTTTTCGATCTCGCGAACAGCATCAATTCCAGCTGTTCGTACATATGTCTTTGAACGATATGTATCAACTCCAAAACTTCCTAGAATCTTTTCAACAAAATCATGATCCGAATGTGTTGAAATTGTAAAATAGTAGCTTGTCTTAGAAACACCACCATCCCCATCCGAGTACCCTTGTAAGAAAGATCTACGTAGGTTCTCAGGTGCATTTAATATCCACTTCCCATCGACTTCTTGATAGGTTTTCGGAGTTTCATTATATCCAAGACAGGATTTTCTAATCCATCTAAGAATTGGAGAGTTCTCACTCACCCATTGATATTGTTCTTTGCCTGAAATTGTTCTTTCACCATATGGTGTATTGATTTTTGATGTTGCGGCGGCAATATCTGATACTCTATGTGCCTTGATTCCGATTTTTCCAAGATTATAGCAAGATGCTTCACCGAAGTCTTTACTCCATTCATATCCTTTACTCAAGTTCATACCGAATGAAATTGCACTTGTCGTTGAAGAGGGAACTCCTGAGTCAGAAACATAGGTTCCCAACATATGCATGAAACTCTCTTCATGGGAATAATCTCCTCCATACTTCTTCTCCCATCTCCTCATATCAGCATTATCAAGGGGCTTGAGTTGTTTGACCACATCCATGACCTGGTTGTAATCGGTGATCTTCTCAGGGACCTGAATCCAGTCGCTCCACTTCCCACCGTGCCCACCATGGTCATATTTTTGAGGGAGCCACTTGTGTCCCTCACGAAGTACCTCGGAAGGGATCTGACGTGCAAGCTCAACCAGACGAGGAGTTGCTCCATCGAGATATGCGCGAGAACCAGCATCGGATAATCCCACCTCCTTAGCAATCTCAAGATGAAGCCCGCCTTCCTTGTAAGTATCTAAGAACTCGAAATACTTGTCCATCTTCTTGAGTTCTCGTTTGTGGAACTTAGCTGCTCGCTCCTCTGGTCCCAAGTAGTAGTTATCCAAGCGCTTCTTTACATCCTGCAAATTCCGAATCCCCTTGTTCGCTTCCTGTAACTTGCGTACTTTTTCAGCAGCCTCACTCTTGGGAATGGACCAATTCATGTAGGTGTAGAGTCGAGGATTCATCCCCTTCGTCACCCAGTTAGAAACTGTTTCACGATCAACACCCAGCTCCTTTGCAATCTTTGTTATCTCCCCATGTTCGATACGTTCCTTACCTGCGTACTTCTTCATCAAGTCCTGATGTAACTCAGCCTCCTTCATCCGCTGAGGAAAGTCCTTCTTCTTCTTGAGGGCAGAGTACTCACCATCAGTCAACTCTCGCAATCGTTTCTTTGAAGTGATCTTTTCTCCTCGTACTTCAGGAGGTTTCATCTTGAGTTTTGGACCGAGTCGTTCCTTGCTTTCTTTGTTTGAGGGTTTCTTCAATTGAGGAGTCTTCTTTTCTCGAGGTGATAATTTTGGTTTCTTAGTATCTGTGGAAATTGGTTTCTTTTTACTATCAGAGGTACTTCCAGTCTTTTCCTTTAGAGGAGGAATTCTCACCTTTGACCCAGGTTCTCTCTTGGATGGTGACCTTGGCTTGGGTGCTTTCTTCTCTTTTGATGAGGGATTGGATCTCCGGGGTCTGGAAGCATTCGGTGTCTTTAAAGTAGGCCTTTCTGGTTTGCCTATCTTTGGCACCTTTGGGATCTTTGGTTTATCTTTTTGACCATCACTCTTCCCTTTTAGTTTACTACCAATTGCCTCGGACAACCCCTCAGGAGCTGAAGGAAAGAACCTCTTCTTTCCCTTCTTCTTTGCTTGCCCCTCATCACCCTGCAGCTTTGGTAGATTCTTTCGAACCCATTTCTCGACCTTCCTCTTGTCCAGCTTCTCCTTTGGCTGTCCCCAGTTGTCCACATTACCTAACTCGCGCTGCTGGTCGCGGTAATCCTTCATGATGTCATCTACAATATCATCAATCGTCTTCGGTTCCTTTGGTTTCAGGGGTTCCTTCTTTTTCTTACTCCGTTCACTAGGTCTGAACTCAGGAGGCACCTCAGCCCCTCCTTCGTAGGTTCTCTGGGTCTTTCAGCTTCTCCAAAACAAGTTGGGTGATGAGGTCTATATCAGGTTGAATGTGAGGAGGACCATAAGCAACCATGGCGGTCTCTAACAATGTGACTGCAAGCTCAGCTGGTTGTTTTGAAAGATGGGGAAGATAGACTGCGTAGTGAGCAATCATGTCCTCCAGTTTTCGACCGAGAGGATCTTGCTCGTCTTCTGCTATTGACTCGAGATAGATGTCCCTGAAGGTTGTGGTTTCTACAATGTCTTCAACCTGTATTGTTAGATACGCTGTTTCCTCCTGTGGGGTGTCATATAGAACTACTCGAGAATTCAGGTCAGGAATATCAGGAGTTTTTGCAAACCCTGGGTATGCTGCATAGAACTCATGCATTCGCTCCCGAACGTGAGCTTCAGTCCAAGTATTGAACATCGCGGGATGATCGTCGGGATCATAATGAATCTGGACATCAAAAGGAGCATTATCTGATGCACCACGGACGATGACCTCACCATCCTTCAGGTAAGCAATGTGCTCAGCCTGCTCTTTGTTACATCCAGTTTCTCGAGCCATGAGTTCGAGGTCTTCTGGACTAGTGAGCTTGTGTATGAAGATGTTGTGGCAATTCTTGATAGCATCTCGGGCGATTCGGGTTGGTATCTGGTCAGCAAGAATCACACCAAGTCCTAGACTTCTCGCTTCAGATATCAGATTCACCAACTGGTCAATAGCATGACGCTTGGAAACCGTCCCCTCACTCATGTCAAGGGTCTTTGGAAGTTCCTCAAGCACACGGTGCGCTTCATCTATGACCAGTAGATTCCTCAGAGTTGATGAAGGCCCAAGCATCCTGATGTGCTCGTAGACTCGAACAAGAAGCAGGCTCAGAACAAAAGAAACGAACTCTGGGTCTCCAAGATGGTCCAGTTCAACAATGGTCGGAACAGATAGGAATTCATCCATCGGGAGATTCTCAATCGTATTGAAGATGGCGGCCCGAGATGAGTCACACAAATCCTCGGCTCGTGCAAGCAGTGCCCCTCTGAAGTCTTGTGATAACTCGCTACCATAGCTGAGATGCGATTCGCAATATCGTTCCACTTCATCACGAAACATATCAAGAGTGATTGGTTTTCCGCGGACCTCATTCAGAGGGTCCCATCCATTATTTACATAGGTCTGATTGAGCACTCGTCTGACATGATTAGAGAGGATACCATAGACAGGCCATCCAGCAACAAAGCAGGTATAGAGGAGATTGATGTGGAGTTGAATTGATACTCCTTCATCAACATGAAAGGGATTGTTTCGGAAAGGTGTGACGGTTTCTTTTCCTAGAGTGAAGACTCTAAGTTCAGGGATTGCACCCATGAGGATTCTTGCATCTGTCTTTGCAGGTTCGAGAAGAAGGCTTGGCACACCATTGTACCATGCATCAATGACCAACCGATTTTTTGTAGTGCTCTTACCAGACCCAGTCTTTCCAACAATCAGACAATGCTTCCTAAGGTCTTGGAGAGGCAGATACTTGATTCGAGTCTTATCGAGAGATGAGAAACGATAGAGTGGTCCTAATGCAAGCTGGTTCTGTCTGAAGATACCGAGCTTCTCTTGTTGCGGTGGCTGTTTGGATGTGCCTGTCGAAGAGAAAGAAGCTGGAGAGGAGGCTTGCAGTCCAATCTCATTGTGAGGTAATTCAAAGAGGGGAACTGCATCCTCTGCGGTCATCTCTGTGGTCTTGCGTTTCTGTTTTCCCCGAGCAACTTTGATTGCGAGAGATCCAGACACATATCTTGTCTTTAGACGAGTCTTCTTTTTGGTTGATGATATAGACCCAATAAGCGCATTCACTGCAGTTCGAAGGTGTGCTTCTGCATCGGAATGACCCCAGAAGGCAAGTGTTATGTGACACTTGAAGACCCTATCTGTTGAGAGTCGCTCATACTGCTTCTTCAAATCTTCGGAGTCCAACAAACTATCAACATCAATCTGAGGTCGAATCTCTTGTCCGAGCCAACCTTGTTGTGTCTGCTGTCGTTGGGATTTCTCTAATGCAGATTTCAGTTTGTGTTTTGCTGCATATCTGTTCAACCTACTAGGATTAGCAGGAATAGCAATCACTTGATAAAAAGCACGACCAGAAAACTTTGTCATGATATCTGTTAGGGTATCGAGGGATTGCTTGGAATTCTGGGGTACTCCGGTTATGACACAGACATGAACATTATCTTCCGCATCAACTCGCAGAGAGTTTTCAGTAGGTCGAATGTCGAAGTCTTGAAAATGAGCTCGGTAGATAGTTTCAAACATATGCGGAGAAGATTTCTGATTGGGTAACAAGTAGAGAACCCGAGTAGCGCCTTTGTCTGTTTCAATTCTGTAACCAGTGGTAAGATCTGCATGGAGGAGGGTGTTCAGAAAACGACCAAAGACATGATTTACCTTCTTTGAATCCCAGCTCTGTACATTGGTTTGTTTGGGGGTAAGATTACTCTCGATATATGAACGAGGTATATTCACTACTTCGAAGGTATGTTGTGTTCGTTCATCATCTTGAGACACTATTTTTCCCAATAATCTATGGGACTGATTGCTAAAGAAGCCCACATTACTTGAGAAAGTACATCGTCATGGCTCGTGAGATCTTTGGGCCAGAATATTTGTCTTACAAGCAAGAGAAACAGATGTAGTTTCAAGAGAGGGGAATATTAATCCCCTTTACTCTTTCTTTTTAAAATCAGAGAGAACAAAAGCCCTCACGATTTGAGAAAACTACTTTGTCATTGTATTCACTTAGCAATAAGAAGGACTAAATGGACGAAGCAGTTTTTACAAATTGTCTTTGCAGTAGATAATCCGCACGCAGAGCAGAGGGGTTATTTTGAAATCTTCGAGAACAGATTGGCTACCTGTTAAAATGGGATCATTAGGCGATTTTAGAAATGGTGTGAATTTTTCAAGATCCAAGAAAGGGTCGGGTCTCAGACTCATCAATGTGAAGGATTTGTATCGAGATGGACCATACTTAGAATTTGATTCGTTGGACCTCGTCAATATCGGAGAAATAAGGGGAATTGAGAACTACTATGTTGGGAAGGGAGATTTGTTTTTCGCCCGATCATCAGTAAAGAGATCAGGTATAGGTCAAGTTTGTATGTCTGATAGAAATGATAACGAAACCGTACATTGCGGATTCGTAATAAGATTCCGACCATATCCCAAGTCAGTCGACTCTCTATTTCTTACTTACGTACTAAGATCCCAAAACTATCGGAAACAATTGATTTCTGTTTCTGGGGGCTCAGCCATAATTAACATTACACAGTCTAGTTTAGCAGAATTAGAACTTACTCTACCGAGTATATCAGAACAAAAGGTACTAAGTTCAGTACTCTCCACTTACGACGACCTCATCGAGAACAACCGTCGTCGTATCCAGCTCCTTGAGGAGATGGCCAGGGCACTGTATCGGGAGTGGTTCGTGCACTTCAGGTTCCCGGGGCATGAGGATGTCGAGATGGTAGACTCTGAACTGGGAGCGATACCCGAGGGATGGAGAGTTACACCTTTCACAGAAATGGCGGATATTCTGAGTGGAGGAACTCCAAGAACTCATAAACCCGAATATTGGAATGGAACTATTCCTTTCTTCACACCGAGAGATATCAAAGACGGATTCTATATTCTTGATACTGAGAGACACATAACTAGGTTGGGACTTGATAATTGCAAGAGTGAAGATTTTCCAAAAGATACAGTTTTCATTACAGCAAGAGGAACTGTCGGTCGAGTAGTTATGCCAGCAGTTCCAATGGCAATGAGTCAAACATCATATGCATTACGGGGAAGACATAACATCGAGCAAGCATTTGTATTCTATAAAACTCTTGAATGTGTAGACCAATTGAAGAAGATGACTCATGGTGCAGTCTTTGATACAATAATCACAGAAACTTTTCGGATGCTCAAAATAAGTTTACCTCCTAAGGAAATTATCACCTCTTTTTGTACAGCTGTATCACTATTGCTAGATCTCATCTTAATTCAGATTAAGCAAAATTCCGTTTTACAGTCGACTCGAGATATTTTGCTTCCAAGACTCGTGTCAGGAAAGCTTGATGTTTCTGACTTCGAGATAGATATCCCAACAGACACTCACAAACCATCCATAGAGTCTGGCCAATCAACTCTAGACAAGTGGCTAGACGAAGACAACGAGGAAGAATAATTCAGAAAACCTCAAATCCCACCCTTCATCGCAGTAAATGGGGAAGTCACACATGTCAACAAACAACAACACACTAGAGAAACATCTGTGGGATGCAGCAGATGAACTACGTGCAAACTCAAAGCTCAGATCCCATGAATACTCAGTACCTGTCCTCGGACTAGTCTTTCTGAAATGGGCAGACTTCAGATTCACACACTTGAAGAAAGAACTAGAGAAGAAGACAAAGAAGAGTGGTAGCCAACGACGGAGAGAGACTGGCAAGCTCGATTACCAAGCAGCAGGAGTACTCTACATCCCCAAAGAGGCACAGTTCTCTCATCTCATGAAACTCCCCGAGGGAACAGATGTTGGTAAGGTAATCAATGACGCAATGCAGGCAATCGAAAGTGAAAATGAAGACCTGCGAGGTGTGCTCCCAAGAACCTACCATCGGTTTGATGACAAGGTACTGCTCTCCCTTCTCAGGACATTCAACTCGATCTCCATGGATGTTGAGGGTGATGTCTTTGGGAAGGTGTACGAGTACTTCCTAGGGAAATTCGCCATGACCGAGGGACAGAAGGGTGGTGAGTTCTTCACACCTACCGCTCTGGTCAGATTGATTGTGGAGATCATCGAACCCTTCCATGGCCGAATCTATGATCCAGCATGTGGTTCCGGAGGCATGTTCGTTCAGAGCGCACGATTTGTGAAGGCACACAAGAAGAATCCCAGTGAAGAGATTAGTGTCTATGGACAGGAACGAGTGGATCAGACGGTACGACTTTGTAAGATGAACATGGCAGTCCACGGTCTCGCAGGGGATATCAGAGAAGGGAACAGCTACTATGAGGATATCCATGACAGTGTAGAAAAATTCGACTTTGTGATGGCCAATCCTCCTTTCAATGTGGATAAGGTGGACAAGGAACGTATCAAGGATGATCCGCGGTTCAGTTTGGGAATTCCGCGAGTTGATAATGGAAACTATCTCTGGATTCAAATCTTCCATAGTGCCCTGAATGAGAAGGGACGTGCAGGCTTCGTGATGGCAAACTCAGCAAGTGATGCACGGAGTTCTGAGCTTGAGATACGAAAGAAACTCCTAGAGAGAGATGATGTTGACGTCGTCATTTCGATTGGCTCTAATTTCTTCTACACTGTGACGCTACCCTGTACACTCTGGTTCTTCGACCGAGGGAGAAAAGGGTCGAATCGCGAGAAGAAGATTCTGTTCATTGACGCGCGAGAAGTATTCAGACAGTTAGATAGGGCACATAGGGATTATACTCCCTCACAGATCGAGTTTCTTGCAAACATTGTGAGGTTGTATAGAGGGGAAGAACCTGAGTTTATGTATCTTAAGAAGGGAGAAAGTAGTCTTCCTCATGATTCTCTGGATGATTGGAAGACACTGTTTGAAGATAGCAAGTATCAGGATGTTGCAGGTTTGTGTAAGGTTGCCTCTATGAATGAGGTTGAAGACCAAGGATGGAGTTTGAATCCAGGTCGATACGTAGGAGTTGCAGAAGTTGAAGAGGATGATGGCGATTTCACTGAGAACTTAACGAGAATGAGGAAAGAATTTGACGACCTTACGAAAGAAGCACACAAGCTAGAGAAGAGTATCAAGAATGTTTTGGATGAGTTGTTAGATAATAACTCATGATTCGCAGCACGTAATTCGACAAATGAGAGAATTTGGAGATGATTTCATGAGTACTTGGTCAGAAATTTCATTGAAGGAATTGTATTTGGAACCTTCATTGAATGGTTTGAATAGACCAAGAAGAGTGAGAGGTATAGGTTACAAGATGGTCAATATGGGAGAATTATACAAATATGATAGAATACGAAATCCGACAATGGAACTCGTTCCCATGAATGAGAGAGAGATTGAGAAATATAGTCTTAAGCCGGGTGATTTAATTTTTGCAAGGCAATCACTCGTAAAAGAGGGAGCAGGAAAAGTTTCCATAATAATAGAAACTCCAGAAATAGTGACATTTGAAGGACACTTAATCAGAGTAAGGTTAAACCAGATGATAGCTAATCCTTACTACTATTATTACTATTTTACCTCATCAGTTGGGAAAGGAAATATGCAAACAATTGTTATGCAGGTTGCAGCAGCTGGTATTAGAGGAAGTGAACTTGCTGAATTAAAAGTACCATATCCACCCTTAGATATTCAAAGCTCTATTGATGGAATTCTCTCAACTTACGACGACCTCATCGAGAACAACCGTCGTCGCATCCAGCTCCTTGAGGATATGGCTAGAGCGCTGTACCGGGAGTGGTTCGTGCACTTCAGGTTCCCGGGGCATGAGGATGTCGAGCTGGTGGACTCTGAACTGGGGGAGATTCCTGAGGGTTGGAGAGTTGCACCCTTCACAGAGATGGTGGAAATTCTGAGTGGAGGAACTCCAAGAACTCATAAACCGGAATATTGGAGTGGGTCTATTCCATTCTTTACACCAAGAGATATCAAAGGTGAATTCTATATCCTTGACACGGAACGACACATTACACAATTGGGACTTGACAACTGCAAGAGTGAAAACTATCCAAAAAATACTGTATTCATCACTGCAAGAGGAACAGTGGGTAGAGTAGTCATGCCTGCAGTTCCAATGGCTATGAGTCAAACATCTTATGCACTGCGTGGAAAAAACAATATCAATCAATTCTTTGTATTCTACAAAACACATGAATGTGTTGACCAACTAAAGAAAATGACTCATGGTGCAGTCTTTGATACAATAATCACAGATACTTTTCGGATGCTCAAAATATGTTTACCCCCAGAGGAAATTATCGAATTTTTTTATACAGATGTGTCACCATTGTTAGATCTTATCCTAATTCTGACTAAGGAAAATTCCATTTTACAGTCAACACGAGATATTTTGATTCCAAGACTCGTGTCAGGAAAAATAGATGTTTCAGACTTGAAGATAGAGATTCTACCAGACACTCACAAAACACCCAAATACTCCGACTAACCTACTCTAGACCAGTGGCTAGACGGGGATGATGAACACGGCCCGAGTTGATGACTACACAGAAGATACACTGGTAGAGCAACCAGCCATATTGATATTCGAAGACCTAGGCTGGAAGTTCGCGGATGCTTTCTCAGAGTCAGTCACACAACATCCGATCACTGAGCGCGAGCTGGACACAGAGGTAGTCCTCACTGTAAGGCTCATGAGATCTCTCCAAAAACTGAACCCAGACCTTCCCGACAAAGCCCTGCAAGATGCAGTCGACCAGCTCACCGCAGATAGAAGTGCAAAACTACCCGTTCGAGCAAATCAGGAAATCTATGCACTCATCAAGAATGGAATTATGGTTTCATTCCAGGGACCCGATGGTGAAGCAGTAGAGGATCGGGTGCGCATCATTGACTGGGACAATCCCAAGAATAACGACTTCTACTTGGTCAGCCAACTATGGATCTCTGGAGACCTCTACCGACGAAGACCAGACCTTGTTGGATTTGTGAATGGTATCCCTCTCGTCTTCATCGAACTAAAAGCCGTGCATGAGAACCTTAGGAATGCCTATGATAAGAATCTGCGAGACTACAAAAAGACAATCCCACAGGTTTTCTGGTACAATGCCTTCATTATCGCATCTAATCTCGTGGAGAGCGGCATTGGTACTGTAACCTCATCCTGGGAGCATTACACGGAATGGAAGAAGGTCGAGGGCGAGAGTGAGTCAGCAAATCCGTCGCTAGAAACCATGATACGAGGAACCTGTGAACCCTCACGACTGCTTGACATCATAGAGAACTTCATTCTGTTCCACGAGGGAAAGCATGGACTCGACAAGTTCGTAGCGCGGTACCATCAATACCACGGCGTCAATAACGCTGTTCAGGCAGTGAGGGATATCAAAGAGAACCAGGGCCGCTTGGGTGTCTTCTGGCACACACAGGGAAGCGGGAAGAGCTTCTCAATGGTCTTCTTCAGCCAGAAGATCCTTCGAAAGGTCAGAGGCGGATACACCTTCGTCGTTGTCACAGATAGAAAGGAACTAGACAGTCAGATCTACAGGAATTTTGCCAATTCAGGGGTAGTTTACGAACCAGAGGAGAATGTACACGCAGAAGACAGTGATCATCTCAAGCAGCTTCTCGGAGAGGACCACAGGTACGTCTTCACACTGATTCAAAAATTCAGAACACAACATGCTGAAGAACATCCAGTGATTTCTAAACGTTCGGATATTATTGTGATGACCGACGAGGCACATCGAACCCAGTACGATATTTTCGCAGAGAACATGCGCAGTGCCCTTCCCAAGTCAGCATTCATTGGATTCACAGGAACCCCCCTGATAGCACAAGAGGAAAAGACGAGAAAGGTCTTTGGAGATTATGTCAGTATCTACAACTTTGCCCAGTCTGTAGACGACAATGCGACCGTTCCGCTCTACTATGAGAACCGAGTGCCTGAGCTCCAATTGATTAACGAGAGCTTTGACAAAGACATGCTGGACATTCTTGAAGAAGCAGAGTTGGATGTGACGCAAGAGGACAAACTCCAACGACTGCTGGGGAAGAAGTATCATCTCATCGCTCGAGATGATAGACTCGATAAGGTCGCAGAAGATATAGTTGAACATTTCACCTCACGAGGGCACATGGGAAAGGCCATGGTAATCTCGATTGATCGACTCACCGCGGTCAAGATGCATGACAAGGTCCAGAAGTACTGGAAGAGCAAGATTGACAGACTTGAAGGAGAGGTTCAATCCCTTCTAAAATCGAACCCTAATCTTCTTGAGCAAGCACAAATTGAGGAATTGGGAGCGCTCATTACGTTCATGAAAGGTACCGACATGGCAGTCATCATCTCACAATCGCAAAATGAGATAGACTATTTCGATGAACATGGACTGGATATCAAACCCCATCGGAAGAGGATAGTATACGAAAATCTTGATGTCAAATTCAAGGATGCTGATGACCCTCTTAGGATAGCCTTTGTCTGTGCCATGTGGATAACTGGGTTTGATGCAAAACCATGTTCAACAATCTATATTGACAAACCAATGAGAAACCACACGCTGATGCAGACAATCGCTAGGGCAAATCGTGTCTTTCGAGAAAAGCAAAGTGGTGTTATTGTAGATTATATCGGGATATTTAGCAATCTCAGAAAAGCTCTCTCGATTTATGGTTCATTCACTGATGGCGGTCTTGGGGAAGGTGAGATGCCAGTCAAGGTGAAGGATGCTCTCGTAGATGAATTGAGAAAAGCAATCGCTGAAGCAGATACGTTCTGTCGTGACCGAGGAGTCTTTCTCAGTGTTATTCAGGCATCAGAGGGTGTTGACAGAGGTATGCTCATCAGAGATGCTGCAGATATTATGATGAAGGATGACAAGGCAAAACGCCAGTTCCTCTCCCACGTTTCATCAGTGAACCTCTTATTTAGGGCAATCAAGCCAGACCCAAGAGAGGATGAATTCAGGTCAACGCGAAAGGTGCTTGAGATTATTTCGCGGCGGATTCGATCACTGACAGAAGTGGTTGATGTATCTGAAATCATGGATGATATCAACGATCTCCTAGACAGATCAGTTTCTGCTGAACCCTATCTAATGCCCGAGGATCCTGTGGAGTATCTAACAACTGACCTCAGTAAGATAGACTTTGAGGCTCTTCGAATACAATTTGCTAAAGGGAGAAAATGGACCTTTGTTCAGCGACTTCGAAGTATCACTCAACAGAGATTGAGAGAACTTGTGCGCCTAAACAAGTCACGGGTCAGTTATATGAAACGTTTACAGCAGATGATAGATGATTATAATGAAGGGAGGATGGATGTGGACCAGTTCTTCAATGAACTTATCAAGCTTGCAGAAGAACTTGATGATGAAGAACAACGTCATGTTAAGGAGAATCTGACAGAAGAAGAACTTGCGGTCTTCGACCTTCTCACGAAACCACCAGAAAAACTCAGTAAGCAAGATAGAGAACTAGTGAAGAAAGTAGCGGAGAATCTAGTTAGGATACTGAAAGAGAAGAAATTAGTCTTAGACTGGAA
The DNA here is from genome assembly GCA_016840385.1 of Candidatus Thorarchaeota archaeon. The sequence continues at coordinate 13,092 of JAEOSL010000029.1, read as the reverse complement.
GAAAACCCAACAGACTAGAGCTTCTGTTCGTGTCGCAATCGAAGTCGAGTTAGATAAACTACCGGAGATTTACGCTCAAGACCTATACGCTGAAAAATGCGATATAATATATCAGCATGTCTACGAGTCATATTGGGGAAAGAAACAAAGTGTATATTCATCAGGAATATAGAATGAAAACTTGTGCAAGGTGTGTTTCTACACTAAACGTCGGAGGAATATAATTGGGGAAAGAAAAGGAAAGAACTGAATCTAAATTATCAAGAATTCAAGAATATAACACGAGATATGTTAGAAATCTAATTCGGAATCAATTTTCAATTATCCATCATTCTGATAACCAAATTGCAAATTTCGCCAAAATTGCGGCTATACTTCTTGGATTGGCATCATTATTTGGCCTACCCCAAACACTGGAAGATCCTTCAAATATATTCATGGCAGGCGCAGCTTCTTCATTAGTTATTCTGTCAGCTATTTGTGTGATCGTAATTGTTTATGCTCTTCTCAATATTGGCGGTTGGGGTATCAAATTCAAAATGAGCCCAACTCAAAGCCTTTGGTGGCATACTGATAATCGCCTTGATGGACTGATTCGTAAGAAAAACACTGATTCAATAATCGAAAAAGTAGTAGAAGATGTAATTAAGAAAATTGAAAAACAATCAGAAGAAATCGAGTATAAGAGAGAAGTAGCAACTCTAGTTATATTATACGCAAGAGCTCAAGATCAAGTAAAAATCTGTCGAAGAATTAGGTATTTCCTTATAGCTGGTATTCTATGGACATTCTGTTTCTTTATTGGATATATGACTGGAGCATATGGTAATGAGAACATTATATCTGTGATGAATATCATCATTCCTGGATTGATATTAGTATTAGGAATCTGCACAATCATTCTACTATATTACTACAAAATGAAGTAACTATTAGATTTTTCTGGCGTACTATTCGTAATGGAGAGGGAATTTTTCGGGTTGGATTATCTACCCCAAGACAAGAGAAACAGATATTCAAATCGATACTTACAAAGCAGATATCGGGTATTGAATTAGGAACTAAGAAGTACGTGGTTGTTTGCGTCCAATATTGAAGTGTAATGTCAATTTCGAGCTTTCATATAGCTTAATAGATTGGCTATTGTTCATGTGAACAAGTGCTCTGGAGTAGTATTCCCAAAGACATTTCCATAATCGTGAATTACGTTTGATGGATTCAATAGAGAGTCCTATTCCTTTTGCTTCTGAAATGCCAATTCTTTTTCCATGAGAAAGCCATTTCCTATTATCGGAAAGCTGTTCTGCAATCTTCTTCGCTTTGGTAGGTTTATCTACCAACATATACTTCGATAGCCACCTCTCAGCAAACTGCTTCGAAAAGGCAATCGCCTTCTGCGCCACATCTAGTAATATTGGATCTAATTTTTGAACGAGTGCAATTGCAGTACGTGCATCAATACCTTGTTTTAAGGCATCATTCAACATGAGCAAACTATCAATCACAGACTGAGCTGGCACATAAGTGAACTGTCCTTGGGGGTTAAGGACTCTGATCTGAGGGTCTATTGGTCCAATTTCGGAGAGATATCCCATTAATATTTTATCACTAGCAAGAGCTAACATAGTAGCTGCACTTTTTGCTGAGTTGGGAACTATCACTATAAATTCATCACAAAACTCTCGAAACATCTCTGCGAGCTTCTCTGCACTATTTGGTTCGCCACCTGGACTATCTAGAATAAGAGCTAATCGTTCTGTTTTTCCTATGGATTCTAGAATATCAACCATAAAAACAGCATCATTATGATCTATTACGTTGGGCGACGCATTAGGATTTGCAATGTAGCTAATCACATCGCATTTCATAATAGTCCCAATTTCTTCAATTAAAGCTCGTCTTCGTGTGTCACTTTCATTTAGGATTGATGTTAAAGTGCCCTCCAAATCGTTTTCCCTCTCTTGTATTAGCTTGTAGATGGATTCAGTTGGATTATGACCGGGTTTTCTTCACTTGCACTGAGTCTATAACTTCCTTCTTTGAACTCATTGAGGTCTCCAAGAATCTTTGAAACTTGTTCCCATTGTTCAGCGAACGTTGTCTTCAAACGTTCTAAAACCTCGGCAGGATTGGGCTCGGAAGTCCTATCCAAAACGCGCGATAGGTCAATATATTCATCATTCATCTCCGTCACACCTTATTATCAATATATACGCCTATAAACATTTTATGTTCCTGTATAAGTGCCTAACAAAGGGAGTGGTCATGGCTCGTGAGATATTCGGACCGGAGTATCTGCCTTACAGGCAAGAGAAACAGATGTAGAATATAATTTACAAGGTGAGAGAGGGGTTCCTCTCTCTATTTCTCTTTTTCTTCTAAATAGACAGACTGATTAGTGGGTATTTGCACATAATTTCAGGGGAGATTGATAATTGTTCAAAATCATTTTCCTTCAAGTAGTCTTTGACTATATTAAATAGGTGATTCCATTTGGGATTATATATTGGTGGTTACGATCCAATTAAAATGATTGAAGCATTACTAAACACACTAATCAACAGTGGTATGATTAGTAGAGAACAAGCAGAAGCAATAGTCCAAGCAGGTAAGGCACCAGTGAAGACATGAGGGAAAGGGAATGTCAAAACTAGAATTTTCTATCCCTGTCGAAGTAGTATCAGGAACGCATATCTTTGTGATGGTTCCTCTTCGAGAGATAGACATTCTTTCCTCATCCGAACGTTGGGGTAAAATTTTCCTTTCAATGTGTACTTTCTTTCTTGGTATTGGTCTACAGAATGTTAGCAGCCCAAATCCAATTCTCCTACTATGGGCAGGGAGCCTCATCGCTTCCTTTGTATTTGGAGCTGCTATGATTTCTTTACTTACCAAGAGTAGAAGCCTTGCAAAAAGCTGGCAAGAAGATGCTGAAGGATCAATGAAACTCAATCCAGGACAGATTAGTGTAAAACCAAAAAAGAATGAGTAACTATCGATTTCTAGATTCAAAAACGGTGAAATCGTCATGGCTCGCGAAATATTTGGACCTGAGTATCTGCCATACAGACAAGAGAAACAGATGTAATTATAATTCACCATTGAGAGATGATTTTTCTCTCTCTTTTCATTTCTTTTTCTTAATAGACAGACTGATTAGTTTGTATATGTTCAGAATTCACGGAGGGTATTGAAAAGTGAGTATTAGTCACATACTAAATGAAATAGAAAATGAAACGGTTGTTCTACCAGCAATTCAAAGAGATTTCGTTTGGGATCAAATCAAAATATCAAGTCTATTCGACTCAATTATGAGAGGGTATCCGATTGGAATAGTTCTCCTCTGGGAAACTTACAATGATATTGATTACAGGAAATTTCAGAGTGACTTCCACCCTGAAACTCTTTATAGATTTGAGAACAATCAACAAAATCGTCGACTCAAGTTGGTCTTGGATGGTCAGCAACGACTTCAGTCGATATACACTGCGCTCTTTGGTTCTTATGAAGGTATGAACCTTTACTTTAATATATTAAGTGGACGTGAATCAGATGATTTTGAAGAGGACAAATACGATTTCGAGTTTTACGAACCCCATGAAATTGATGAGATAAACAAAGAAACTATCCAAGATATCGCAGATTCTGAGGACTCATATGATGACTGGGACAATACTTGGTATTACTATAGAGTATCAAATCTTCTCAATATGTCACATACTTCAAGACTTCAACTCGAGAACGATGTATCACAGAAACTGCAACTACCAGATGAGGAACGTCTTCGTATTAGAGTTAATCTTGGAAGGCTAACTGAAGCATTTACATCTGATAAACATATCCTCAAATCTTCAGTAATAGATGAGAATATAGGCCGTGACAGTCAAGAACGAAAATCTGAATCTGATATCCTCGAAGCTTTTGTTCGAATAAACACCAAAGGAACTCAACTTAGCAGATCGGATTTGATATTCAGCCTCATTAAACTTCAGTGGAGAGAGTCTGCATGGACTTTGCCTGAATTCATTCGACAAATAAATAGAGGAAATGATTTCGAATTAGATGCAGATTTTGTTATCAGATCGCTTTTTGCAGTTTCTAACTTAGGAACAAGATTCAATGTTGATTTACTCCGAAACAGAAGCAATGTAGACAAGATTAGAAGCAATTATGACAAGTGCTGCAAAGCAATTAAATCAACTATAGATTTTGTTAAAGTAAACTGCTGGATTTCAAGTAGCAAACTCATCAAAACCTATCATAATATGATTCCATTAGTTTACTATCTGTTTCATACACCAAAGCATTTGGTACCAATAGATCAGGTTGATAATGTCAGGAAGACTCTCTATTTGTTTGGCTTTACATCACCTTTCTCAAGATACGCAGATAGTAGACTCTGGAGATTTATAAGTGATGAACTCGGAGAAAAGATTGCAATAAAGGATTTCACATTTCCACTTAGAGACGCAGTCTGGTGGGTGAATGATTGGGAACGTATCAAGAAACTGGATGCGGATATGCTCAGAAGAAATCCAAGACTTGCACTTCATCTTATTCAGAGAGGTGCAGCTGACAAAGTGCAATATGCACTCAATGCACCTGAAATTGATCACATATTCCCTAGATCGATTCTTCGAGAAAAGGGATTTGATGAGTCCCTCATAAATCACTTTGCGAATTTCTGGATTCTTGCTTCAGGAAAAAACAAAAACAAAAGCAATAGACATCCTAAAGACTACTTTCATAAAGTTAGTGATTCTGATCTAAGACGCGCAATGATTGATAGAGAAATGCTTGATTACCGAAAGTATAGAACCTTCATCAGAGAAAGAGAATCCAAAATAATTCGACGACTGAAAAGAGAACTCGGATTGAAGAAGAAGGACTATGATTTTGAATTACTTTGGCCAGAATATTCGTGAATTCTAAATCGTCATGGCTCGTGAGATTTTCGGACCTGAGTATCTGTCATGTAGACAAAAGCAACAGAGGGAAGCCTAATTCAGTGTCTTGAGAGGGTTATCATCCCTCCCAACTCTTCTTTTTTGAATAGCCATTTCTAAGAAAATTATCCGTTCATCGCATTAGGATTCCGGTCTCGTCATATATGAGGAGGGAGCTTTGATGGTTTAGCGATTGAAACTATCCCTCAGGTTCTGGATCATCGACCATAGCATCCCAGAGATTGAAGTGAATCTTGTGTCCATCCTTTGAAGGCGGTAGCTCTCCTGATGCAATCACCTTCATCTGTGACTCAAACTGCTCATAGAGTTTCTGATGTGATAACTTCTTACTGGAAAGAGCTTCTAGCATTTTCAAACCTTTCACAGCAGGTGCGTAGTTAGGAATCATATTGAGTGCGGCATTGAAATGAGCTTCAGCTTCATCGAGCTTTAGCAGGTTAAAATAGACCTGTCCAACACGTACATTGATTTCAGGATTACTCTTGTTAATCTCGATGGCCCTCTCGAATTCTTTCTTAGCCTGCTCAATGTTTTCTTGCCGGTAGAGTGCATCGCCAAGCATAACAACAAGGAAGGGATCTCTTGGTTTGATTTCAAGAGCTCTTCTGATGTACATCTCAGCTTTTTCAAATTCATTCTTCCGGAGATAGAGATCTCCGAGGATTCGAGTAACTCTATCGGATTTCTTATGTCGCTCTACTTTAGATTCAGCGAGTGAAATTGCTTTATCTAACTCACCCTTGTTTCGATAGACCATTACAAGGTCTCTCACATACTCCGGTTCATTGTTGTTGAGTCTAATAGCTTTCTCAAAAGCGTAAATTGCCAAGTCTAATGCATTTGCGGTTGAATAAAACACTCCGATTTCACGCCAGGCCTTGTCACTAGATTTATCGTCTTTCATCACTTTGTCAATAATCTTCAGTGCCTTTTTGGGTTCATTCTTTTGCTGATAGACAGCAGCCATGAGAAACATGTATTCAGGGTTTTTCTTGTTGATTATTGATGCCTTTTTGAGTAGTACTAGTGCAGTGTCGTAATCATTATTATTGAAAGCAAGCGTCACCTTCACACGTAGAATTTGGTCATCTTTTGGTTTCTTCTTAAGATATTCATCAATTAGTTCTTCTGCGCTTTCCGGCTTTTTCAATCCGATGAGAAGTTCAGCCAACATAGAGGTTATTGATTGGTGCAATGGTGTAATCTTGAGTGCCTCTTTCAGTGTCGATTGGGCAAGATCGTATTTTCCTAGTTTGATAAGGAGTTGTGCGTTACAATGAAAGAGCTCAGGACTTTTCATAGTATTTAGATCTGCTACGAGAGCTTCAAGGACGTGTTCCACAGTACCTTTTCCAATATGTAGATAGTAATCAAAAATTATACGATAGAATTCTGCAATAATTGCAGGATGTATTGACAGTTGAGACGCTCCAAATAGCACATGCATAGCAGCAATAGGAGACCCTAATCGCTTGTACTTTAAAGCCTCCCTTGCCAGGATTGCAACTTTTTCTTCAGTTGAGAAAGCGGTTGCCGCTCGTAGTCGCAGGATTAAATTGTCGATATCAGCTCGATAACTCATCATATACATGACATCGCCCATGACCGTGATCAACTGCATCTTACGCCAGAGCTCAAAGATCTTCAAACCGTTCTCCACGTCAACCTTCTCCCTTCGCCTTATCTTGGGGAGAAAAGGAAATACTTTCCCAGTCCTAGTGGTGAGCAAAGATGATGCTACTTTTAGTCAGTAATATTCGTCATGGCACGGGAAATCTTTGGACCGGAGTATCTGCCTTACAGACAAGAGAAACAGAGATAGTTTCATTTTTCAATTCGAGAGAGGTTAATCCGCTCTCCTCATTTTATTTTTCCTCGAGGTTTCACTCGATTTGATGCAATACCAAAGATACCGTATAGCCTTCTCCATCGCAGGTAATGCTTGCATCACTGTAAACCATCAGATATGGAAGCCCAGTTGTCATATTTATTGGACTCCCCCAAATCTCCACTGCTCCGGGATGGAGCCAGTTTCTTTGTTTTCTTACGGTGATGTTTAGTGATGAATCATCCATCTTTGATGAACATATCTCCTGACCTACATAATCACGCAACTCCAGAAAGTTATTCTTGTAATAACTGGAATGGAGTAACTCCCAATTATCAAGGGGAACAATAGTCCACGAGAGAAGTCTAATCAATTTGCCATGTAATGGTTCAGGAAGTGCACTAGAATTTTCAAAGGTACAATTGAATTTTATCGGTAGAATAATCTCTGAGAGAAGAGTTGCATTATCGAGGGAAGTAGTATTCCTTGGTAGATATGTAACTTCAGCACATATCATAGATTCATTGCATTCAATATATGGAGGTGGTCCACTTTCTGCAAAATCGAAAATCGTCATTCCAGTCACTATGATTTGAAAATTGAATGTGTCACCAACATCAACTGCCCACTCGAATTCATAGATATCAGGATCTTCGTTTCCAGTGCCTTCATCTTCAGGATTTTCATTGCCCGGATCCACAATCCCTTGCTGCATAATTCCAATCAATATCACACTTGAACAAAATAACAGGATAATTGCAAAACCGAATAGAATTCTCCGTTCCATACCAACACCCATTATGTAATTGTTGAATTCCTATTAGAGTCTAATTTTAGAACTAGAATCGTCATGGCTCGTGAGAACTTCGGACCGGAGTATCTGCCGTACAGGCAAGAGAAGCAGATGTAATCCAATTTGGATTTCGAGGGAGCTTCATGCTCCCTCATTCTTCTTTTTTTGTTTTCCATCCTGAACGTTGGGATATATATCGCTAACTTGGTGATGGAGTATAACGATTAAAGAGGATGGAAACAAATGGAAACTGAACTAGACTCATTAGGTCTGCCACGATTTAAATCAGGGTCAACAGAGAAAGTTGTTTCAATTTCCCATTTTGTAATTGCTCTATTGATGCTAGTACTTCAGTTTTTGATCATGCCTTTCGAAACATGGTACAGGACAACGGGTTTTTCAGTCCCAGCTTTTATTGTAATAATTGGATTGATTATCAGAGCCCAACCTAGTGCTAATTGGGAGAGAGATCATCTTCTTGAGTACATTAGCAAAAAGGTCCCAGTGAGTGATAGTGATCGTCACAAGTACCTTCACTTCTCTCGTGATTCAAAGATTGTGGTATTGGTGTGGGGATGGTGTATAATCTTACCATTTCAGATACTCTGGTCTACCTTCGTATCCTTGGGCGCTTATGCAATGCTTGGGCAGTTCTCGTTGTTTCCTCTGTTTGCATCATTTGCAGTTATAGGAATCGGACCTTGCCTTAGCCTTCTTGTACGGGTACGATACAGGGATATTGAACACATGTTAGCAGTTCATCGCAGTTGGAGTAAATCTGTTTCGAAGGACTATCTCACCAGGCGAAAGAATTGACTGCAATTCTTATACCACCTTTGAGAGAAGCAAATACAGTTACGACTCGGTGCGTGAGATCTTTGGGCCCGAATACTTACCTTACCGACAGGACAAACAGAGGTAGTTTCAGTTTTCAATTCGAGAGAGGGTCTTCCTCTCTCCTTCACTCTTTCTATCCAAATGCATAGCGCTTGCCATAGAAATCAGTTTTTTATTAAAATTCCAAATTTGGGAGTCTTGACTACAGTTCTGAGAACTGACATCATCTCTTTAAGCCTAGGATAGAAGTATGATGTAGGACCATTCATATCTAAGATGCGTGATAATCGTGCTTCGAACACGAAGACATTCCAAGTATTTTGGAGCTCTTCTTCTCCTAGTTGTAATTCTAACAGGCATTCCCCTGTTTCTTTTCTTCCAAGGACTCCCAACTGAAGAGAATGTTATTCCTTTACCCCAACCTGATGTCGATGGTAGTATGCTTCTGAGCACTGCAATGAAAAACCCCGGCTTTTCAAATGCCTTAAGGAATCATCAGATGAAGCTAGGTGAGATTTCTCAACTCCTCTGGGCAATTCAAGGTATGACACATGACCATGCTTTTCGAGCAATTCCTTCAGCTGGCGGGACTTATCCACTTGAGATATATGTGGCCCAAGTGGATGATTCTGAGCTAGGGGAAGGTTATTACCACTATTCTCCAGAGGACCATCAACTTGAGAGAATCGATAGCACTATCAGTCGTGATAGAATTATCTCACCATTCGAGGGTGATGACCGACTAGCAGTTTCAAATGTTTCCACCGTGTTCTTCATTCTCGCGGAGTACTCACGAACCACGAATCGTTACGGAAATCGCGGGGTGCAATATGTTCATCTTGAAACTGGACATGCAGTCCAGAACTTTCTACTGCAACTCACATCATTGGGACTAAAGACACGTCCAATAACACATTTCATAGTAGAGCAAATCCAAGTTCTACTTAACACATCATATGTTCCACTTGTAGCACTACCTGTAGGACTTGGAAATGAAATTCTGCAGGAATCACTGGATGATTCTCATTTCCATGTCAGTAATGAAGACGAGTCAACCCTCGAACAGTCAATTGCCAAACGAAAGTCCACTAGGGAGTACACAAACGGTACACTTCCCTTTACTGTCCTGTCTGATATCCTGAATGACAGCCGCTCAATCACATATTTAGAATGCATCAGCTCTCTACTGGATGTACGTGTAGTGGTAGGTGATGTGGATGGGCTTTTCCGTGGGTCCTACCATTACTGGATTCATAATGGCTCATTTACTCTGATATCACCTCTTGACCTACAGGAAGACCTGATGACTGCAGGGTTGAATCAGCCCTGGATTGAGATTGCACAGTTGGATGTTGTGATCTCTGTGGATTCGGATTGGATTGACACTCAGTCAGATCCCAATTTTGCTCACCAAATGGCCATGATCAATGTCGGTATGATGGCTCAGAACATCTATCTGAAATGTGCTGCATATAATCTGGGAACCGTGACAGTGGGGGCATTCTATGAAAATGATGTGTCCACAGTCATTGACCTTCCGAGTGGCTTCAAGCCGATCTATATAATGCCCATTGGACTTACATCCGAGTTTGTAGGCTGATGAGAAGAAACGAACTCTCGTTGATTGTCATGGCGAGAGAAATATTCGGACCTGAGTATCTGCCTTACAGACAAGAGAAACAGATGTAGTTTCAATTATTATAATTGAGAGAGGATCTTCCTCTCTCCTTTCTCTTTCTTACCTTAGTTCATTCCAACTCAAGACCATACTCAACTTTTGCGATTTCACTCGTTAGGTCTTTGCTCGAAAGGGGAGTAACAAAAACTAAGCATGCCAAGATGTTTGCTGCAATGAGGAAGAACGGAATGAAAAAGGATAGCGCTCCAAACAGTCCAAGTAGAATGAAGCAGCCTGAGAGTATGAAGACAATACTGGTGGCGTATCCAAGGGATTCTCTTGCACCATGTCGTGTTACATGTAGTATCGCGATTCCCCCCAATATGAGATATGCGGCTTCAGAGAAACTTCCGACTAGTATTGCAATGAGGAGTTGAATGAGTGAAGTTAACGCCGCACCGAAATCAGTGATATCAGGTTGACTGATCATCATCAGTAGTATGGAGACCTCAATCAAAGCGGATATGATTGCAAAAACAAACGCAACTAATGCCGCATTCTCGTTTCTCTCACGGTAGAGAATCAGGAACCCAACACCCTGAATAATTAACCACAGAAACCAGATTGCTACTTCTGTGATATGAGCACCCACAGTCAAGACAGATGCATCTACGAAGTTCACGATGCTCGCAATCCCAGCAAAAATGCCAACGATGCTCCCGACAAATCCAATCGTGTTTTGCGTTTCGGTGAACCCTTCTGACATCCGAATATCCCCTTACAACGCAATAGTGCACATGTTCATTAGTGTTTCCACACAACGCACAAAGATCGTCATGGGTCGTGAGATCTTTGGACCTGAGTATCTGCCCTATCGGCAAGAGAAACAGATGTAGTTCCAAGATTCAATCAAGAGAGCCGATTCAAGAATCATCTTGGTTTTGTGTGTTGAAGAATTGAATAAAGGATGATGTTACTTACTGAGAACAAAGAGGCAAAAACGCCTAATGTTAGAGAATGAAGTGGACCCTCCATAATAATCATGTAAGCAATAGCTGATGCCCACATCAGAGCATTAGCTATTATGGTTGCTCCAAGTTGTTGTTTAATGACTCCGACAACTGCTGCTGAAGTTGAATATGTGACGAGCTTGGTCAACAACGAGTAGGTGTCCTTTCCGATATCCGACAAACTATAGAGTCCATTATCATGCTGCAATAGAGGTCCGAGTGCACTGAGATGATAGGAGAGGGATGCGCTTTCTTTAGTATCGGTTGCACTCATGATCTCGGTGAACCTAAGACCCTTATTGTCCCCGATAATTCTAATTATATCTCTCCTAATCTGATGACCAAGAGTTTTGAATACCTCTTCTTCGAAACTCTGAGATTCCTTCATTTCTTCGGACATAGTATATCCCTAGTAGTGTATAACAAATTAGGAATTTAATATAGTCAGTCTACTAGATTTTAGTAAATCACATTTTATTTGAATTGTCTTCTAAAGTGGTCGTCATAGGCTGTGAGATCTTCGGACCTGATTACATGCCCTAGAGAAGCAGACGTTGTTTCAAATTAGATGGTCTTTCTCTCTCTTACTCTTTCTATCAATTGTGAAACATATGAACCTTCGAAAACCAGATAACAAAATTAGTTCTATAATCATTTATGGAAATGGTGAAAGTACTGGGTATCAAGAGGTTTGTCATTCTACTTTTGATACTTATTGTTACACTGATATTACCATTTTGGATTTATGAGGCAAATGGGCGATTTCAACTTAGTTCGGTTCTACTTGGTATATCATTTGTTCTGTCAGAACCTGGTACATCCATTCAATTCATCCCAGACTTCGACTTGCTACTGCCATCACTGCTCATCTGTACTCCCTGTTTTCTCTGGCTCTACATGGAACGAGATGTGAGTTTTCCCATGTTGTTGGGCTCAGCTGGATTGGTGATGCTCGCGTTGACTATTACATTGTTGCTCTTCCTTCCAGCATGGGTGGTCTTTCCATGGGTTTTTGGGATTGCTTTAGCCTATGTTCCAAATTTCATTGATCTTATTCCATTCTCAGGTCTAGTATTCACAATCATGGTTCTCCTCCCTCTCATATGGCGAGGTCTCATTTATCCCAAGACCGAAGACAGCACTCTTGGAAAGAAAGTCACAGCAGCGGTGCTTTCTATTTTTATTCTCCTATTTCCAATGACGATAGAAACCTTCAGTTGGCTGGGCTCGGATATCAACCGCAACTTCTTCGAAGGATTCTCTTTTAATGCCACAACTTGGTCTTTGTCTTGGAGAGTGAGTGGTAACCGTTGGGGTCAGGGTACATGGTTCGATTTCTCAATATCATCAGTCTATTCTATTCTGGCAGTCATATTACAGATATTTCCCGCCATCATTTTCTCGTGGTTTGTAAGCAGAGGGTCATTTGATCGAAAAAGAATTGCACAAATGCTTGCAGCTGGTCTGACTCATCTTCTCATTATTTCACTTACTTGTATATGGTTGAACTACACATCATCGCATGCTGGGATTTGGGTCATAACGCCACTTCCCGCCCTATTGATTATTGGTTTCATCATGTCTGCAGTCAGCTATGGCAAACAATGGAGAAGAACTGGATTGGGCCTAGGAACTGATAACGTAACTGATGATGAGAATTTGGTACAAATGATGACCTAAAAACGATTGGGAATATCGTCATGGCTCGTGAGATCTTCGGACCTGAGTATCTGCCCTACAGGCAAGAGAAACAGATGTAGATTTAGTAGATTTATTGAGAGAGGTCATTCCTCTCTCCTAGCTCTTCAGCTTTGTATTGAATCCAGTCTTAGCTGACAATCAGCCATTCATGTAAGCCAATTGAATGCCGTTCGCATACAATCCAGAATGTGATTGTGAATAGAGTTAACGGCGACGTGATTCTCAAGATTCATCATCACAATGACACCCTCATGAACCTCTGGATAAAAGAGCATCCTAGTAGCCACTCCGGGCCCACTACCACCATGTCCCCACAACACACCTGAACTCTGAAGATA
>JAEOSL010000028.1 GCA_016840385.1 Candidatus Thorarchaeota archaeon | reverse complement strand
ACGGTGGACACAGGTAACTGGTGGTCCGATTATTCAGGACCTGGTACATATCCCCTTCCTGGTGGAGGTGGAAGTGTAGACAATTACCCAATGTCATTCCTACCTGACACTCCACTGATACAATATCCAATAGACATCTCCTACGCTGAAGGTTCTACTGGTAATACCGCTTCTTGGATTGTCTTTGATAACTATCTGAGTCATTACAGAGTCACAATCGATGGCGTAATCGTATTGGAAGATGCTTTCGTAGATGTGAATGAGGATACTGCTACGGTTGATATTGATGGACTTGCTTATGGCGACCATTCAGTGATCATAACTGTCTGGGATATCGAAGATAATACAGCAACCGACACTATTGTGGTGCATGTCTTTGATGACACTGACCCAACAATCAATGGTCCACCAAATATGGAAATATTTGTTGGCGGTTCAGGTCAAGAGATAACCTGGGAAGTTTCTGATCTTCATCCAAATACATACACAGTAGAACTTGATGGAGAAGAATATGCCACAGGAAGTTGGACTAATGGTGAACTCTCAATAAACATTGATGGTTTAACCGCTGGTGAACACGTTCTAGTGTTATACATCTACGATGTTGATGGCAACGAAATATCAGATGGTGTTGCGGTACTTGTCATCGATGATTCAGTAGCACCCGCAGTCGATAGTCCTGATGACCTTGTCATTATTCTAGGAACAACTGGAAATAGTATAATCTGGACTCCAACTGATGCATATCCTGCTAGTTATGCAGTCAGTTCTAATGGTTCCGTCTATGCTTCGGGCGATTGGGGTGGTTCACGAATCATCGTTGTTGTAGATGGTCTTCCTCTTGGAAATCACACCTTTACTCTTACCGTGCAAGATGGAAGTGGTAGTTCTGCAACAGATACTGTAACAGTGACGGTTCTCCCCTTTGAGGGATGGACACCTGAACCTGCTCCGCTCGATTATACGATGGTCCTAGTCGTAGTTGGTGCTTTTGCTGGAGTGATCGTTCTAGCGGTAGTTGTATACTTCGTGAAGCTCAAGAAATCCTAGGATAGAACCAAAATACAGACTTGATGAGCTCGGATGAGCTCATCATTCCCTTTTCTATATACTATCTCATTCTATCTTGATAGTAGATATTTGGTGCATAAGTCGGTGGCCATTGCGGCGTGTTATCAAGGACTTCCTCTATCTGCTCAAGAATATCTGCTGATAGTGTAATGCCAGAAGCTCCGACACTCTCAATGACATGTTCGGGTTTTGTTGCTCCCACAATTGCTGCTGAGATCTCTGGTCTTCTGAGAATCCATGCTAAAGCTAATTGACTGGTGGTGATATCCATCGATGATGCTATCTCACCTAGCTTTCTCACCTTGTTAATATTTTCTTCATTGAGAACTCTCTTCATAATTTCAGATGTTGCTCCTCTACTACCTTCAGGAACCTCATCATTGTATTTTCCAGTTAGTAATCCTCCAGATAATGGACTCCATACTGTGAAACCCATTCCATGGGTCTTTGCAACAGGCATTATCTCCAATTCAATGTGCCTAGAAATCATGTTGTACAGTGGTTGTTCTACGATAGGCTTGTGTGCACCCATCTCCCTTGCAGCGGTGTTTGCTCGCTCGAGCTGTGCTGCAGTCCACACAGAAGTTCCCCAATAGTGGATATCACCTGATTTGATTAGACCATCCATCGTATCCACAGTTTCTTTGACTGGAGTCGTGTAATCATACCTGTGTAAGTAGTAGATATCGATGTAATCTAATTTGAGTCGATCCAGCGTCCCTTCAATTGCATGAGAGATATTCTTTCTGCTGTTTCCCCAATCATTGATATCTTCACTAGTGGGCCAAAACACTTTGCTTGAGATAACCAGATTCTTTCTGTCAACGGTTTCTTCTGCTAACCATTCCCCAAGGACACGTTCAGCATTTCCTCCAGCATAGATCTCCGCACAATCAATGAAGTTAATTCCATTCTCGACTGCAGTGGTCATGCAGTCTTTCGCAACTTGATTCTCAACAGTTCCCCCATAGGTCAACCATGAACCCAGGGAAATTTCACTTATCTTCAGACCACTCTTGCCAACTTTTCGATATTTCAAAATAGGGCCTCCAACAGTGAGATATTAGAAACTTAACTATAAAAAAGATGACTTGTGGTTGTAATCTCTGATCTATTTACTGACAGGTTCCCAGAGTTCGATTCTATTACCCTCAGGATCCATACACCACGCAAATTTTCCCTGTTCAGTAGCCTCAATACCACGCTCGTCTACATCGACGCCTTTTGTTCGTAATTTCTCTAGGAATTCTTCGATATCGCTGACAACAAAGTTGATCATAGATTCCGCTTGACTGGGATCAAAGTATTTTGTATCCTCAGGAAAAGGAGCCCACAAAGTATACCCTGGTGCAGTAAGGTCTGACCACATGAAATAGATGTAACCTCCTTTATCCTGTTTCAATCCAAGATTTTCGACGTACCACTGTTGGAGCTTCTTTGGGTCCTTTGATCTGAAGAACACACCACCGATTCCTCTCACAGACATAGTATCTCACTGAAATCCACTAACTAATACTAACTATATCTGAGTATTTGTTGGAACAAATTCAACTTCTTCTTCGTAGACCGAATACAAGAACCAATGCGACAAATGCGACCACTATAATGACTACAGCAACGATTAGTGGGGTTTCTAATGGTGTTTCCTCAAACCCAAACACCCAGACCATGGAATCACTTGAATCTCTGTACTCATCCTGTATTGCATTGGTTGTTGGTAAATCATCCGAAAACGTATACCCAATAACAGCAATCATGTCTTCTTCATATACTGACATCCCCAGTACGTAGTCATCTGAACTTCCTCCATAATGGCTTCCGAACAGAAGAGTGGGTTCTTCACCCCCAATGAGAGCAATGTATCCATCAGAACTACCACTATGGTTTTGGAATGCATTTTGAACTGGCATGTTTGCAGAGGAAGACGGTGATGTTATCAGAATTGAATCATCGGCAAGAACTTCCATCGCATATGAACGGTCTTCACTACTTCCCCCAAGGTAGCTTGACAACAGAATATCCTCACCATCTGGATCTAATTTTGCAAAGAATGCGTCATACCCAGAACTATCGTTATACAACTGATTCACCAGTGGAAAATCTGTAGATCCTGTGTATCCTGATACCACTACATTGTTATCAGAATCGAAATCTATTTGATCCCCGAATTCCCATCCATTTCCACCTAGCAAGGTCGACCAACTGAGGGATGTACAATTAGGTGCGAACTTGGCTACGAAAGCGTCTGATACACCACCTCCATACGTCTGCTGGTATGCGGAATCCGTTGCTATTGCGGCTCCATCTGTGATTCCAACAATGACTAAATTACCCATTAGATCGATATCAACCGCCCATGCATCTTCATCTGTTGAGTTACCAAAGTATGACGAATAGATGATGGACTGACCATCATTTCTTAGCGATGTGATGAAGACATCAGTATCTCCCCCGCCGTAACTCTCCTGATGTGTATCACTGGTTGTATAGAAATCGCTTGATCCAGTTGGTCCAACAATTAAATAGTTACCATAAGAATCAACCAGGACCGCCTCAATACGGTCGTAATCACTACCACCAAAATATGTCGAGAACAGAAGGTTTCCTGAAGGACTGAATTTTGCGATGAACGCATCAAATGTTCCATTCAACTCATCCTGAATAGGATTTAGCATTGTGAGGTTGTCAGAGCTAGTGCCTCCCGCAACAATGATGCTGCCATCTTGGTCAATGACTAACGCCATAGGCTCTTCTAGCCCATTCCCTCCAAAATATGTGTAGAACTCAATCTGAAATTGCGAATCTACCTTCACGAGGAAAATATCTCCTTCCCCAGCATATACGCTCTGGTGTGCATTCTGAACCGGAAGGTCATCAGATCTTGTCATTCCAGTGAGAACAAACCCTCCATCATCTGTGAAGCAGATATCATTTGACCACTCCTCTCCATCCCCGCCGAAATATGAACAGAAGAGTACATCCAATCCCCTGTTGGACATTTTCTCCCCCAAGGTTGTAACATCTTGCGCTACTACTCGCTGCTGTATTGGCCCAAGTAGAACAAACCCTGAAACGATTACAAGAAGAATTGAAAGTGTGACAAATCGCATAAAACATGACTTCCCTAATCAAATAACAATCTCAATAAAGTAATAAAAGAGAACTCTTCAAAGCAAGCGATGGGATATTTATTATTTCATACCAAATACAAGGTTAGTGTAACAATATGACAGAAGTAGGAAAATGCCCAAAATGTGATAGTTTACTAACTATTGATGACATTAAACAAATCACACTCAAAATCTCTCGAATGACAGAACATGGATATGTATGTAAGAAATGTAATTACATCATTGGATTCGGAGCTAGACACTTGCCTGGCATGACATGATCCGAACCTAGATATCTAATGTTCACTCGGACTTCACGAGCACGAAAGTTTGATAGTGATTGTAGGTGTTAGTAATAGTAGGTAATTCTGATGACATGCTATTTCAGACATATGAAACTCATTTTCGAACAGATTGGAATAGAAATCACTCCAGAGAATAAACGAGATATCGACAAGAAGATCCATGCGCTATTGGGCACTGAATACAAGAACTGCTCATCAACATGGAAAGCTGTTAAAGCCAGACTTACAGATAACGAGGAGAAATTCCTCACTGATTTAGATAAGGCTCTTGCATAGGCTAATCCAGTTCACTATTCAAGACTAAGGTAGAACAGTGATGGGAGTCTTCCTAAGTGAAGCCCTGCTCATTGGACTATACCCTGCTTACAGAGCATCCAAGCTTCACCCCGTTGATGCCTTACGTAAAGAATAGATATCTCCTAATGAGCTGTGCTTGATGGCTTGCACAGCTCATCTTTTTCTCTAACCATAATGCACCGGTAACAAACCATATACCTCAAGTTTTACTCTATGTGATAGTTCACACTAGGATGAGGATGTACTTGAGTTACACAGTTGAAAGCATAACCATTGTCAGATCCGGAATACTATTGCGAGACCCTGCAATATGGTATGAAGGTTATACAAGTCAGGAAATACGTGCGATGAGTCTGGGCTTAGGTATAACAAGTCAGCCCACGGTCACTCTTGTGAAGACTGATGGACTGAACATTTTGATTGACCCCGGATGGCAAGACCCTGGAAAACCTGACCGTTTGCTACATGATTTGCAGTACTTTGATTTAACCCCTCATGACATTGATGAGGTCTTCATAACTCATTGGCATCATGATCACTGGAATGGTATTCCCCTCTTTCCTGAAGCTCGAATAACATATGCTGGAATCAGTGAGAGTGTAGCGAAGAAACACCTCAAAGACCTTGCTGAAGGAAGAGAACTTGTGAAGCTCAGTGAAGGTGAAGATTGGCACTCTGGAATGACAATCATTTCAACAACTGGTCACACAAGCCATGACCACTCAGTAAAACTGCGCTTCAAAAATAAAACCTACATTGTATCAGGAGACGCAATTGTGTCCAAGATGTATTATGAAACAAAGACCTTCTTTCCCAATAATAGAGTGGCGGAATACAAAAACGACCTAATAGCTTCATACGATAAGATTGTGAGTCAAGCTGACTTCATCATTCCAGGTCATGATGGTCCATTTCTAAATTACAAAAAAGAAAAGCTATAGGGATGACCCCTATAGCTCTGTCCCTTACAGACTAAGAGAACAATAGAGGATTGACTCACTACCCGTTGCGAAAACGACTTCTCCTCTAAGCTCGTCCAGCCCTATGATAGCACTTTCCGAGTCGTCCTTTGATGCGACATTGTCGTCATCAATCTCCTTCATTTTCAATAACAGTTGAAGCGCACTGCTCCAAGCTGCTTCTCCCTCGAGAGGTTTCTTATCCACGTTGAAGAGCTCAACTGTAAGGGATTCCAGATAACCTGCCCGTTTCTGAAAGGCCTGATGTCTCCTGTACATTTCAAAAGCAACTGCATTTCCATTGGAGTCGATTACCACGACACCGCAGGTATTCTCAGGCAATTCACTTTTGATTTCTTTAGCAATCTCAGTTGCTTTCTCTTGCACTTTTGTCAAGGCATCTGTATACTTGGTTGGGTCTTTCATGCCCAGTTTTTTGCAGTAACGCTCAACCTCATCCCAGACTTCACTCTGATCCACTGCAGTTTCAGGTACATAGTGATCGACATCGCACATGATTGCTTCATACTTCATTTTCCTTACCGTTGACTTCAACCTGAGCGAACCTGCTCCAGTTGAATGAAAACCCGCTCCCCGATTGAGCCCATGGGGCGCATGGACACACTTCACTGGAATTCTCTTTTCTTCTCCGGGTTGGATAATCACACTGGCTACTACGATACGATCTTGACTGTTGGGTGCAATGAGAACCTCAGACTCCTCAATGAGTATGGGTTTCTGTCCCGTGTTCTTTGCAATTATTGTATTGACAGCATCTCCAGCTTCTGTGATGACGAGTCTCTCTGTTTCGAAAGCCTCAGCAGCATTGATGAACTCCTCACTAATCACAGACTCTTTCAACGGAATGATTGGGACAAGTGAAAGACCACTGTGAGAAATGGGACTTCCAAGACTAAAGCTGGAATCCTGTAGAATCTCATCCGCGAATGCGCGGACTCTGTTTGCGGCACTAGTTGTTGACATATATTTTCCACCATTACACTAACGCGTAATACTCTTACGTAATAACCGTTACATGAAACCTTTTAAAGTGTGCCATGATAGAATCAAATGCACCTGATATTGGAGCCACAACAACATGTCAAAGAAGAAAGAACTAATCGGCGAAGCTGTTCCTAACCAATCAGCGCTCCGAGATGAGCTAATGGGTCGATTCTCCCGTGAAAGTATGGGACTGAAGAATCGCGAGATTTCTGTGATGACGCGAATGAGTGCCTACATTGTTGAGGTTCTAGATGCGCTTGTTGAGCTTGAGGTCTTCAAGAGTCGTTCAGAAGTAGTATCTACTTTCATGGAACAAATGATTATGGACCGAAAACCACTCTTTGAGAAGATTAGGAATCAAGCACAGGATATCTCAAAGAAGCGTGAATCCGCAAAACGATTCGCATTTCAAGCCATGCAGACTGACAAAGAATGATGAGTTTGGAGCTAGTTGCTCTCACTCTCACCATAATGTCGGTTTTTCTTAAGCCAATCAACTCCATAGTCGACAAGATCTTTCATTTCAAATATGTGGCTCTCAGCTTGTCCGATGTAGACTGGTGAGAGACCTTCTTGTTCTTCAAAATCTGCTGCAATATTATGGAAATCACTATCGCTGAATTCCGGTTCCTTCCACTCTCTCCAAACTCTCTTCCCATTCTCAAGAAGTGCCGCTGCTCTATTTTCATCAGGTCTATTGGGTAGATCGGCTATATGTTCTGCATAATGAAGAGATGTAATTGACTCTAACCCAATCCCAACTAACAGCATCTTGGCTTTCAGTTGGTAGAGCTTAGCCAATGGACTACCATCTCCAAATGGATCATCGTACGGATGGGTTGCAACAACAAACTGAGCATTCTTCCCCCATGCACCGATTGATGCCGTAGGATGTGGGCTTCTATGAAAATTAGGATAGCTACGAAATGTTTCTGAGATCCTTCCCATTCCACGTGTTGGTGTGGTTTGAGGATTATATGGTGGTGTTTCATCCCGTATAGTCTGCCACCAATCCTCGGGTACTGCAGGACGACTCCAGTTCGATGGCTCTCCATTGTCACCTGACTGAGTCGGCATAACAAGAGTTCCTTTTTCAGAAACAGCTTCCATTAATGCAGAAATAACTGTGACAGCGCTTCCAACAATCCAACCAATAGACCGCATCGATGAGTGGAAAATAATCGTATCTCCTTCTTTGACCCCTGCTCTTCGCAAATCATCAATGAGACGTTTCTTGGTTATCGGTTCTTTTGTAGTTTCTACAAGTTTTCCTTCTTTTGCCCAAAGTTCTGTCACTAGTATCACCCACTGAGTGAATTGGAACCGATTGTGTTTGTAATAAAGGATATTGAACGATGCGATTTTGAAAGAGTGATTATTGTTCCTTATCCTCAGATTTGAAATCAAGCGCTAGGGAGTTCACACAATATCGTAGACCTGTAGGATTGGGTCCATCATCAAAGACATGTCCAAGATGACCTCCACACTTCTTACAGACAATCTCAATTCTCTTCATCCCTGAACTATTGTCGATTCTTCTCTCTGTACTGTCTTCAGATGTCTGATTCCAGAAACTAGGCCATCCACTTCCTGACTCGTATTTTGTATCAGAAGAAAAGAGTTCGTTGCCACAACCTGCACAGACATAGATTCCGTCATCTTTATGGTTTACATACTTGCCTGTGAATGGTGGCTCAGTGCCACACTCTCGAAGGACCTTGAATTGTTCTGGTGATAAGGTAACTTCCCATTCATCCTTTTTCTTATTCATCTATAACACGACACTATGTTAACAATTGTTCATTAGATACATAACTTCTTCGATGTATCCAAGTCATTTTCTGGATCGAAATACACCCAGCACAATGAGAAGATAGATGACTGAACCTCCAATGATAACGAGACTTACTGGTGATAATATTGGATTTGGGGCAGAGTATGGAAATAGAATCGTACTGTTTGAGTCAGTTGCTATATCATTGAAGGTCATCTGTGCTAATGGCGACGAGTAGTTGTACGCACAAACATCTACACCGAAATGCAGTAACATATAGTGAAGATGGGGATAATGCTCACTGAAGAGAAGAGTTCCTAATTCATCTCCTGGAACGACTTGTTGTCCAACAGTAACATCGATGAGAGAGCTCTGGAGAGAATTGTTCGTTGTATCTTGGAATCCTGGTTCTAGAACCAGATGAACCTCCCACGCTAAATTAATAGCAATGGCAATCACGAAAAGAATATTCCCTGCATAGGGATTGACGTTTTCGCTATATGACACAATAGTACCAAAGTCCGGAGATATTATTGTAACGTTTTCTGAAATCACCAGATCTATTCCATTATGGAACACTCCCGGTTCTCCCCAATCTGGAGTATGATATGCCGAGAGTCGTGTAATCTTATCGGATTCAGGAATTGGAAATACTAGATCCGGTTCTGCAGTTCTAAGAGGAATCCCCATCCCGTTTGAATATCCCACTACGATTCCTATCACTAGGATTGGTATTAGAAGCAGTAACTTCAGTTTCTTATTCATGACTCGACCCAATCATTCTCAGACAATTAACGGTATTAGTATTATGGGGACTGCCGCAAAGTGAATATCTCACGTGATGAATATTATTATTACGTGAGAAATTCAACTTCCTCATGACTCAATATGATAGTCACTGAACGAGATGGTATGGTCTTACGATTTGCAAGGATTGAAGATTTCCCAAAAATTGATGAGATTACTGTCATCTGCTATACAGCAATTCATGAGAGTTGGGTTGCAATGCAGAGCGAATCGGTTAGTGAAGTTCTTGGAAACCCCACTATGACTTGGGAGGAACGAAAGACCAAACAGAATAGAGATCTATTTGCTGAACATCCCGAGTGGGTCTGGGTATTGGAAACGGGGTCTGATATCATTGGCTTTGTTACATTCAAGATCATCAGTGAGCGAGGTTTAGGTAGCATTGACAACAATGGGATTCTCCCACAACATGCTGGAAAAGGTTTAGGGAAATTCATGTACCGATATGTTCTCGACTACTTCAGAAAAGAGGGTATCAATGTAGCATTTGTAGAAACTGGTCTAGATGACCCGCATATCCCTGCAAGGAAGGCATACGAGAGTGTGGGTTTTGATAGAAGTGCTCCGGTTGTCTTCTATTGGCAAGACTTGAGAAAGGGCAATCCTGGCTCCACGCCTGAATAGCTAGATGTTAAACAATATGAGCAATATTGAGTGATTTCGAACTCACCTCGAAATGCGTATAAGGCTGTATAATGTGGTGTTCAATTGAGTTCAAAATGAGTAAACAATCCTCCTCAATTCTAGTATTTCTGAAACAAGGTGACACCGAAATAGATGCTTCAATTGCAATTGGAGAAGGTAAAATTCTCTGGTCTGGACAGAATGGACTTGAGTGGATAGGAAAAGATGAAGAACAATGGGATTCTGTGTATTTAATCAAATACGGTGATATTCACAAACTACAACAAGCTACTAAGAGGTTCAGAGAAAAGAACTTCGAACAAATCAAACTTCTTGCTGTCAAACCCACGTCAAAGAACCAGCTGCGATTCATCCGATTTCTAATGAAATACGTATTTTCCAGATTCTCAATTGAAATAGCTGAGAGAGAGATAGATTCTGATAGAATTCCTAAAAGTGATATTCTCCCTACAATGGAACAACATACTCAAGTTGCAGAAAAACACAAAGATCATCCAATCGTTATGGTTAACCTACTAGATTATTATGATGAACCGTTATATCCCAAAGAATACGATGGAAAGAAAGGAAAAGATGGGTTGGACGCATACAATCTGTACGGAAAACGTGTAATGAAGACCGTTGCAAAACTGGGTGGGATCATCGAATATATGGGTAAAGTTGAATCAGTTTTGATTGGAAATAAGGAGGAAAAATGGCATGAATTTGCTTTCATGAGATATCACACTCTTGATGCACTCGAATCAATGTTTAAGGTAAAGGAAAATGTTGATGTTGCCATTCATCGAGATGCTGGTTTGAAGAGTACCAAAGTGTTAGCGTTCACACCCATGTTAGACTAACTAGATGTCATATGATGTGACAAAATTCTGAATCAGATCTGCGACAATTGTTGCTCCCGCAGTATTGAGATGCAGATAGTCAATGTGTAACTGGAAACCTGTTTCTCTCCCAATCGAGTTCCAGTCTTTTCTCAGAAGATACTGCTTCACACATGCAATAAACATTGCTACCTTTGTTCTATCAAATGGATATGATCACAGCCACTGCAATCATGGCTGTGACTACGTCGGAAATGTATGGAATCTCTCTGACCATTGCACTATCTTTACAAGAGATTATGCAAGATGTGATTCCATGAAAGCTCCAATTCAAGATGATTGGCCAGAAGCTGCATCTTTCTGCTGGGGATGCGGTAAAAATAACACCCATGGGCTTAAACTGGGGAGCTACTGGGAAGATGAGGAAACCGTTGCTACATTTGTTCCTCAGGAGCATCATCTTGCATTCCCAGGGATTCTCAATGGCGGAATCATATCCACAATCATCGATTGTCACGGCACTGGAACCGCAAATGCTGGAGCGAAGAAGATGGCAGGCGCAGATGAGAATCTCATGTATGTTACTGCCTCACTATTTGTGAAATTCAAGAAACCTACCCCTTTAGACAAACCCGTTACACTAAGGGCTCGAGTGAAAGAGGTTGATGGAAATCGGATCACTGTTGATTGTGAACTATATTCAGGAGATACTATCTGCGCTACAGGAGAGATTGTCACAGTAGGTGTTGATCCAGATATTTTCATCAAATGATAGAATTCTAGGCGATATTTTCTCTGGTGAATTATAGCTTCTCAAGATTGCATTAGATAGCACATCTGATATTTACTCGTGGAAAAGAAATAATAATGGGAAAAACGACAACGGATTCAATGCCTAAACGTAAAAATCCCAAATACTTCAAGAATACAAGGATGCAACAATTATTCTCCGAACTTGAGATAGAAGTGACCAAGGAGAACACAGACAAAATAGACGAAGTAATTCATGATATGCTTAGTGTAGATTATCCAAATAGTGCAGCCGCTTGGAAGATGGTTCGTAAGAAACTTGATGGTGAAGATCCCGACGGATTCAAGCAGAGGCTCAAGACTGCACTAGATATGCTCGATTTGTAATATTATTTTTCAGATGTAGTTTGGAAGGGTTTCCAGCAGTTGTTCAACACTGTAGACTATCTTTCCTCGTGCTTCGATTGCTCCAAGGACGTATTGATTCTTGTACATCCTCCCTGCTCCCTTTCTTCTACTTCTGATATCCGTATAGAGTCCAATGACTGGAATATTGGAGCCGTAGGCAACTCCTATCTCACAAGCCACTCCACTGTCAATGGGAAATTGATCGAGACAAGCCACAATAGCATCACATGATTGAAGCTCCTCGGTGTCTACTCTGAATATTTCCTCGTTGGTTGGGTCTGCATCACCACTGAATGCTTCTTGTGGCAGGAAAATCGTGTAACCTGCAGCACGGACTCTGGCGACCTCTACTTCATTGAACTTCCTGTCTGCATCTGAGAAGAGGGCATTAGCCCAGTATAGTTTCTTTCCCATTGGAATGACATCCAATCACTAAGGTAGGAATGCTCCTCTTATTTTTGATGTGGTTGAGATCTGTTTGTACCATTATCCACCGTTCATTGTAAGATGCACAATCTTGGACACCAGAGTGAAGTGCTTCCAGAAACGGCACTGGAAATGACTCTGTGAGGTCTGGTTTGTGTAGAAACAACCTCAGACTTCAGTTATCTGATGCTAGTATTTAAGGACATCCAACATGCTCTCAAATGATTGTCTAATTGATGTCTAACTTTATCCAGACTCTATGCAGCTGTCAGCCACCCATGATCAAACGAGCAATCAAGTTGAATAGTGCAATATAGAAATTGCCTTCGGGGGGTGCAACGAACGTCAATGATGTATGGAAGTATGGACGCATAACCCACGCGAGTTGAGTCCCGACAAAGGCAAGTACTGCACTTCCAATCAGCATTGCTGGTACCCATTTCTTATTCTCTCCATGAATTTTGTTGAAACCGTTCATTAGATAGATTACAGCAGTTGCTCCTGAGATGGCGAAAAATAGGACATTCAGTAAGACTGTGAAACCGTAAGCGACGAATGTCCGCTCAGGGGTTGTTAACGTGAAAAAGAGGGTAACTGGAAGGAATGCTATCATCATTACTGACATGACCGTCACACTAATCATAAACAGGACGGACATCTGCTTGAAACTGAGCTCTCCACCAAGTATACCATTTAGTACAAAGAATGTGGGTAAGGATACAAAGAGGGATATCAAGAGAAGCATTGGAATCTTTGCAGCATCAAAAAGAATTTGAAAACCCCCTGCGTACAACCCCATTGTTGCCCCATAGAGTGCAGATGAAATTGTTGTTGCAAGAATTGCTGTGATTGCATACTCCCTTAGATTTGTTTCATTCTTGATATTTCCATATACCGTTTCGCGGTCCCTGATGAAGAGACTCAGAGTGTCAAAGAACACCTGTTGATCCAATTCAATTATCTCCTGCGAATAATTGCATGTTGGTTTCTTTATTAAATTCCTAAACTTCTGAAATTGTACTATAATCGAATCAAATGCGCAAAAATCAGCGTTGGTTACGAAAATCGTCATTGAAAATAAGCATGTAATGAATTCATTGAAATCTAACCTACGTTTCAACCAAATTGCTACGAGTTCAAATACGCTCATCAGTATGAATAACTATGAATGGATTAGGTATGTGGACTAGAACAGTCGTTCGTGCAACGACCAATCGACGTGCGCGACTGAAAGCCCGAAAGAAGATGTCTTCTTCTCAAGGGAAATCCATACTCTCCAAGAAAGAACTAGCATCCGGTTCTGGAGAGTCCGCGGCTGTTCACTTTGTCCAATCAGACCTTATCATTTTCAGTGATGAATCTTGTGAGAGTGATGACGATCCTGCCGTGGTAAGAACTGTGGAAACGCTCTCTGTTGCTGGAAGTGATGCACCGGTAATAAAACAGGAGAAAGAAGCCCGGACAATAGGAGGGATCCCATCCCGATGAACGTTGACAAAGCTCTTGCTAATTTTCGTATTTCTTTGAAATGCAAGGAGGTGGCGACACTGGCAGGAGAAGGGTGGAACACAGAAATGACCTGTAGTTGAAACTGCGCGTTATTGATTGTAAGCATTAATAAGATGGAAATTTGCATAATCAGCTTAGTTGCGAGAGTGAGAGAACTTGATATCACCCAGAATTAAGTTGCGGGATTAATTCGTGGTTATTATCATCGCAGCCGGGAGAGAGAGAATTCATGCTTATGCAGAAAAAGATGGGTCTTGTAGTGACTTCTGTCACTCTTATTCTCACAGTTATGACCTTTGCACCTTATTTAGTTCCTGTCGCAGTGATATCTGATGGGACCACACAAAGTGAAGGCTTTCTTGATACTGCTACTATTCTCGCTCTTCCTGGCACGTTGGCATATTGGGAATTAAATGAGAACGATGGTACCAGCGTTCATGATAGTGTTGACCCTTTTGTTGACGGTTTCACCACAGGCAGTCCTACGTGGGTACCTGGTATTGCAGGAAGTGGTTTAGAACTCCTATCGAACCAGTTCGTCGATTTTCTCTCTCCAACTTCTCTTTATGCAATGAATTATGTCACAATTGAAGCTTGGGTAAATCTCACGGACACATCCGGTCTACATACCATCCTCAGAAATTCATACAGTTCTACATATACTATGTATAGTTTCGCAATAGAAGATGGCCATCTCTATTTTGACAGACAATCTGGACTCCCTGGAAACGCTTTCACTTCTGATGCAACAATAACTGCTGATTCATGGCATCATGTAGCAGTTGTGGTGAACACCGGAGCCCGCACGATTGCATTCTATATTGATGGTGATGAACAACTTATACACGACTACGACGATCATTTCTCAGGACCTACAGGTCGGGTGATAATTGGAGCAGATGTAACGACTGGAACCCCCTCTTTTCTCCGAGGTATGATTGATGAAGTAGCAATCTACAACACTGTTTTGCAACATAGTGTAATTAGGGAACATTATGATAAGGGATTGCTAGGAGTGGGATATCTTGATGATTATCCAACAAACGTAGCACCAGTTTCAATTGATGACTCTTACACAATGGATCAAGACACAGCACTACTTGTGAGTGCACCTGGAGTCCTAGCAAACGACATTGATGATGATGGCGACTCTCTTGAAACCGATCTTATTACAGGTCCAAGTAATGGTGGTTTGGTGTTGTACCCTGATGGGAGTTTTGTCTACACTCCTGCAAGTGGATTTGTTGGATTCGATGCTTTCGAATATCGTGCCTTTGATGGAATCGACTACAGTAACGCTGCAATTGTAACGATAACTGTTGAAGCAGTGAATCATCCTCCTGTTGCGGTGGATGATGCATATGCCACGGATGAGGATGTTTCCCTATCCATTCCATCACCTGGTGTTCTTGCAAATGATTATGACCCTGAACCATTCGATACTATTTCTGCTGAACTTGTAACTGGGCCTCAACATGGTTCTCTTATGTTCCACTCAGAGGGTAATTTTGAATATATTCCTGGAACTGATTGGTTTGGAATTGACACATTCACATATCGTGTATTTGACGGTCAAGTCTATGGAAACGAAGCTACGGTGACGATTACTGTAAATGAAGTAAATGATGCCCCTGTTGCGGTGGATGATGCATATTCAGGTCTTGAAGACCTCGAAATGGCTCACAACGTTCTTGACAATGATTATGATTTAGAGGGAGATTCCCTTGAGGTCACTCTGGTATCCGGTCCCGCACACGGATCATTAGATATCTATCCTGATGGATCCTTTACCTATCTACCCGATTCAAACAGGTTCGGAATTGATTCATTCACCTATCAAGTGTACGATGGACAAGACTACAGTTCTGTGGCTACTGCGACACTAACCATTGAGGGAGTGAACGATGTTCCAGTGGCTGTAGATGATGCACAAAATGGAGTTGAAGACCTCCCCTTAACTTACAACACAATACTCGCAAACGATTATGATCTCGATGGAGATACTCTTCAAGCTTATCTTGTAACTGGGCCCTCACATGGAGTATTGGAGCTCCTTTCCACTGGGATGTTTACTTACACACCAAATCCAAACTGGTTTGGAGATGATTCCTTTACCTACTATGTATTCGATGGGCAAGAGTATAGCAATGTGGCAACTGTTACAATCACTATTATTGGTGTGAACGATGCTCCAGTTGCATCTGACCTCAATTACTATGCTGCTGAGAGTAGCACTCTGAGCATCTTATCTCCTGAGGATATCCTAACACTGGGAGTAATTGATATCGATACTGCAAGTGAACTACTGGAAGTGCATCTTGTTGATGGACCTGCAGCAGGCACTCTTACTTTGAATGCAGATGGTAGTTTCGACTATTCCGTTACTGGATGGTTTGGAACTGTTACATTCACATACAGAGTATTTGATGGGACTGATTACTCTAACACTGCCACTGTGACCATCTATGACGTTGGAGATGATGATACAACCGGACCTGAGATCTCAATCATATACTTTGGTGATGGAACTGATGGTAGTCCAGGAACTTGGGCAGTCACCGTTGTTGATCCAGAGAGTGATATTGATTGGATTACGGTCGAGATTGATGGTGTTGTTGTGGGTACTACTGCTGGAACCTATGCAGTTCCCAACTCTCTAGGTATACATTCAATCACGGTCACTGCTGCTAATGCAGATATGGACTTTGGACCTGATGATCAAGAAACCAGCACATTGTTAGATGCTGTCAATATCGTTGATGATGATGTGACAGCACCCATCATTTCCATTATATACACAGGAGATCTAACCGACATCAATCCTGGTTTCTGGACTGTCACCGCATCCGACTTGGAAAGTGGAATCTATTCGATATACGTAGCGATTGATGGAGTGTTTGTGGGTTCAGCTGAGGGTGACTATGCTGTTCCAAGCTCACTCGGTATCCATTTTCTCAACGTGACTGTGAGCAACAACGATATCGATCGACCATATGATCAAGAGAGACAAACTGATGTAGTAACTGCATTTATTGAGGAATCAATTTCCTATACAGAAATTACTTACACTGGTGATATTTCGGGAGTCTATTCTGATCCAGTATATCTTGAAGCACTGTTGCTAGATGCATCAGACCAGTCGCCTATTCCAGGCAAGACAATCATGTTCACTCTTGGAACTCGAACCGCATATGCTGTAACCAATGCAGATGGAGTTGCATCTGTTACTATCATTCTCGACCAAGAAGAAGGGTTCTACGAGTTAGTAGTATCCTTTGCTGAAGATGATGACTACCTAGGCTCAATGAGCACAACCGTGTTTGTGATACTTAGAGAATGTGCTTCTACAATCTACTCTGGTGTAACTATTGTTGAAGTATCTGAGGAATCAATCACACTGATGGCAACAGTATTTGATCATGCTGATGGATACTGGGGCGATGTCACTCATATATACGTGACATTCACATTCTATCTCTCTTCAGACCCTCTCACACCAGTTCATACCACATGTCCAGTCAGAGTTCAAGCAATTGATGTTGCTGGAGTAGGAGTGGCTACTCTTGAGATTCCTAATCTCCCTGAAGGCGACTACCTCGTAACGGTTAGTCTTCTTCCAGAGCATAACAGGTATTACTGCGCTCCTGATTCTCAAGCAGCAGCTATTACAATCTACGAACCTGAACGAGCATTTGTAAAGGGTGTAGGTGTAATCAAGGATGCAGAGGGACACAATGTATACTTTGCATTCAGGGTATACTACTCTTGCAAGGGGAATCTCAAAGGATTCTTTGTCTATTCGTACAGAGATGGTGATTGGATTCACTTCATGAGAAGCTGTGATATACTTGGCTTTTCAACCGATGATAATCATGGATTCTTTGAAGCTAATGGTACAATCAGTAGTTTCAACTTCAAGACCTATGAAATGAGATGTTCTGATGACAAGTATCGTATGCGAGTTGATGTATTCGATAACAGGAGAAATCGTGGGAAGGATGCCTTCCAATTTAGCATCTTTGACAACCTTGGTTTAGTAGAATACGAGGCTGGTTTCGATCCCTTTGGCTATCTCATGAAAGGATGCATTGTAGTCAAACATTACAAGAAATATTGAGTAATGATCGAGTGTTCTCACCATTACTCAATGCAGCTTGCTTTTGGGAGATCTACACCCAGACTTTTTTGAGTACCCTTAGTGCATTCTGTCCGATGATCTTAGCGATATCCTGATCAGAATATCCATTCTTGACCAACCATCTGACAACATTGTGCATTGCCTCAGTTGGATTCTCCAGTCCTTTCACATACTTTGGAAGTTCTGAAACGTCAAGATCTTCTTGCTGCCTTGGCCGTGGATAATGACCCATTCCAGCCGTGGTCATTCGTTCATCATAGAGTTCGTACAGTCCTACATGGTCTCCGTAGAGAGTATCAGGACCACATCCAACATGATCAATGCCCATGTGTTCTATGCAATATTCCATATGTGCCATATAGGTATCAATGGATGGAGTTGGCTCTTTGTTGGTTGCAGTGTATCCGGGTGCCGCCTCGATACCAATGAGACCTCCACATTCAGCTATCGACTTTAGGACATCATCAGGAACCATTCGTTTGATTGTGTGAACAGTCTGAGAACCTGCGTGAGAAATGATGACAGGTTTCTTACTCGATTCAATAGCATCTCTAGCTGTTTGATCACTCACATGACTGACATCAACCAGCATTCCAACCTTGTTCATTCTGACTACAGCATCATGACCAAAGTCTGTTAATCCTCCATCTCCCATCTCATCAAGTCCAGTACCAAGTCTGTTTGATTCACTGTAAACAAGACCCATCTGACGTATTCCAAGACCGTAGAGTATGTCAATTCTGTCTACTTCATTCTCGATACAGGATGATGACTCGAGGACCGCGACCCATGCTAGTTTTCCAGTTTCAAAGGCATGATGAATATCCTTCACAGTCTTACAATGAATGACATAATCAGAGTGTGTTATGTCACAAAGACGCATACCAAGATCATGAATTGTATCGTTCCACTTCCAGCCATGCTTTGATGTGGTGACAGCAGAACCATCCATCATGTTATCAAAAACACAATCAAGACCGGAGCGGCTAAGGGCCTCATAGGCAAGATAGTCCCTGCCCTCTTTGTTGAGTTCCAGGACTTCACTTGGGTCTTCAGTGTATCTCACCGGATGCTCATGTAGGTCGATGAGGATATTCTTCTCAATAATCTCCTCAACTCGTTCCTCTTCTGCTTTCGAGAGTGGGACTAAGTATTCCCATTCTTTCTTTGTTGCCTCACGTAGCTTGAACGCTTTGTAGTCAACGCCTGGAGTCAGGTAGTCATATGCTTTGTAACCTGTGTATTTCTTTCCTTTTCCCATTTTGTTCGCCTCTTCTTATTCTTTGAATACTGTCCCTACTAGTTTATCAAAATCTGCTGCAGGGTAAGTAACACGACTCTGCATTATACCCATATCCACAAAACTCTCTGCAACTTTGATTGCTGCACTGAGTGGATTGATGACAGGAATCCCAACATCCCATTTGGTGTTTGCAGTTCGAAATGCCATAGACATACAACCGAGAACTACTGCACCTGCACCATTCTTTTTGGCTTTGTCAATAGCTGTCTTTGCTTGTTCTATCACTGTAGTTGGATCGTCACTCCACATATCGACAATTGGCATTTCAACAAACTCAACTGATGCTAGTCGACTGTTCAGCCCCATCTCTCGGGTGCGAGCGATAAGGTCGTCTGCGGCATCTACGCATCCTGCTTGCATGGGCGATATCACACTGAACCTATCTGCTACCATACATGCCATGTGATATGCAGATTCTGCGGGACCGATGACTGGAATATCCATCAGTTCTCTAGCAGCTCCGAGACCAGGGTCTCCTGCACATCCAATGATGATAGCATCAAACTTGTTGTCTTTTCGACGAGCAAAGAGCCATTCTAGGAGAGGACCAATCGACATGTACGCCTCAATTTCAGACTCGATGGAGAGGGGACCTTCCCCAACCTCTTCAACTATGACTTTGGTTCCTTGTCTGGCTAATGAGTTTGTAACTTTCTCACGCCGCTTAATCTCATCTTCCGGCATTCCATCACCGGGTATTAGGTAGAGTAGTTTCAACTGGTTCACCTTCACTCATATCGGATGCAATCAGCTATTATACAGTTTCGAGTGACGTAAGACTAATCAGTCCCGACTGGTAACTGAGCAATATGTCAAAAAATGAAATTCTACGTACTCCTGATTCTCGTTTTGATGACCTACCTGGTTATCCCTTCTCTCCGAACTATATTGAAATTAAAGGTTTGAGAGTACACTATGTTGATGAAGGACCTAAGGAAGCACCTCCGATACTCTTGATGCATGGTGAACCATCGTGGAGCTACCTGTATCGTAAGATGATTCCTCCTCTTGTAGATGCAGGATTTCGACCAATTGCTCCAGACTTGATTGGTTTTGGACGCTCTGACAAGCTCCCGGGAACAAAGAACTATTCCTATCAGATGCACGTGAATGTCATGCTTGAATTCGTCAGAGAATTGAACCTTGAAAATATCACTCTATTCTGCCAAGATTGGGGTGGTCTTATCGGTCTCCGCGTGGTAGGTGAAGAACCCGATAGATTCGCAAGAATTGTTGCTGCAAATACTGGATTACCCAGTGCAAAGGGAATCAAGGCAAAGATTGGATACCCCATCTTCAAGCTCCAAGTCAGACGTATAGGAACAGTAACACCAAAGCAACTCCAAGAGAATCCGAATTTCATAAGATGGGTTGCTCTCTCACAGACAATTCCCGAACTTCCTATTGGTGACCTTATTCAATCTTCAACACTGACTAACCTCTCCTCTGAGGTTGTGAGAGCTTATGATGCTCCTTTTCCAGACGCATCGTACAAAGCTGGCGCACGCATCTTTCCATATTTAGTTCCTTCACAGTTAACACAGAATCAAAAAGTCTGGGACAATGTGCTGACCAAATGGGAAAAGCCATTCTTGACAGCATTCAGTGATAGTGACCCTATCACACGAGGTGCCGAGAAATACTTCCAGAAGAAGATTCCAGGAGCTCAGGAACGGAATCATATCACAATAGAAGGTGCAGGCCATTTCCTACAAGAAGACAAAGGTGAGGAAATAGCCCAGGTGATCATTGACTTCATCAACAAAACATAGTTCTAAACTCGCATCAACCGTCAAGCATTTCTCCGAAGGTTCAACCACTTTTTGGTCTTTGCCAGAAACAGAGGAGGAGCACTGTCACAATGATGGCGAAACTGAGAATTGAGGAAGTACCAACACCACCAGGAAGTACCGCGATTACTTCTGGGTGAGATACTGCTCCCGATGCAATCAGTAGCGCAATGGTAACAATGCAGTAAATCATTGTCTTGTTGCAATCCGATCTTTGTTGGTATGGATCATATTGTGGTTCTTCGGTATCATTCTCCAAATATCATACACCTACTAAATTGGACGATTGTTATAGTATATGTCTTATCTTCAACGTAGGATATCTTCAATTCCGGACCATTTTGGAAAATTCTCAATAAATTTGTGTATCAAATCAACTTTCAGCTATACTTTTGTGCAAAAGATACTACTATAATTCATTGTATTCGCGAGGTTTCGACTATGGTGGTTGTTATTGTTCTGGTGAAAGTTCTAGCAAAGCAGTCTGGTCTTGCATTTGATGAAATTCAAAAAATCAAAGGGATCGAGCACGTGCATTTGGTGACTGGACCCTATGATATCATTGCGTATGCAGACATTCCTGAGAAATCCGGTTTCAGAAAACTGGTTGAAAGTATCCATGATGCTCCGGGTGTAGACAGAACCGAAACTTGTATGGCTATCTAATCTCTGTTGGAGAATAGCAGCATACATTGGTTTGTGTTTTAGCTTAGAGGGGACTATGTAAATTCACCTGAAAGCAGAAAGAACTCATTGATGAGATGCCCCGATTCCAGAATCCGAAAAATTATCTTGATACTTGCTTCGTTTCACAAGCAAGAAACCAAGGAACTCTGTACTATGTCGGAAAAAAAGAAAGAAGAATCCCGTCGTCGTGCAAAGTCGGTGCGCGATAATGCTCGCTGGGCTAGAAAGACAGGAACTTCTCGGCAGAGGACTCCAGGAGTGAAGGTCATAGGTGCTTCTCTATTCAGAAATGGATCTGAAGAATCCAAGAAAAAATCTGAAGAATCTATGGAGTCTATGGTACTTGAATACATCTTGAGGAAGAATGGTATAGAAATCACTGAGCAGACTACTATTCCCACCATCTATCGTAAGGTGAAA
Organism: Candidatus Thorarchaeota archaeon; assembly: GCA_016840385.1. The sequence goes on along the minus strand of JAEOSL010000028.1, from coordinate 9,938 downwards.
GATGCTGAAGTCGCAGATGTCATGATTGCCCGGATTCAAGGTCCCGATGAAAAGTTTGGACTTGATCGTAAGTTCTTCTTCAAGAGTAGACAGTCGTTTCATGCACATCGTTTCCCAGATGGGACCGTAATCGAAGTTGGGCTTCAGAGTTACTCGGGGTACGTAAGCCGAACCTACTATGTTGTTGATGGAACCGAGTTTCGGGCATTTGCTCAGGATAATTTTAGAAAGACCGATTGATTTTTTTTGCTAAATCTTAAATTCCATCAAATCATATCCACTTAAAGTACAGCGTGGTTATGATAATGAAGAAAGTACTAGTTGTTTTTGATTCAAATTATGGTAACACAGAGAAACTCGGAAGAGAGATAGCTGCTGGAATCGATGAAACTGGACTTGCTGAGTGCAAGGTCATCAATATCGATGATGTTGAAGCTGAAGACCTCTCTATCTTTGATGGTGCCCTTTTTGGAAGTCCAATTCATGCATTCCGAGCAACCCGTGGAATAAAGGGTGCAATAAAGAGGGCAGCAAAGAAAGGACTCAAAGCTATGCTTGTTGCATCTTTTGATACATATCAAGCTCTAGGTCATGAAGGAATGGCTGCTAAACAAATCGAAGATGAGTTGAGAAAGAAGATCTCAGGCGCGAAGATCATCTCTCCCGGCCTGAGTGCAATTGTATTGGACCGAAAAGGTCCCTTGGGGGACGATGAGCTTCCAAAGGCAAGAGTGTTTGGTAAGAAGTTCGCTCAAGAACTAGGTGCTTGACGCGCTAACCAAATAATTCATAGACTGTTTGGAGACCCTGCAACTGGGTCAAATTAGATGAAAGACTTGGATAAGTACTATGATGCAAATCGCAGCATGTGGGATAAATTCGCAAAGATCAACTACAGTTCACCAGATTACAGAACCAAGGATTTCCTCAATGGCGCATCTGTTCTAAACTCGATTGAACTCGAGGAATTGGGTGATGTCAAAGGCAAACGCTTGCTACATCTTCAATGTCATTTTGGACTTGATACATTATCTTGGGCACGTGAAGGTGCGTCAGTGACAGGTGTTGATTTTTCAGGTGAGGCAATCGCCCTGGCAAAGGACCTTGCTGAAAAAACTTCCATAGATGCTACCTTCATTCAAACAAACATTTACGACCTACCTGAAATTCTCAATGAGCAATTTGATATTGTCTACACCTCATATGGTGTTCTTTGTTGGCTTCCTGACCTGAAGCGCTGGGCTGAGATTATTGCCCACTTTCTAAGACCTGGTGGGACCTTCTATATTGCTGATGGTCATCCGTTCCTTTGGGTATTTGATAATGAAGATCCTGACGATTTCAAAATGGTGCGCAGCTACTTCTCCAGAGGTGAACCGTATTCGTTTGATGTGGATGGATCCTATGCTGCTTCAGATGTGAAATTTGAATCACAGAAAGATTTTGAATGGGCTCATGGAATGGGTGACATCATTTCATCCCTTGTGGACGCAGGACTCCAGATAAAATTCCTCCATGAACATGCAAAGTTTCCATTCCATCTATTCCCCTTTTTCAAGAAATCTGAGGATGGGTATTGGATTTATGACAACCCTGAAATTCAGATTCCACTGATGTTTTCAATCAAAGCAACTAAGGAATAGGGTACCTCTTGGGGACTCAATACGTAACTTTGGATATGTGAGTCGAACCTATTATGTTGTGGATGGGAATGAGTTCAGACCTTTCGCACAGGATAACTTCAGGAAGAAAGACTAACGAATTTTCAATGGTATTCCGCACGAAGCTCATTAAAATAAAACAAATCATCTAATATTTTGATAGTTTAAATCTGGATGTAAACCACACTTTGCTACTGTGTAAATGATGAGGGATGAAATTGGTCAAGATGAGAAAGTATCCTATCTCATTTCTGTTTGTAGTGAGCTTTCTATTCCTCAGTCTTCTCATGACCAATGATGATATAGTCAGTCCAATGTGGTCTGACGAATCCAGACCGGTCCAGAACTCGCCTTTCAGATATGCATCTGGTCCCACAAGGACCGGAACACTGGATACTATCAATTACACTCAGAGTGGAATCAACACTGACACAACTGGACTCATTTCTGCCAGAACAGACGAAACTCCCTCTGTCGTTTCCGACCTGACGCTGGACACGGCAAACGGATGGAAGAGTAATCAGATAGAGCTCAACATCTCTGAACTACGAAAGATTTTCGCATGGAACGGGACTTTCACGAGTGGATATCCCGGGACGAATGTGGCGCCCTCAGGGAGCGTGTCTTATTATCCTCTGGGCTGGGACGCAGACTCGACCAATCTTGAACCCACTAAACAGACATTTCGGGCAAGATATACAGATACCTCACCGAAGTACATAGAGCTCGAGTTAGAGGGAGAGGATGCTGGTTCAAACGAGTACAAAATCTACAAGGACTCTGAGGTCTACTGGTATCAGGATGCAACGCATCTAGCCACTGAAACTGCGATGCTGCTGGAGTTCGACCTTCTGTACGACAGTGGTCCAATTGGGACCAACTACCTTGGTGATTTTGAGATCAGGATTGAGGCTGGAAGTTCAACACTCTGGAGCATGGATCCCGTCACCATCACATCTAGAGACACATGGAACCACATAGGACCCCTCGCAGTTTCACTATCTGGTGTCCCAACATCCTTCGAGTTCAGGTTTGTCTTCGAGATCACAGAATCAGATTCGTTGCAAGGGAGCCATAGTGACATGGATGGTGATGTGAACAATGCTCGATACCAACGGTTCTTCATTGACGACCTCACTCTATCGTCTTCAGCCTACTATGACCCTGAGGATGTGAACCTAAGAGTTAACGTATCTCCAATAGGTACAACATCAATCACCGGTTCGAGTGGCTCTGCTCACGTTCTACTCAGCAACTCTTACTGGGAAACAAGTCCTGTCCCCATCACTATTCTCTCTGACGATTACGTTTCTTATGACTATGAGGCCAGGTTCAAACAACTGTACAAGTGTGGCAACACGAGTTGGACCACTAATCCATTGGAACCAGGAATCGATTACACAATCGACACTGGTGAGAGTCCGTCCCTTACTACTCATTTCTATGTCGCCACTCACAGCAACATGGAAGACTTCGCACTAGAACTCCCCCACCCTCCTGACTATGAGAATGTGACTGTATATGATGCCATATCGACAGACGTGACTTCCTCCTGTACACTGACTGCAGGTATGATTACCATCACTGGATCTACCCTTGACTCCATTGGTTGGTGGGAGGTGAACATGGACGCTCCCAACTATGCTAGTGACATCACGACCCAGAGATATGTTTCCTCATGGGAAGACCAGACTGTCTTCTATGCTGATGATCAGATTCGTGCACATATCGAGGTCAGTACTCCCACGGAGAGTCCTGCCCTTTTGGAGAATCTAGCCATCGACTGGTACCAGCCAAACGGCACCCTCTGGTTTGGAGAGATCAATAGTGACGGCACTGATGGTATCGCATACAGTCAGAATCTGAACTTGGATGCGTACAATGCTACACAGGGAATGTGGGAGGTTAGAGTCTTCTGGAACAACGGGACCGAGTTAGCTTACAGTGAAACCTACTTTGAACTGTTCCACTCATCGAGTCTGACACCAGATGATCCATTGATAGAGGTTCTACCCGACACGACCGAAACATGTTCAGTGTATCTCAGAGATGCTGATACCAACGAGTATCTCTTAGATGGGACAAGCACAGTAGTCGGAAACTGGTCGGGTACCACCATTGTGTTCCAGCCGAATCTAGCTAAGTCATGGTGGGAGGGTGAGTTCGATACATCCCTTGTGGGTACCGGCAACTTCACCATAGTGGTCAACGCTACAACCCCATACTACACCGACAGTACTTGCATGATAACCGTGGAGATCGAGACCTACACTGTCTTCACTCATTACGGTCCTGACTATGTCAATGTCGATGTTGGTGGCACCTATGACGCTAAGTTCAGATACAGCCTCTCAGATGATACGGGAATAGAGGGTGCAACCATTGCTATCGACACCATCATCGGTCCTGGGGGTGGGCTTAGCTACGGAAGCACCATTGCAGTGCCTGGAGAACCTGGGAACTACACAATCCTGTTTCAGGTGGACATCGGGGGAACATACCTCGTAGTTGTCAGTGCTTCGAAGGTGGGGTACAACACTGAAACCGTGGACTTCAATGTAATCTCGGGTGGACTTGGTTCTGATCTCATACTGCTCAATGGGACCACTGACGTGACGAACCTGGGTGTTAGCTATAATCTGGCTGTGAAATATACAAACAATACTGGCGACCCTCTCGATGGTGCGACAATTACAATTGCTGACATAGTCCCTGCCTATGGACTGACCCTCTCTTCCACTCAGTCGGAGGGCAATGGGATATACACAATTCTCATTGAAGCAAACACCACAGGTATCTACTCGATCTCTGTCCGTGCAGCTATTGATGGTTATGACACACAGATTCAGATATTCACACTGTTTGTTTCCACAGAGCCCAGTTTCCTCTCGGTGACTCCCACAGTCAGTTCAATCCCTGTGGACGGTTATTATGTCCTGAATGTCACTTACACAGACCAGTTCCTTCAGGGACTAGAAAGTGCAACAGTATCTGTGGTTTCTGTGGATCCTGCATCTGGACTCGCGATATCTATGACCACAGAACTTGGCTCAGGTGTGTACTCGATCACTCTTACTCCTTCTTTAGAGGGGACTTTCAATCTCGTCCTGCAGGGATCATTACAGAACTATCAGAACGCCACGGCACTCTTCACACTGTTTGTCACTGAGGTGCCCACTTCACTCCAGACCTCGGATGGTGCGGTTTCTGGGTTCTGCTACTACACATGCTCTTTTGACTTTGTCCTCCTCTATAATCGGATGGACACCACTAGTCTGGTCACTAGTGCAACGATTGAGATTTCAGCAGTAGTCGGTCTTGACTATGTCATAGTGGAGACTCCCACTGGTTACAACATCACCATCAACACTGCAACACTGGGACACTGGTCACTCTTCATCAAAGCATCCAAACTAAATTATCAGAACGCCAGCATGACCTTTGACTTCGAGGTCCGAGAAACTGAAACTAGTTTCTCAGGTGATGGGCCTCCCACCAACATCTACTTTGGAGTTGAGTACAGTTTCCTATTGACATTCAGTCACAATGTGTCTAATGGGATAGAGAACGCAACAATCGTACAGACCTATCGGGGTGTTCAGGGCAATCCCTTCTCTTGGGTTGATTATGACAACGGGACCTACGGTTTCTCATTCACTGCTGGAGACCCTGGTTCTTATGTGGCATCGATTGAGTTCTCCAAGTACGGGTACGTGTCTGCTGATGTCAGCTTCTCTTTTACGATACTCGAACAACCCACAATTTTCACGACAACTGAACTGCCCGACCTGCTCTATGGGTCACGAGTATACCAGATCTGTGTCTATGTCACCTCAAGCGATATGGTTTCTTTGGAAGGTGCTGATGTCACTTACTCGAACAGCATCAATCCATTTGTAACCTCTGAGGACTTTGCCAACGGCTGGTATAATATCACATTCTCTCCAGAGTCAGGCAACTTCTCTGATGTCGTCATTCAGATAAAGAAGCATGGATACAGTGAGGTAATCGTAGACTTCCCATTCTCAGTAAACTCAATTCCATTCACGTTTGCCAGTGGACACTCCTTGGAAGCCAGTTATTCCAGAATGCAAGGCACAAACCTCTCCATCTCCGTCCGTTTGACTGCTGGTGACACTGATGAGGAACTCACCGATGCTGTAATCTCTTATATGATTCTTGAAACAGGGACTCGTGGAAGGTTCGAGGCACAGCCTGATGGAACCTACACCACTGTCATCCAAGTTCCACAACAGGCTGGAACATACCACCTCCGGGTTTCCATCACCAAGCCCCAGTTTGCAGACCAGTACATCGAGGTCATTCTGATATCAGAGTATGATCCAGAGGCGCTGGCGAGTGAGATGTTTGTCACTGGTGTTGAAACCAGTGCACTTCTAGTTGGAATCGCAGCTGTCATTTATGCAGGTAGTAGACGTCAGAAGAAAAAGGCAATGCAGAGGCAGATGGAAATCCTCGACTACAGGGCTCGGTTCAGTGATGCAAACAACGTCATTGGTTTTCTTGTCATCAAGAGGAACTCTGGACTACCAATCTATTCCAAAATCATCAAGGGCGGTTTCGAGATGTCAATGATTAGTGGATTCATCTCTGCCATCTCCAACTTTGCTATGGAGATCAGGACTGAGGAGAAGTTGTGGACTTCTATTCCAATCTCCGAAGTCGTTACAGCAGTCCAGACCAATGAGCTCATCTGTGCACTTCTGACAGTCGACTCCCCATCCAAAAATATGTTCAAGGCCCTGGAAGAGATATCATTCCTGATAGGGTCGAGATTCGACTCCTTCCCAGACCTGTTGAACACAATCAGTCGTCAAACTGACAAGGCAATCGAGTACAAGAATGAGTTCGACAACTTCTTCGAGACCCAGTTCGATTACAGACTTCTTATCAGCTACTCATCGTATGACCTGAGCAGGAAAGGAGACTTCCCACTGATAGAACAGGCAATAATCTCGGGAAACCTGAACAAACCATTCCATGTGACTGATCTTGTGCGATACCTTATCACTTCAGGCATCGAGGAAACCGAGGCTTATTCACTGGTGATAGAAGCAGCTGAGTCTCGTTTCCTTCTGTTACTGGATGAACCTATGCCATCCTCTTAGAAGAGCAGGGACTTGTTGACTTAGATGCAAGAATTTGGTCTAGATTTCAAGAAGATAAACTAACGTTTCCACTTCAAATCATTCACGATGGCGGTTTGTATTGAAAAAATGGTGATTGCTTGTTTCAGTCTACTTATTTTTACAAAAACTACTGAAATCTTACTATGCAACAAGAAAATGAGATACTTCGTGTTGAAAACCTGTCTGCATCGATTCCTTTCAAAAATGGGCCAGTAACATGTATTGAGGGTGTTTCTTTTGGTCTATTAGCTGGTCAAACACTTGGAATCATTGGCGAACGAGAGAGCGGTAAGTCAAGCTTGCTACTATCTATCCTTGGCCAATTTGAAAAGGTGATGCAATTCCAATTGGCATCTGCACAGAAAATGAGACTGATGTCTTGTCGAATTCCTCCTCCTACTCAAATACCCGCATCTGATGATTGGATTGATTGTGTTAAAGGGAAAGTTCTCTATAATGGGGAAGATATCACTGATGACCATCCTGGTAGTCTTTCTTTCGTACCTGAGGATAATCGGCAGAAAGCAGTAGTTGAATTCGTAAGACCTGAATGTGATATGGGTGTGGTTTTACGTAGTGATGATTATCCGCCGCACCTCCTTGAACTCAGGAATAAAGCGATTACTCTATTCGGGTTAGAAGAATTCGTCAATCGAGCACGAAAAGGAAATCTTGAAGCTGCGACATTGAAAGCAAACCAGGTCCGTAAGATACGAATCCTTGAAGCATTAATGGGTGACCCTAAATTACTGTTGATTGATCAACCAACTGACATGTTGGAAGTCACTGAAATTGGGCAGCTTATCGACTTACTGACAGATGCGCAAGAAATGTTAGGTCTCTCAATGATTATCACTTCACATGATGTCAGTTTCTTCGTTGGTTTCCTCGACAAAGTTGCCGTACTCTATGCTGGAAGAATCGTGGAAGTAGGTCCAACCGAAGCAACAATCTTCGAACCTCTACATCCTTATACAAAGAATCTGATGGCATCGAATCCTGCTATCATCATGATGTACAGGAGAAGAGGAAAGAAGATACGATTGCGTGGAATACCTGAAAGACACATTGATTCTACCAATTTACCTTCAGGTTGTGTATTCAGTCCTCAGTGTGAAATCGCAACTGATCTTTGCAGTACTACGAGACCTGTTCCCAAGGATTTTGGAAATGATCGTTGGGTGAGCTGTCACAATTGTTAATTGAAGGCATTCAACGAATCTCAAGAATCTAGCGTTTCCACTTCAGATCCTTGACGATGAAGTCTGCAATCGAGTTGAGATGTTTGCCGAGTTTCTTTCCTTTAGATGTAAGAGTATGAATGATATCATGACCATCTTTCTCAACCTCAATAAGTTCGTTTTTCAACAGGAACTTTCGAGCGTTAGCAACCCTTGTGCCGTTGAGTGATGGAAGGGTTTTGGTTTGTTTTCCTTTCTTGATGATCTCATCAGTTCTAGCCTTTCCCTTGAGCCGTGTGAGAAGGAGAATGATTGTGAGTTCGTATTCACCTCTGAGTAACTTAACGAAGGGGCTGATCTTTACCATAGTCGTCTACTCCAATACCTGAAATTGATGTAGAATGACACTTTTCATACTTGGTGGGATGAATTATCACTTGTGAGAGCGTTTCTGCTTCTTATTCCGAAGCAAAAAATGTCTGCTCGTACGCTATTCTATCCCTCTTCTCTTTTGGGAGATTTGTATACACTTTTAGCTTCTTAGCAAATTCAGTACTGCCTAGATGCTTTAAAAAAACGTCATTTCCTGCATACAGCTTAACTGCAGCTTTGACCGTACCCATCAATTCCACATGAAATGGTGGTTTCAAGTATTGATTTACTAATTGGACAGTAGCCTTCAATTTGTCTATTGTTTGCCGCTGTCTTCTCTGATACCAGTATGCGTATGAGCCTTTCTGCTCGTAACGTTTCCATCTCTCAACTTCTTTGCGAAGCTTGTTGATCTTCGTTATGAAGAATTCATGGACAGAACGCATCTTGCCCACGTCGGGAATCTGCATGAGTTTGGAAACTGCCTGCTGTGAAGGTTTATCGTGTCCAATTCGTTTGAGGATAATTGGGACCTTTGTGAGAATTGCAGCAGTCCCGCTTTCACCTAAATCAGACAATGCCATGACAGAAGCTCTTACTACAGGTCTGCTTTTGTGCTCCAGATATGGACTGATAACTTCCACGAGACCGTACGGGTCCTGTTTTCCCAGGGCTTCTATTGCTGCGGCCTTGACAGTATTTCCACCTTCATTCACAATCTCAAGGAGAGCTCGTTTGCTCTCGGGACAGAATATTCCCCCCATAGAACTGATTGTTGCTTGTGTGTCTTTTGAGATGTTACGCTGATTCGGTTGTATCTGCTCCTTGAGTGCATCTATTGATGATATATCACCAACATTACCAAGCCCCTCTGCAATCTTGATTCTCACCTTTCTGCTCTGCTCCAAAGCAAATCGATGGTGGAGAAATGGGAGGACTCGTGAGTCACCAGTTCGACCGAGGTTTCGTGCGGCTGTACTTCGATTACCTGGAACTTTGTACATTGAGAGTCGGACCGCATCTGCAAGGATCTTAGCTGTGTCCTTCGTGCATCGGCTCTTGAAGATGGGACTACTTCCAAGGGTTCGGTATTTCTTATCCATATCCACCTCTGCCGCAAACTGACCTGTGAGGCTTTTCACCGCCTGTGCTGCTGTTTCAGTGATGCTCTCGTCTAGCCAGGTTCTTCTGCGGTAGCGGCGCTAGCTATAGCCGGTTGTATTTTGGTTGTCATGGGGCTTGGAGCCCTCCACCATCAGGATAGTGAATCCGTAGAATGTTCCCAGCACGTCAATCCTCGATGGGTTCTTTTCAAGCTGAGCTAGTTCGCGTTTTCTCGCTTCAATGACCTCTCCTGCTAGGATTGCGTAGGGGGTTTCGGCCATAGCCTCCACGTTAATGAAGTAGGTGTGTTTCTCTGCTATCTGCTCTTTCAGAAGTTCCATGGCTCGCGGGATTGCATCTAGTCGTACCTCGTTCAGAGTTGCCCCCTCGAGATGTGAAAATTCCTTGAAGATATTAGTGTCCGTACCACCCACCGCCTCCAGTTCGAGAAGGTGGACAAGGGCATCTCG
>JAEOSL010000027.1 GCA_016840385.1 Candidatus Thorarchaeota archaeon | reverse complement strand
CATTGCAAGACATCAAGGAGATTCTTGTATTGTCGAGAAGTGCAAGGGAGACACCAAAAAAAATTGCAGCATTTGGTGAGAAACAGTTCAAAGAAACAGGAGCCGCAGCAGTAGAGGTCCTTCGTGTCAAGGCTGCAGTCATGCGTAAACACTTCCGTCAACTCAAAGGTATAGTCTTCTTGGTTGCAGTTATTTCTCTTGATCGTGTTAGAGTATATTTCTTCAATGCCGCAGGGGTCATGGTAATTGGGGAAAATTTGGATCCTTCAATCTACACTAGGGTTCGTAAGAGTTCCAAATTAATTGCTAAATTTGAGAAGCCAAAGGTCCTAACACAAGAAGAACTCAGGATCGAAGCAACTCAAGAACTTCGTGATAATTTTGGGAAAGCTATCCGTAGAGTCACTCGGTTTCTTGCAGCAAAGGAACCATCATTTCCTGATATATTCGTAACACGAACTAAGAATGAGGATCCAATGCAGAATTTCGGATTGCAAATTACTCCTGATTTCGAATTCATCTTTGAAGAGAATGTTCTTTCTCAAAAGTGGATTGAGGGACTTCTCATTCGATCTGCATTCCTTCTTCATTTGGAAAAGGAACATTGGTCAAACGAAAATGCATGCGCGATAGGAAATAGTCTTGCTCACACTCTTCTAAAGCAACCAGTTCGCAATCATTGGACCCAGATGTGGAAGAAGCAAAGTAAAGGAACAATCTGGGCTACGAGTGTCACTCACTTTCAAAAGCACCATGAAACATATGGTTCAGATGTTTACAATTGGCTAGTTTCAGTAATTAAAGGTTCATCACCGAAAGTTGATACACTATCATGGATTCAAGCTTTATCCACTATTCACGACTACGTGGTTATTCCAATTGGTACATCAGAGTATCATACAATTGATGGATTCTGCAAGACCTTAGCAAAACCAAATCAACTTGTAAAACGACGTCATTTGTTTGAATCGATTCATCTTTCCCCTCGAGTATTATGTGATGGTGCCAGTCTGGGAAATCAACTTGGCATTTCTCTTGATGATAAAGCGCAGGATAATCCCTGGGCTAGTGTTCAAATCATTAATGGGTCAAGTATGCAGACCTTGACTATTGGGGCTCAGAATCAAGAACCTATTGATGCAATTGAATATTGGTTGAATATCGAAGACATCTATCCATCATCTACAGGTCTGCTTTCTCACGGACTGGATATTGTCCGACGTGCACTTGAAAAATTGGGAGTAGTTGCCAACTCTGTGAATACATTTGAAGCGAGATTAGAAATGAAGGGTGATAGGTCTCTTGAAACCAAGGAGATTGCAGTTCTTGAACGCTTGCTGATGGGTGATCTCGATATCATTTCAAACACTCTTGTAGGTTCACCTCAAATCATGAAGCGCCTGCTCGAGAAGGAATGCATTATTCTTGTTCCAGATTTCAATCATCTAGGTATTGAGCCTGATTTTGTGGTGCATGGTTCATATGATGATGTTCAGAGAATTAGTCGGACCACTCTTGAATCTACACTATTCAAATGCAATTCCAAGGCTTATGCGATAGTGTCTGCTCCTAGCAGCTGGCGTAGACCTCTCTTGGAATCGAATGCTGATTCCAATCTTGATATCTGGCCAATCTTGTCAACAACTTCTAAACGTAGATTGCTCCGTGACGAGAGGATATTTGTCGAAGGAAAAGAACTACTTAGGTGGTCAGATGGAACTAGCTGACGATCTCTACTATTGTTCCAATTGCACGAGTATTTGCTTCTCGTAAGACGATCTTATCTCCAACTCCCACCGCCTCTGATGAAATAATGAATCTCAGTTTCACTCTAGCAAAGTCCCCTACGCTCAAGAATTCTGCATCATAGATTTTCCTCAAGACCACCGTTTGTTGGATTGTGTGAGACTGCAATACTGGCGAATAACCAACGGAGATTTTGGTAGGATGTCGCGTAACGACGATATTCGCCTCAAACTCCCGACTACTTTGAACATCATCTTCTGGGTCTGCAATCACCTGACCGCGACGTACACTATGTTTATCGACATCTTTGATATCAAAACCAAAGAGGTCTCCGGCCCTAACTGTGCTTATTCGATTTTTGAACATCTCTATGCTGAATAAACGCCCCTCATGAAAGAGATTATTCTTATCAGGACCTACTTTGACATTTTGTCCTTTCTTGAAAACTCCTGCTTTGACTGTACCTGTAACAACGACGTTTGTTCCCTTTATTCCTCGGTATACTTTGTCAATATATGCAGCAGCTGAATCTGTGACACTCGAATGTCTGGAATTGGTTGGGACATTTTTCAGCAACTCAATCAACAGTCTAAGAGTTTCAATATTCAGAGCGGAGATGGGTAGGATTGGCACAATCACTCCATGATTGATCTCTCGGATAATCGGTGGAATCTCCTCTATTGACCTCACGGTAACAGGTATCTTACCAATATCTTTCAGACTATTTCGCACTACATCAAATACAAGTTCTAACTCATCTGGCTTTGCCTTGTCTATTTTTGAAATTACTACAAAGAATGGAGCTTCTTGACTTGACATTAGAATAAGATGTTCTCTTGTGATATCATCAAGTCGAGGGATTCCTGAATTCTCTTCTTCCTGTCGAATGAGATTTGCTTCTTCTGGACTTGGAACCAATAACAGTCCGTACTGAGCATCAGCGCCTAGAATACTTCTAATCATTGTTTTACTGTACTCTTTATGACCTGGAGCATCAAAGAAAGTTACTATCCGCTCGGATTGATCAAGTACTCTAGCTGTTTCTTCTTTACTCAATGGATTTTCCAAATGGAGCGATTGACCTTCACTATCAAATCCCATGAATGAGAGATGAATATCTGCTGTCTGTCCCCTCGTGATTTCCTGAGGATGCGTGAGTAGGAACGCACGAGCACTTCCTTTGCCATCATCAGGTTTTCCTGTAACCAGTGCTCCAATTAGACTTGACTTTCCTGAATTCACTCGACCTGCAACATTGACTGAACATGTTTCTTTGATCTCAGGTGCAGCCAATCTTTTGAGTAAATATATTCCTACTAGTCCCTTGGGAGTTTCAACCCGCTCTTCTTCTACTATTTCTACTGCAGCTTCTTCACATAACTCAAGTAAGATCCCTTCAGAAGTCTTCAACGCGGGTTCTGATATTCCCCTGACTTCCCACTCCTTACCTGCAATATCCTCGATGCCTATCAGGAAGAGACCTTCAAACGGATTGTCAAATGTCATATACTTGATTCTAGTGATTAACTTCTCTCGTCTTTCTTTGTTCAAGTCAGCTTTTGTTAGTCGCCTCTTGAATTCTGTATGACGACTTTCTCCGTTCTTCAGAATTCTCAGGATATCATCATGTGATGTCATTAATTGGACTCCGTAACTGATGTTCATGCAAATCGAGTGGTTATAAGCCCTATCAACAAGTGAGCCTATTTTCCTTCTTTATCGAATATGATTTTGATGAGCCCCATTGCTTTGTCAAACACATCTGCTTCAGCACTGTCATTGACTTCAATATTCTTGAATTCATCATAGAATGCTTGTGCAAATGTCCGTAATTTGTATCTTACATCAAAGCTCTCTTGATTGGCAATCAGTGTGACAATCCAAAATTCTTTGTGCTCCATCATAACTGTGAAGCCTTCATGATTTATTGATCGTAGGAGACCACTATGTCCTAGAAGTTCATTCGAGAATGCTGTTATCGCAGAAATGAAACCACCAATCAGAACACTATCCATCTTGAGCTTTTCATCAAAGTGATGTACAAATATTGGGAATCCCGTTCTCTTATCTAATGTAATGAGTGTATGAAGACTTGGTTGAGGTATTTCTCTGAGTTTCGTTGCGACGGGTTTGAAGCCACTAATTCTATCAAGAGTCTTTTCTACAGGAGTATCTTCAATGGTAGATATTTCCGGAGCTAAGGTCATCAATCGCAATCTTGCTTGCGCCTCTTTTTCTAATCGTAGGTCTTCGATAAACTGAGCAATGCTAAGAGCTCGTTCGATATCTCCCTTCGCTTCGAAATCTTGACCGGCAATCGTAAACATATCACTTCGAGCTAAGAGTGCTTCAGCATACAATGATTGAATTCCTTGTTCCTTTGCAATCTGAATCACATCATTGAGGTGGTACCCGGCCTTAGAGAGATGATCTGCAGATTTTGATTTCAAATACACCTTCAAGTAAGTACTCGCAAGTTCGAGTTCTGCCCGAACTAGATATTCAAAGATATCTTCCTTTCGAGCAAGCTCCAGAAGTTCTTCGTAAATCAAGATTGCTTCATCATGTTTCTTTCTGTGAGTATTGTAACTACCTTTTGCATAGAGGTATGCAGCTTTCTGCATTGGTTTCTCAGAGGAACCAGCCATCTCTTCTGATTTCCTAAGATATTTCAGCGAATCTGGGAAACGATTTCTTTTTGCTAATAATATCGAATACCAAGTATATAGCTCGATAACTCCAGTCTGAATCTTCTCTTCAAGTCTAATTCCTTCAATCAAGTATTCTTCTGCATCATCAAAATTACCCAAGGTAATAGAAATCTCTCCAAGATTCGCTAGAGCGACAATACGTCCAGATTCCATTTCCATAAGTTGGAGAGATGCTCTAAAGTAGTCTAATGCTTCTTCAAGTAAAATGGAGTTCAAACGCAAAGTTCCTAAATTGTTCAAAGCCATCGCAATTCCAAGTTTGAATCCTAGAGACTCACTGATTGTTCTGAACTCAACATAGTGTTTCTCACCTTGCTCGAATTCTCCTCGCATATTACAAATATGTCCTCGAAGATTTTCAACAAGTGCCAAGAACATTCGATGGTTCTTACTTTGTGCCATGTCTTCAAGTGTATCAACAATGTGTGAAGCACGATTTGCTTGGCCAACTTCTTTCAGGAGAGTTCCTACAACGTAAAGCGTGAACATTGTTTCGATAAGTGGATCCTCTACCTGTTCGGGATATGTTTCAAGAAGACTATCAAACTCCATAACACACATGATCACGCTAGTGTCCTGTTCTGCAGCGGCTAGTAACACTTTGACGGTGCTTAACCGGACTTGGTCGGATGGGGGTGAATCTTCAGGTATCACATCATTGAGAGTATCTAATATCGTTCTGAGACCTGGAGCGTCCGAAAGGGTAAACAAAACAATGGCTCGAAGTGCAAGGACCTCAATATCTTGGGAATCATTGGACATGAATAATGCTTCAGCTAGACGACCGCGGATCAAACAAGCGTGCATTCCTACTGCGATTACTCTTGGATTTGGATTGTCTCTCATGCTTTCTTTTGTTGCTAAACTAGCAACGCTGTTTGTAATTGCATGAAATGAATTCCCATCCTTTTTCAGACTCTTCTCTATCCTTGATACGATTTCATCCCACGGAATTGATTTCTCTTCCCTGTAAATATCAAACTCTGCAGGTAATGACTTCCTACTCACGGTTCCCACACTTATCCTGTTTTAAGTCATTAAGTGGTATTGGATTTTGTGGTTTGTGTTCGTACCTCAATAGCAAAGTTATTACATCATACTTCATGGAAACAAAGAAGACACTTTACTCCCGTGGAGTTGATTTCAAATTGTTTGATGTGTTGGAAAAAGCCATAGAAAAAAGTCGTGATCTTGGCGCATCCTATATTGAAGCCAGAGGAGAATCTGGATTCATCGAATATATTCAGATGGATGATTCAAGAATCAATGCACTTACTCAGCGTATAGAACGTGGCGTAGCTATTAGAGCACTAGTTGATGGTGCTTGGGGATTTGTAACCACTGGTGATATTGATAACTTAGACAAAGCAGTATCAGATGCAATATCCATGGCGAAGGCCGCCGCCCCTTCTAGACGTGAGCCAATAGAGATTGCTGATGTGAAAACTTACGAAGATGTCATCAAGGCAAACCCTGAGAAGGATCCTAGACATGTTCCTATTGAAGAGAAGATCAAATACATGAATGATATGACAAAGGTCATTCGCGACTATGACCCTCGAATCACTGCAGTTACAGTTAAGATTCGTACGGCATCAGGTCAGAAGTATCTTGTTACCTCTGAAGGAACCAAGATTCAATCACCGTCACTTCTCGTTTGGACCTATCCATGGGTCAGCGCAAAAGACGGTCCCAAAATGAGCGCTGCTAGGTTTGAGGATGCGTCAACCCATCAAGGTTGGGAGTATTTGGAACGTGTTGCAACTCCCGAGGTTATTGGAACTGCAGCTGCAAGAAGAGCCAAACTTCAACTTGAGGGCGTGGCTGCGAAAGCTGGAGTTGTTCCATGTGTTTGTGCTCCTAGAGTAATTGGTACTTTAGCCCATGAGGCATTAGGGCATCTTGCTGAGGCCGATTTAACAGTCACCAGTGCATTCGGTGGTAAAGTTGGAGAAGTTGTTGCTGCTGAGGGCGTAAGTATGACTGATGATGGAACCAATACTGGAAAGGTCGGAGTTTCAAAGTATGATGATGAGGGTGTTCTCAGTAGTCGCGTTGAGATAATCAAAGACTCAGTCTTGACAGAACTCATGACGAATAGAGAGTATGCTAAGAAGATAGACCAACGAACAACTGGAAATGCCAGAGCTGAAAGCTACCTCTATCAGCCTATTATCAGAATGCGTAGTACACAGTTTGAACTTGGAGACCACTCCAAGGAGGAGTTATTCGAAGGAATCGACTTTGGATACTACTGTGTAGATTTCAGAGGAGGTCAAGCTCAAACGAATGCTAGTTTCCAAGTTGGAATTCAGGAAGCTTACGAGATAGTCAATGGAGAGATAGGTCGTCCAGTTACTGATCTTTCAATCTCAGGTATTGCTACTGATTCACTAATGAAAATCGATGGCGTTGCAAAAGAACCCTTTGAGTATGAGGTTGGAAGATGTGGGAAGGGACAAGAAGCCTTGGTATCTTCTGGTGGCCCTGATATTCGGTTTGCTGCTGGGGGAATCACATTTGGAGGAAAAGCATAGGAGGAATGAATGATGGTTACTGAAAACGAACTTCTCGAACTCTGCCAATACATCGTTACTACAGGGAAAGATAGTGGTGCTACAGCAATTGAAGCGTTGGCAAAGTATGAGAATCAGATTGAAACAGATATTGAACTTTCCCAAATATCAAGTGTTAATCAGAGGATAGGTACTGGAATTGCGATTCGTCTGTTCATCGATAAGAGAATGGGATCTGCATTCACAAATATGCCTAACAAAGAAAGTGTCAAGGACGCAGTAGATCTTGCTGTTGCAGCGGCAAAGGTCACAACCGAAGATGCTGATTGGATTGATTTTCCACATCCGAGGGACTATCCTTCAATTGATGGTCTATGGCACAGAGCCGTTGTTGATGCAAACCCTGATGAATTGGTTACCTCTACCGGTGAACTCATAGCTAAAGGAACTGAAAGCGAACCTGGAATAATTATTGCTGCAGGCGGTTCTGCAGCCTTTTCAGGATTCAGCGCATATGCCAATAGTAATGGAGTTGCTTTCTCTGAAAAGGGGACTGGTGCCTTTATTGCTGAAGCAGCTATCGCAAGAACAGAAACAAGTACCACTCCAATGGTAATTGCTTATGATATCAAACGTGGGTTGGATCTCGATATTGATGGAACAGTCAAAAAAGTGGCTGATCAAATTCGTTTGTTAAAGATTCCCGCAAAAGGTCAAACAGGAAAGTACAAAGTGATACTACACCCTCAGGCATATTCACAACTCTTCACCTATACACTAATGCAAGGTGCTAGGGGTGACAATGTTGCTCGAGGAAAATCGATGATCGCCGATAAGATTGGTGATACAATTGCCTCTGAGATATTCACACTTGTCGATGATGGTCTTTATCCTACTAGTGCTGTAACATCAATAGCTGATGATGAAGGAGTACCTCGACAACGGACACCAATTATCGAAAATGGTGTATTGCGTTCATTCCTGTGGGATACCTACTGGGCAAACAAGATGGATTTGAAAAGCACAGGTAACGCAAAACGCAACATGCGTCAAGGACTTGTTGAGATAGCTCCGACCACACTTGTTATTGAACCCGGAACTCGTGAGATTGAAGAAATCATCAGTGAGATTGATCATGGATACTACATTCAAAGTACACAGGGAGCTCATAGTTCGAATCCCGAATCTGGCGACTTCAGTGTAGTTGGTAATCCTGCTATTCTTATTGAGAATGGAAAGATGGTCGGTGGAGTCGATGGACTCATGATATCTGGGAACATCTTTGACCTTCTCAAGAATGTAGTAGAGATTGCGAAAACAGCTATACCACTTTTCTCATGGATTGGTCCAGAGATTGTGGCAAAGGATATCGACGTTGTCGCAAAAGATTAGTACAATTTGATGGGGTGACCAAAGTCTTTACATCTTGGTCCCCTTTCAAATACCAAGGGCAAAAGCATATCAGTTATAGACATAGCCTTGCATAAACAGCCTAGCTACCCAGAGGGACTCCAATGAATCGACGTTACCTTGTTCTAGCACTCCTAATAGCATCAATGATTATGATCCCTGCACCATCCGTATCAACCTCAACACAATTCTCAAGTGAATTTGATGCGACCTTGATTGAAGCCAAACTACAGATGGAAATTTCCAATGATGAGGGACAAGGCGCTGGTGCAATCCTAGAATTCGAAGAACAACTCTCACTCTCTGAGATACGGGTTGTAGAGTCATTGGGTATAAAATTCGTTAGACGTGGGTCGTCTATTGTTCATGTTGGGCGTGTATACTCTGCAATAGTATATGATGTTGATTCAATACGATTGCTCACTGACTTGGGCCTGGTTCGAGCTACATCTGGAAGTAAGCAATATGTTCCCTCGATAACTAGTTCAGTGGGTGCGATACATGCTGATGATGTTTGGAACAATCTACACACTGATGGTCAGACTGTAGATGGATCTGGTGTATCCGTAGCTGTGATAGATACAGGAGCAGAATGGCTTCATCCATCTTTCTGGAAACAATATCCCGCTGAGTTTGATTTCATCTCGTCTGATCTCGATTATTACGTAGACCTCAATGATAACGCTGCAATAGATCCAGGTGAAGGTCAAATTCTCACAGTAAATGGTCAATCTGGTCAGATGATTGGCTATGCTGCTGACTACATGTACATGAGTTCTGATGGAGCTGGCGATTTCGACTTTGCTGATGGGGATAGATGGATTGGAGGGATTGATGGCAACGACGATGGAGATATCGATCTGAGTTCTGAAAAAGCCGTCATTCTGAATATTTCCAAGGTAGCAATTCTCTATGATCAATTCACATCTGACGTTTACATTCGAGGAGTTAATCTAACGCAGGCTGTTTCTGTGGGTGATTCGCACTCCACTCAGCATGGGACTCATGTATCATCCACCGTTGCAGGTGGGCAACCTGGACTTACATCGTATGTCGGAGCCGCTCCCGGTGCCGATTTGATAATCGTCAGAAGTCCTCTTCAATCTGC
Source organism: Candidatus Thorarchaeota archaeon (assembly GCA_016840385.1). Next base: position 22,722 of record JAEOSL010000027.1, on the reverse strand, counting down.
AGATATTCTTGATGGAATTAGTTTCGCCGTGGAAAATGATGCGGATATCATCAACATGTCATTTTCATCATATCTTGGATTTCTTGATGGTACTGACCCTGAAGATTCAGCTATTACCGAAGCATTTCTGAATCATGGCATCTTGACAACGGCAGCAGCTGGAAACCTAGGTACTAGAAGTAAGCACGCACGATTTGATGTAGGCTCTGGTGAAAATAATACAGTACTGTTGCAAGTATCCAATGAACCAGATTATTCCTATCTCAGTCTACTCTGGCTGTCCGATGATAGAGATGAGATCATTACCCTTATACCACCTTCCGGTCCAGCTATCGAACTTGATGTGTATTCTGAGATTGCTGGAACGTCATTTGCTCTAGAAAATGAAGAACTTAGTGCTTACGTGTTCTGCGAGATAAGCCCAAGGGGAATGAACAACTTAATCATTCAAGTTTCAGAATCAGAACATGAGTGGTTAGATGGTGTCTGGGATGTAACTGTTACAAATACAGGTGGTCCTGATATCTGGGTTGATGGATATGCATGGGATGGTGAATGGACAGGTAGCAGTATGAGGTTCAATAGTCAAACCTCGAATCTGTATACAATTAGCTCCCCAGGAACATCAGATTTTGCTATTGCAGTTTCATCATACAGCGAATTAGGTGGGAGTATAACTTCAACTTCAAGCAGAGGACCGCGTATCGATGGTGCACCAAAACCGAACATTGCAGCTCCCGGTGTGTCGATAAATGCCGCATGGGGCAATTTCATTGCTGACGATAATCTCTGGGTATCAAAAGGAGGTACGAGCATGGCTTCACCTCATGTTGCTGGCGTATTAGCGTTAATTCGTCAAGCAGAAGGAAATAGCAATTCTTGGATGGATTATAGTGCCTTGGTCAATGGAGCGGGACTCTCACATTCTGAGATTCCTTCAAATGATTGGGGACACGGTTTGTGTGATGCTACCTCATCTGTAATGTATGTTCTTGATGAACCACTTGAAACGAGTTCGACAATTACTGACTGGGCAATTCTCGATTCCATTGCCACTGACATAGACGAACCTGAAGTCCTACCTGATTTAGATATACGGAGTATCAAGATGTTCCAACAGAGTGATGCAGTAGCTTTCGCAATGTATTCAGATGGGGCTAGTGATTTCTCTGGAACAAATATGTTGAGTGTCGAATGGGATTTAGATTCTAATGTACTAACAGGAACCAATGGGGTTGATGTCCTCCTCAATCTAACTGGGGATAGTTTGGATATCTTCGAGTGGAGCGGTTCAGACTACGAGATATCATCATACACAGGATCTTGGTGGCAATCATCAATGGCCACTTTCCTGAAGGTAGAAGGACTAACCAACGGTGTTCGTGGTGATATCGTAATCAATACACACAATTCCACATTTGCCTATGTGGACTCAACAGATTCAACTAGCCTTACAAATCAGTGGCGACCAATGGCTGAAGATCTCGATATGGAAATGGTCAACGGAAATCTTACAATCACGATTGATTCCTACGATAGAGATTCAACACTAGGTTCAAGGTCCATAGGTGCAAGTATAGTTGATGGTAGTTTCTCCGTTCTTCAGAGTTTAATATCACTGGGGCAAGATTCCTATGAAATGCAAGTGCTTTCAGGTTTGGCTGTTTCACAATATGTGAATAGTCTATATTTCAACATCAGTTCTGAAACAGAAACATTGTACCTTCCACTTGCAATGTTGACAGCAATCGCAACTAACCTTGTCCGGATTTCTCAAGCTTCTCTGGATAACACGGTAATACGAACTGGCATACTCTTTTCTGAAAGAATCACCGGTGAATTCACGGTTGAAGGCTATGAACTGATTTCACAGGCTATTATTGGGTTCAGGCATTCAACTGGTCTCTGGTTCAATTTCACTATCAATGGTGACGGCGTTTATGAGTTTGCAGTTGCACCATCTGGATTTCCATCAGGAGAATACGAAGTATTCGCAATTGCTAAAGGGGTGAGTATACCTACATCCGAGATGCACTTTGCTACTCTAACTATCATTGAGGACAATACTCTAATTGTCGTAGGTTTAGGTGTAGCAGTAGTAGCATTGGTCGCAATATACACATTCAGACGTTTAAGTCAACGAAGAGGTATTGAAGGATGAAGATTGTAATAGTTGGATATGGTCCTGGTGGCGCTGCAGCTGCTGTTGCAGCAAGGATGTTCAATTCAGAGGCCGACATTAAGATTGTAACAGAAGAAACCCTCGAATCCCATAGAAAACCTGGTGCTTCTCTTGCTCTCGAAATACCAGATACAAGTGATCTTGCGATTAATGATTGGTCTTGGAGCGAGTTAGCGAAAAAGAGAATCGAAGTTCTATCTGGTACAAGTGTGACTCAAGGTGATTCAAAGTCAAACAGTCTTCAGATTACAGGGAAAGATGGTTCCTCTACTCTCAATTACGACAAGCTGATTATTGCTACAGGTGGAGTACCAAGTGTCCCTAATATTCCAGGTACTGACTTGAAGAATGTCTTTACAGTCCAGACCATGGCAGATACCAGTGAAATTGGTAAGCAGCTTTCAGGAATGAACACGATCGTCATCATAGGCGCAGGATTTAGCGGACTGGAAACAGCAGAAAGATTGGTTTCACTTGGAAAAGATACACACTTGATTGTTAGATCTCGGTTGATGCGTCGTCAACTTGAAGAACCGATGAGCGCTGAGTTGCTATCACGATTACCAAGTACACTGACAGTTCACAAAGGAGTATCACCAACTTCTGTTGCAGGAGATGGAAACGCGGATGGTGTGATGCTTGGTGAAAAGAAACTAGATGCTGATGCAATCCTGTTCATGACCGGAGTCAAACCTAACGTTGACCTAGCGAAGCAACTAGGAGTAAAGATCGGTAATCTTGGTGGAATTGTTATTGATGAAACTATGAAGACTTCCGAAGATACTATCTATGCTGTTGGGGACTGTGTTGAAATCATCGATTCACTAACCAATAAACCTCTTCTTTTACCGGTTGGCAGTGTTGCTGCACGAGCTGGAAGACAAGCAGGAGTCGCAGCAGTAGGAGGAAAGAAGATTTACGAGGATACTTCAAAACGTCTCCAATATGACCGAATATTTGGTACCGATATCGTTTGCGTTGGACATTCGTCTACTACAGCAGAAGATATGGGTGTGAAGATCTCTGTTCAGTATGTCAATGATACAGCAGAGTTTGCCAATGTTGCTCTTGTTACTGACTCAAAAGGGCAACTCATTGGTGGCCAAGTGATTGCCTCTAGGATGGGGGCTCGACTCGGTTATGAGATACTTGAACGTGTGGAGTCTGGAGCAATTCTTCAAGACAAACCACTCCTGAAACCACGTCACGAACGTCTGCGCGACTATCTTGAAACTACCTATGGTCCTATAACCTAAATCTTACATATAGTGAGTGAACCTCAACTGTAAGAAATTTCTATGTTCCACCCTTCCCCTGCCAGTGTCACCACCTCTTCGTAATTCCAAGGAATTACAAAAATTAGCAAGAGCTTTGTCAACGTTCATCGGGATAGGATCCCTCCTATTGTCCTGGCTTCTTTCTCCTGTTTGTGAGCTGGGACATCACTTCCAGCGACAGAGAGTATTTCCACAGTACTTTCCACGGCGGGGTCATTATCACTCTTGATAGCTCCATCACTGAAACTAGCAAGGTCCGATTGGACAATGTGAACAGCCGCGGACTCTCCAGAATATGATGATAAATCCTTTTTGGAGAGTAAGGACTTCCCTTGAGAAGAAGACTTCTTCTTTCGGGCTTTCAGTCGCGCACGTCGATTGGTCGTTGCACGAACGACTGTTCTAGTACACATACCTAGTCCTTTCATAAAATTTCATTGTGATGAATGTTTATGAACTCATACAATTTCGAAAGAGTGTGTCAGAGTGATGAGAGAAGAGCGGCTCATCACAGGATGGTCCTATTCGATAGATGGTGGAGGTACTTCCCATTCATCATCTTTGGGTTCTACACGTCTTGGACGTGATTTCTTATCTCCGCTGAATTTCAGATATCCCGAATAGGCAAGTCCAATCCCAACAACTCCAAGTAGTGAGTATATCACTGTTAGTACAAACACATCATCTGCAGCGTCCACCGGAATTAGTATGACCTTCTGGAAGATGCGTTCATCACCACTCGCATCACTTGCTACAACTCGGAATGAATAGAATCCTCCACTTGTATAGGTGAAGCTCGAAGAAAACTTGTATCCCAAGCTTTCGTTGACTATTCCAGTAATGTTGTTACCACCAGGTCCAATGATACTCATCGATACAACATCCAAGTCATCATCAAAGATATACGCAGTGACGTTTGCGGGTTCTCCAAATTCACCTGTGTTCAATACAACATCATAGATTCGTGGTGCTTCAGGGATTATAGCACTTGCTAGATTCCTTAGCAGTCGAAGATTGTCTGCACCAGAACGGATTGCATCATAGAGTATATCGTCATAGAGTGTTGAACCGTCTGAGATCACAAAGACGTTCCCACTACCATATTCTGCAGTGGCAACTATTGCATGGGTCTTTGCAGCATCCTCCCAGAATAATCCTCTAGCATTTGAAACGCTGGGATCAATATGCAAAGTACTTCCTTGGATAATATAGAGGCTCGATATGCCCTCCATCAAAGTATCGTTTTCTACTGCACCATCGTAAACAAGACCCAATCCATCGATACCAGCTCCAATTCCACGTCTTTCACATTGAATGCCGAAAGGTGCGAGAATCGCATTATACGAATCTATACCGAAGGATGCTGTTTGTTCCACAGAATCCCAAAACTCTGATAGGACAATTAGTGTACCTCCATTGTCTACAAAGCTATGCAATGCACTAACTTCGTCTGCAGTATATGCAGTTTCAGTATCCATAATCATGAAGATATCTGAACCCGAGAGGGAACCAATATCGATGTAACTAGCAGTTAAATCATCAGGACTACCAAATTCCGATAGAGTCACACCGCTCTCTCGTATATATTCCGTGAAATAGCCGTAGTATGATGGATCATCAGGGTCTCCTGTTGGACCGGTTGTATGATGTGCCATGTCGACCATCAATCTTCCACCAAAGATAGTAATAGTGAAGTCGATAGTGATTGATGCTACTACATCCCCACTTGATGTAAGATTTAGGATTCCAGTATACCATCCTACTTCTGACATTGGTAGATCGTCTGGGATATCAAGTTGAATACTGAAATGTGAATATCCTGCAGAAATTGAAACCTGGTCTGGTGTTTGAACAAACAAACTTGCGTTACCAATAAGCGTGATATCTACCAGACCTACAGCCTGAGTTGAAATGATAGTGATATTCTGAGGTGGTCTGTCATCTCCTACTATGAGAACAGTATCGCTCCATGGAAGGGTCGGAAAACGGCGAGGTGTCATAATTGTCAGGTCTCTACTTGAATCCGTTAGAAACTCTGATGCTTTAGTGACATTCACTAATCCCCATCCCTGCATCATGGGATCTAGGTCAAGATCAGTTGCTGCTGCCATAAGGGCGGTCTTTGCCTCTTCTGGTGAAAGTAATAGATGCCTTTGAGCAAGAAGTGCTACTGCACCAGCAATCATTGGTGTTGAAGCTGAAGTGCCTGCCCATTGAGTGTATGAATTTCCATATTGAGTATAATTGTAGGGTACGAATTCGTATGTATTTGCACCATCGGCTAGTCCAGATACAACTCCATATCCCGGAGCAACAACATCAGGTTTTGCACTGTAACCGGTTGGTTGGGATGTGGTTCTATAAACTGGTCCAACACTACTGAACGCAATAACGCCTGTATCATCAACAGAGGCTCCAACTGTGAGGGACTCTTCCAGTATTCCAGGTGAGTTTATTGAAAATGCTTGAGGACCTGAGTTACCTGCAGCAACGACCACAACAACTCCTGCATCGATGGCTGCTTGGGCAGCGGCTACTGACGGCTCAACAACATATGTATCATCGGTCCATTCACCACCTACGCTCAGGCTTACTACATCCGCACCATTATCCACAGCAAACTCAATTCCTTCGGCGATGACTGAATCATCTCCTGCGCCTTCATCATCCAGAACTTTGATAGCTATGATACTTGCTCCTGGGGCAACTCCAGTTAGATTTCCACCACTAGCAGTTCCGTCACCCGCAACATTCCAAACACATGCGGTACCATGGCCATTGTCATCGTACGCATCGATACCACCTGCAGGGTTCATGTCATCGAATCCATCAACTAAATCCTTGAATCCAATGACCTGTGTCTGTAAATCTGGATGGTTATTGTCAACTCCACTATCAAGAACTGCTACAACAATACCTGTACCATTGTATCCCATATCCCACATTTGCTCAGCTTCAAGAAACGTCGTGAAGTGTGTGTAACCATTTCCATTGGCTGCAAGAGTTACTTCTTCTACTGGGACCTGGTCAGACGCAATCTGTCTCTTAACATCAAGAGTGAGCCCACTGATCAGCATATTCTCAGATAGGACTGCAACTTCATTGCTTCTAATGTAAAGGGAAACCATTGGGATAATATGGAATGCATGTCTGATAACAATGCTAGACAATCCTGACATTCGAATTGCATCAATCATTTCCTCAGGAGTACTACCTTCAGGAAATTGAGCAACAACTGGAATGACATCCTGAGGTTGTGATGATGCTATAGTTAGTGCCAGGTTTGCGCTCACACCAAAATGAGTTGGGGCACTAGAGTTCGTAGTACCACTCCAAACAGGCATTGGTGTAATCATTATAATTGCTAGAACAAACAGGGCAATGGTGGATTTAGTAATCGCTGGCATTATTGTAAGTCCTTCCATCGTTCCACCCTCAGGTGACAAAATAAGGGTTTTCTTAAGTGCCACTTCGTACTATTAGGGCAGAATGCTCTAGCTCGGTATCTCCGAGAAACGAGCATAATTTGCTTTTTGTATATATTGTATGTGAGGGCGTAGTAGAACGCCTATGATAATATACGGAGCGCATGAAAAAATGGCTGCAAAAAACCACGCTTACGAGCGCCGACTTCAGTTGAAACATTTCTTTGAGGACCGCAATACTGGTCAGACACGGAGGACTTGGTGTGAAATGCAAGTTGCCCTGCCCGAGAAGACCGATGAGGGTTGGGTGAATGATGGCAAGATTCGAGTCATGATTGGAGAAGACAAAGACCTCAAAGCCTCTTTCCTTCTTTCGTTGGATGAGGCTAGCAGATTCGCAAAGAATCTCACAATGGCTATCGAAGATCACGAAGCTGAAAAGGCGAAACTCTGGAGAGAGTAAACGCCACGAAAAGGTCTGTTCTGTCCTTTTATCACGAGCAGATTCTCTTTTTTTCTTATCAAACGGGCTTGGTATTTCTCCAGAATAGTTTTATCATTAGAAATGCATCTCCTTTTCGCACGAGTTGGGAGATTACACAATGAATAGTTCAACTGTTCTCAGTGGTTTCGAAATGCTTGTTGACTTCGGAACTCCGATGGATGATATTGTAGCCACTCTACCATATGTTGTACCACTCTTGTTCCTTGGAACAATTCTCGTTCTCTATCAGAGACATTTGCCTCAGGATGAGTTGAAACGGAATCTGTTGGTTCTATTCAGCATTGGTTGTATTTTCCTAGCAATTGGATTAGTTGTGTTTGCAGCATCAGGAGCTTTGGGTTGGACCTTTGGGTCGTATGTCTTCTTCACTGCAGCCTTACAGGCTGTGACTGACATTGTCTTTGGCTCTACTATAACATCGCTTGTTTATGTGACTGCAATTGGGATTCTATTCACTGTATTTGCATACTTTGTAATCACTCCTCCTGAACCTGATCTAGCTGGTCTCAGGGAAGATCTCAAACTCACAAAAGAAGTTGCTCAACTTTCAAAGCAGGCGATCTACAAGCTTGAAGGTGAGAATAAGAAACTGAATGAATTCATCTCTGAGAAGGAAGAAAGTCTGGCTACACTTGAAGGAGAACTTGAAGCTATCAAGGCTGAAGTAAGCGAACGTGAGGCTTCTCTCAAACTGATGGAGGACCAGCTCAAGGGCAAAGTCGTTCCATCTATAGTTGAAGATCAATTAAAGGCGCAGCTTGCAGAAAGGGATTTGAGTATTGAATCGCTCCAAGTTGAGATTGCTGATTTGCGCCTTGTTCTTGAGAATACTGAAACTGCAGCTACAACTGCTGAACCTCCCGCACCTGCTGCACCTGTTATTGATGATAGCAGAGTAAAAGAGCTCGAAGCAGAGCTACATAGGATTCAAGCAAAATGGGAGGATTTAGCCCGTCGTTCTGAAACAGCATCCCAGGTTTCCGACAGTGTGATATCCGATCTTGTAGAACTCATCTCTCAGGTTGAGTCAAGCAATCGTGAAGACTCTGCAAAGAAGACTATTATTTCCCTGATTGAAGGTTTAGGACGTTCGATGACTCGAGTTGCTCGTGAAGCTAAGGAGGTTCAATTGGATGAACCAAAGTTCGAGATGATTGGAGCAATCCTTATGGTTAACGAAATTGTTGATGCAATCAAGAAGATAGTCCGCGAGTCCTAGTTGATTACTTAAACACACATCTATTGTTCTAAACAGTGAATGATATGGTGTATTCGCCTACACATAGGTAAAATAAGGACTCATAGACCTTCTTGGCGAAATTGGGGTGATTTAAGTTGATTATTCTCGCTCTGTACTATTCTCGCTCTGTATTATCGCAATAGAGGGTTAATGATGCTTGGGAGTAGTACAATTCTTGCACAATGCTTAATAGCCACAATTTCTCTCAACGGAGTTAATCACATTACCCGTGGAGAACGCTATAGAGGAGATATAGCTGACTGATACTCGGTCAGTTTTTGGAGATTTTTAATGCGTCTAGTGACGATGCCATCAATGCGGATTGTTGCATCCTAGACGTTTTTGTTCTTCATGAAAAACGTGAGGAGAAAAAGTAAAAATGAACAACCTGAGAAAATCTACGGTTATGCTTTTTATTGGCGTATTCGTCTTTAGCATGTTGATGGTGCCATTCGTACCAATGACTGCTGAATCCCAGGTAGCACAAGCTCTCCCCGAGGCGGAACAAGAGTTCATTGAAAAATGGGCTGACCGTGTCGAGAACGAAATGGTTGGAGAGAAAATGGATCCACTGCTTGTATCCTATATGGACACAGGCGTTGTAGATGAGGTTTTATATCTAAAATCTAATGGCGATATTAAACTCTTACTCTACTTGGATGCCGGATTTGACGATTCACTTCTGTATAAACTTGCAGATGTAAATTGGCAGATGGACTTTGTGGTATCTAGGGTTGCATCAGTTTCTGTTTCATCTATTGGTGAATTAAAGCAAATTGAAGCAACTGATGGTATACGATATGTACAAGCAGACCGCTTAATTGATCGCACTATTGACAGTGCACCAATTTCTGAACTTGATATGTTCAACATCAATGGAGAAGTCGGAGCTACTGCTGCTGCTACATTAGGCTACAACGGAACAGGCGCTATTATCGCAATTGACGATAGTGGTGTTGACTTCAGTCAGCCTGATCTAATTGGTACTGAATATAACAACGGTACATACGGAATGTCATACGACCCCTCTGGTATGGGTCTTACAGACATGTACATCGCAAATGGCTCATACGTTGAAAATACAACTGCATGGCTCGAGGCTGGTTATCTGCTCACATACAATGGTACCGACGGTAACATGTATGTTAGTGTTGATGGTTGGAACCCCGTTCAAAACAACGGTGGTGGCCACAGACCTCTTCTCGCAGGCGGTTTCATAGGTCTCTATGAAGGTGCTTGGGGAATTGCAAATGCTACTGAATACGTCATGAGTGAGTTGTGGATGGACTGGCAAATTCCAGACCCCGCAGCTGGTCAAAACTATACTTTCGGATGGGCATTCCAGCAACGCAATGATGGTTATGCAAAGGTATTTGCTCCTTCAATGATCTATGACGGTGATCTAGTCATTGACTGGAACGGTACATACGCATGGACCAACATGTGGATGGACGGCTTCTGGTGGGAGTCAGCTGACTTCACAGACCTAGATGATCGTGCATACTACGTTGACATGATGGACTGGTCATTCAATGACGATATTGCTGAGGGTTACGTTTTCAATGGATTGAACACACCACTCGCAGCAGATCTTGACGATGACGGTATGGTTGATGTTGGAATTGGTTCACTTTCATGGGCCTATGACGACATTGGATACCTCGCTAACGAATATGATGAAGTCTTCTTCGGCATTACACCTGACTGGTTAGGTTGGAATGCTCTATTCACCCACGACAGCAACCACGGTATGTGGACCGCTTCTGCCATTGCTGGACAAGGTGTATTAGAATACGAAGTATACGACAACACAACCACATGGGTAGAAACAGAAACCGTGGATGGTAAAACAGTCACAACTACAAAGACTGAAACCTCTCTATTCACACTACCTGGTGTTGCTGTTGGAGCAAAGATTATGTCCTGTAAGGGTATCTCAAGCGGTGGTGGCCTCATGGCCGACTTCTGGGGTGCTGGATTCCACCTGAACACTTCAGCTGGACCTAACGGTAACTTATCCTACTGGGAGTACACCCTTGATGGTCGCACACACCGCGCAGACATCGTATCCAACTCTTGGGGTTGGGGACCTGGCGGCTCATACCTCCAGCTATACGAATATGCTTTGATGTACGATGTTGCATCAGCTCCGGGTGTCTTACATGCTGATTATCCTGGAACTCTTTTCATCTTCTCAGCAGGTAACGATGGTAACGACTATGGTACTACCGGTACTCCTGGTGGTTCATATTCAGTCGTATCAGTTGGTGCATCATACACTAGTCACTACTACGAGGGACTCTACGGTCCTACCCAGACTGACGGACAGCAAGTACACTGGTCAGCAACCGGTCCAGCTTTCACTGGTATTGTCAAGCCTGATGTTATGGCTCCTGGTTACAGGGGTGTAAACCCACAGCCATTCCACAACATCTGGTTAGATGCTGGTGATCCATACTTCTGGTGGCAAGGTACAAGCCTTTCCTGTCCAGTTGCAGCTGGTGTTGCAGCAATCATCATTGATGCATACAATCAGACATATGACGCATTTCCATCACCACAGTATGTAAAGAATGTCCTTCTTTCAACTGCTAGTGATATGGGAATCGATCCCTTTGCACAAGGTCATGGTTTGGTTAACGCTTTTGCAGCAGTTGACGCTATTACAAGCCCTGCTACAGATGAATACATCTTCGAATCTGACAGCTACCAATTCTTCGGAGCACAAGTTGCAGAAACTTGGGCCGCAAATATCAATGATACCGATTGGTTTGGTATTTATACAGACCAAGAGACACCTGTTGGTATGGAGTCAAGTAGTATCTTCTTCGGTTCAGTCGAACGCGATGATGTAGTTAATGTGGAACTTACCGTTTGGGACTTTAATGGTGCCATTGGTAGTACTCATATCGAGTCAGACTTCGGTACTCTACCCGTAGCATCCATCATGACAGAATGGCAAACTGTTTCATTCGATTTGATGGCAAGTGCATACAATGATACGAACTTCAATCCGTGGATTGAACGTCCAACAACATTCGACCTAGAAGCAGCAATGGAAGCAGCAACCACTGGTTTTGCAGCAGACTTCAATTTAGCAACCTATGCTACTATCCAAGTTGCATTTGATGCTGATGACATCGGTACAGTTGTACGATTGTTCGATTGGGACGATGTTGACTCAAATGGTGATTTGAACTACTGGAACTTCGATCGTGATAATAATGGCGATGCTATTGGTGGTGATACTGTTGACCATGTCAGCAGAGCTACAGGCCCATGTAACCTTCAAACAATGAGGATTGGTGGAACACCCACCCTCGCTGATTTGTTCGATGATGGTTTTGCCAGTCTGCAACTAGACACTGTACCAAAGACTAATGTCACAGTAACAGTTACCCTCTGGCAATATGTTACTGATACTCAGATTGACATAACTGACGGTTCTGGTGTCATCAACGTTGAATTAACTGTTGATAGTTTAGCAGAGTACGGAATTCATCAGGGACAGATTCTATTCGTAGATGGTTCCTGGTCACACCAAGTACCTTACTCATACATGGTCGACTTTGTCTTGGATGGTACAGGCTCCGATTACGGAGTTAACCAGATCCTTGTTGACGGTATAGGTGCACCAGGTACACAGACACCATACGACACTGAATCTACAACAACCGCATTCATCGACGGTACAACCCGTACAGATGAGAGCGGTGGTATCGATGTATTCCGAGTGGAAATTCCATACGATATGGATCTTAACGCATCAATTGTTGTCATTCGTGCAGAATGGGAGCATGCAGGTACTGTTATCGACTTCCAAGTAAGGAATTTGCTTAACGGTATTGAAGCAGCAACCACAATCTTAACACCAACCGAAGACACGAAGAACACTGTCATTTGGGATTATGGTGATTTGGTCAATGGTAGTTATTGGTTCCTCGTCTACACACGTGCCTTTAACGGTACATCTGTTCCTGAGGATATCAAAATCACCTTCCAGCTCTACAATGCTACAACATTTGCTGACGCAACATATGTCAACGAGTGGGAATCAAATACCGCAGGTCTAACCGCCTACGATAACAATTCCATACTAGTTGGTGACCACGTTGTAATCAACAACAACTGGACCGTTCCAGGTGTTGCAGGTATACCCGAGTATGTGATAACTGATACTCAGATTGCTCTCTTGAGCGGTCTGTACGTTACACTATCCGGTACATACCCAGATCCTCTGGGTGTTGATGCCTGGCCAGTTCCATTCGACGACGCAACTATCTACAACTGGGAAACTGTTGAAGGTATTAACGCCGGCGACAACGTACGAGTTGCAATTGACGCACAGGAAGGACAAGATCCAGCATTTGATGTCTGGGGTTGGGATGATGCTAATGATAACGGTCTAGTCGACGAGGCTGATGAACTCAGCTCAACATCATATCTATCAGTCGATAGTTTTGGTGGTGGAGGCGGCGAAGCAGGTGCTTACACAGCAGCTGAATCAGGCGCCATCGCGATTCGTGCCTATGTCTTTGCATATGCATACCATGCAGGTGTGCCCTATGTCATTACTGTGGATACTAGAGCCTCTGTTGACATCTTTAACGGTGCTGATGAGGAGTACGCTGAATTTGACACCTACGAGCTTCGTAGAAACATTACAATGACTGTGCAGTATTACTGCTACACAGGCACTGATGTGTTGTTCTACGATGAACTTGGAACTGTCAGCTTCATGAACTTCTTTGCACCAGATGTTACTGTGAACGCTCCAGCAGATCTAGGCAGCGATGTCTGGAACTTGACCTGGTCTAGCACTGACCAAAATGCTGACGACATACCCTACTACTCTGTTTGGTTAAGCAGAGATGCAGGTGTGTCATTTGTGTTATTGCAGCAGAACGTAACGGCTACTAACTATACATGGGACTCATCAACCTGGCTTGAGGGTAACTACATAGTTAGAGTACGTGCATACAGCTGTGATTTCCTCAATTGGACCGTCCTAGGTTATGACGATGGCATTATCTGTGATGTAAGTGATCCACCAACTGGCTACTGGCCAGGTGACTTCACTGACGGCTTTTCAACGTCATTCGCAGCAGGTGCTATACCACCGGTTACAACAACCACTGGCACAACTACGACTACAACGACCACTACGACGACGACTACAACAACTACCACTACTACAACAACCACTGCAGCACCACTAGATCCGTTGCTGATTGGTTTGCTTGGCGGTATTGGTGCCGGTGTTGTGGTTCTACTCATACTCTTCCTTGTTAGGAAGAAATAGTGGACGTAGAATCGTAACTTTAGTTTAAAGGAAAATGGGGGCTTCGGCCCTCATCCCTTCTCTTTTTTTGATGTTAACTAAAAAGCAAATCATAACTAGTTGTGTATGAATCTCAGTATCCTCTAATTTTGAGAAATATGATGAATTCAGATTATCGAAATTCTAGAACTCTTCCGTGATGACGATATCGCTTACAGATTTTCGTGGACGAGTCTTAGGTTCTACACCATCTGCAAGTCCAATAGGAATCATAGATACTGGTCGCATTCCTTCTGGAACTTTGAGTATTTTTGAAACCTCATCTTCATCAAATGCACCAATCCAGCAAGTAGCATACCCCAACGCATGAGAAGCCAGTAGGATGTTTTGGGTTAATGCTGCCGTATCTTGAAGAGCGTAAAGAGTTGCACCTCTCTCTTTGTATTTTTCTGCCGATTCATAGGGTACCGCACATACCACAAGGAGAACCGGGGCTTCAGCAATGAATGATTGTCCAAATGCGGCCTTGGCAAGTAGCTCTTTTCTGGTAGTATCTTTCACAACAACTACACGCCATGGTTGCATATTTCCACCACTTGGCGCACTGAATCCTGTCTTCAAAATTTCTTTCAATTCATTCTCAGGGATTGGTTTCGGAGAGTACTTTCGTATAGACTTTCGACTTTGTATCATTTTTAGTATGTCATTCATTTTTCAAACACCTCTTTGTTTACGAGATTTGGTGGTTGCTTACCATCAAGTGCAGCGATAAGATTTTCTGCACACATTGTTGCCATTGTAGCTCTTGTCTTTGTACTTGCACTTCCAATGTGGGGTGCGAGAATTACGTTAGGCAATTTCATGAGTGGACTATTCTTTTGAAGTGGTTCTTGCTTGAAAACATCAAGTCCGGCAGCACCGAGATGTCCTGACTTGAGAGCTTTGCAAAGTGCATCTTCATCGACTACTGCTCCTCGTGATGTATTCACTAGGACTGCCCTTGGTTTCATGATTTTGAACTCGTTCTCTCCAAGAAGATGATGGGTTTCTGATGATAAGGGAATATGTAGTGAAACGATGTCTGATTCACTTAGCAAAGTTTGAAGGTCCGCCCTAGTCCCATTAGTCTTGGATTCAATTTCTTTTGTATACTCATTCTCGCTTCTTGTATGGTATAATATCTTCATATTGAAACCTGAAGCGCGTCTTGCTACCGCACTTCCTATTCTTCCTAATCCAATGATTCCGAGTGTTGCTCCATAAATATCTGAACCAAGTAGAAGCTCAGGTCCCCAGGCAACATTCCATTTTCCATCACGAACATAACTGTCAGATTCAACTATTCTTCTAGCTGCTGCCATGATCAGTGCCCACGCTAGATCCGCTGTTGTTTCAGTAAGAACACCTGGTGTATTTGTAACAGCAATCTTCCTCTCGGTGGCAAATGATATGTCTATGTTGTCATATCCAACAGCATACTGCGCAATCACTTTCAGTTTTGGGAGTTTACTGATTACATCCCGACCAATTGGATCCGATAAAAGAGTTACAATACCTTCACAGTCCTCTGCGTTCTGAACAATTTCTTTTACCGATGGGGGATTGTCCGAGGGCCATACGGTGGTATCAAATCTCTCAGTAATCATTCTGAGACCTTCATCAGGTATCTTCCTCGTCACAAAGACTCGTTGTTTCAATTGCTACACCTATTTGATGATGAAATCAACACTGCTATTCATCCTCTTGAATTCTACTACTCCCTTGACCGTGTGAAAGAAGCTCAGATTATCATTCAGAGTTGACCATTTCATCAGACTACATCCAGAAATTCGTCAATCCGGTCATCAGTTGCATACTTTCAATCGATGATTTTCGATTTGAATCGATTTTCTCTTATCATTTACGAGTATCTACTCAAAAATGGAAATTCATGCTTGGACCTTATCTCTTATATTAGGAGCGGCGCATTTAATAGTAAGGGACGGAAAGACCCAAACATCGGCAGGGATGGTATAACAAAGATGTCTATTGAATTACCGCGAAGTGCAATCATTGTATTAGATCGATTGACCTCAGAAGGACCATTGACACCGAAGGCTATTTCCAGCAGAGTAGATCTCGCACCAAGAACTGTCAGCTTTGCTTTGAGAAAACTCCTGGGCCAGAGTTTATGCAAGAAGATACCTAATCTCAGTGATATGCGACAACCACTTTATGCCGCTGATATGGATCGTGCAAAGGCTTTACGGTCGAGGTTCGAGCATGTTTTCCGACAAGTTCTCGTTTGATAACTACAGACCTTCACGTCAAAGCTCTAGATTACATAGGTAATCTACGAGCCCTCTCATTTTTCAGCTAGCAAACTCATTGACAGTCTGGAACAATCATGTTAATATCATCGTATTTCTGCGTTGGATATGGATGAATACAAATGGCGCATGAAGGTCTCGTAATTTTCCTGATTCTACTGGGCTGTTTACTTCTGCTAGGGTTCTATCTGGGTCCTAACAAGGAAGTTCGTGCCATTAAGCGAACCGAAGGGAAGGCTATGCTCATAGCACCTGCGGTAATTTTGTTTGTTCTGGCAATTATTATTTTCAGCGGAGTCCTTGGTTAGATTCCTGGGTATGTGATATCTACTAATCTGCAAAATGTTGCTACAGATACTATATCTGCGGTAGTTCCCGGATTCAGCAAGTTTCCCTCTTCACGGAGGATTCTATCAAAACTGAGAATTAGATTCTCTGATCCATTCTTCTCTGACCAACTGTCCATCGTTGTTTTGGCAAGTGATTGAATCTCCTCAGCTCGGTCTCTACCAGCTTTCTTCACTATAAGACCATCAGGTCTCTGCGCCAATAACCAAACGAATGTACGGACAATTCCCTCTTCAAGATCCTCCAACTTGGTCGTCACGCTCGTTAGATACGGGAGTACTTCTCCAAGAGTTCTCTGGAAACCATTAGACCACTCGTTGCTGATTTCATCAACTTGTGATGACATCTGAAACAAATCAGAAAGTGTGACTTTATCCTCAATAAGATGCTCCTCAGCTTTTGGATTATCAAAATCATAATGACTGTGGAGATTCGACCATTCAGGATCTTCTTTTATCATTCTACCCCCGGGTCGAGTAAGATGAAATGCTTTGTATAGATTTGTAGCATCTTCTACAGTGGAATGCTTAGTGATTGTCTTGATATATTGACGAATACGTTGAAGTGAGAATTTTGATTCATCAGTAAGACTTGCAGCCATGGCAACGGTTAATGGCACATAAAGGAGAATAGATCCGAGTATCGTATTTCTGTGATTCAAACCAGTAAGCGAATCCATCACACAGATGTGAATCAACTCTCCAAGACCTATTTTTGAAGAATCGAGGTCCCCTTTTGCTAATGCAACCCCCCTTGTTGCGCTTTCATATAATCCTCTGGAAAGAAGAGATGCACTAGTTAGAAAATTCCTGTAGTCCATATCGGAGAAGCGTGCAATTCTGTTTACATTTCCTGGTTTTGGAGAACTAGCTTCAAGGAGTAGTGATAGCTGTCCTAGCCCAACAATTTTCCAGACAATGTCGCTCATTACATTTCCGGTATCACACGCACCGTTTAAGGAGTATGGTTAGTCAACGGACAAAGTGTAAATAGCTGATTAACTGGAAAATACCTTGAATATACTATGAGTCTACCTGCCCGTATCTCATTTTCACAGATTGGAATCTTCGTTTCAATAATCGTCTATTTAGTTGTTCGAGGATTCATTGTCTTAATCAATATTGGTGCACCTTTTTGGACCCAGGTTGGTGGATTCCTTGCTGTTATATTCCCTCTAGGACCTGTTATAGTTCTAGGATTTACAGCCTGTGTGATATCGTATGCATTTTCGTATCTGGGATTGTGGATGATGGACAATAATTTCTTTATTCTAGGTCAGATTACAATTCTTCTATCAGTAATCATCATTCCCGGGGCTTTGGCAGTATACTCTTGGTTTGGTTTCCCTGTCATTTAGAAATCTGTTATCGCTGGAAGAATATCTGTAGCTCTTCCCCTGAGGACGATATCTGCTACATCGTCTTTGTTTGTTCCTTCAAGATTAATCAGAATTACCTTGGCTCCTGCGTTCTTTGCAATCTGTGGTAAAAATGCTGCAGGATAAATAGTTAGGCTGGATCCAATTACAATCATGAGGTCGGTGTTTCGACACAATTCTACAGCTTGTGCCATCGGTTCTTGAGGTAATGGTTCACCAAACAGAATTGCCTCTGATTTCAATATTCCTCCACACTTTTCACATTTAGGAGGAATCTCTCCCTGTGCAACACTCTCATGCACCGTTCTTCCGAAATATTCCTCTTTACATTCAATACAAAATGCACGAAGGTAATTTCCATGCAATTCGATAACCCTCTTGTTACCTGCTGTTTGATGTAGATTGTCGATGTTCTGAGTAATTACCCCTGTCAATTTGCCTTGTTCTTCTAGGGCAGCTAATGCTAAGTGTGCATCATTGGGGTTTGCCTTCACAAATGTTTCTGCTAACTCCTTACCCATAGTCCAGAATTTAGTTGGGTCTCTCATGAAACTCTCACGAGTTGCGTACTCCAAGGGATCAAATCTCTTCCAGAGTCCTCCCTCTGATCTGAAGTCTGGAATACCTGAGTCTACACTGATACCTGCACCAGTGAGTGCTGCAATCTTACCAGCTTTGTTCACCAATTCCTTTGCTTTTTGAATATCAGCATTGAGTGACATCTTGGTTTCCACCTATTGACTTCCTCTTGAAGATGTTTTCTATTTTTGGCTAGTGTCAATAACTCGTTTCCTCTGTCGAAAGGTTTTTTATGAAATAAATTAGGTTTCCCCCGAGTCACCAGGGGGAACTACTGTCGAGGAGTCAGTCCCCGCACGACATTCGTGTCGGTTTCCTTTCTGTACATCACTGCTAGTCAATGTACATCTAAGTAGGTAGAGTGAAGGCGCAATGCAAGAAGAGCACAATGAGACGCACAACGAAGATAATGACATGTCTGACGAAGTTCTTTTGGACATTGAAGTAGATGTCGAGGAAACACCTCAAGACCCACTAGCTTTAGAACAAGAGAAATCAAACGACCTGTTTGATCGACTTCAGCGGTTACAAGCAGAATTCGATAACTATCGAAAACGTATGGACAGTCGAATCTTAGAGGTTAGGAAGTTTGCCAGTGAAGATATTCTGTTGAAATTCCTTGATATTTATGACAACTTCCTTCGTGCATTAGATATGGATTTTGAAACCGACCCTGCGTCTGCCAAGAAGGGCATAGAAGCCATTCAACAGCAATTTGACAAGACTCTACTCCTAGAAGGGGTTAGTCCGATTGATTCTGTTGGGAAGATATTCGATCCGTATTACCAGCATGCAGTGAATAGAGTTAGTGATCCTGACAAACCAGATGGTATTATTCTCGAAGAATACCAACGAGGTTACATGCTTAATGAAAAGGTTCTGAGACCTGCTGTGGTGAGCGTAAATCATCATGAATCTCAACCTACTCCCAATAACGATGATAATGAAAGTGAAACCAAATTAGATGAAAATGGTGAATAATGATGAGTAAGATTGTAGGTATTGACTTAGGTACAACGAATAGCGGTATCGCCTATATGGAAGGAGGCAAACCGACTATTATTCCAAATGCTGAGGGGAAACGTCTAACCCCTTCAGTTGTAGGTATTACGCACAAGGGCGAAGTAATTGTAGGCGAACTGGCAAAGCGACAAGCTGTTTCTATGCCAGAGCGTACCATTCGTTCCATCAAGCGAAAGATGGGGCAGGACTACAAAGTAAAGATTGGTGATAAAGAATACACTCCACAAGAAATCTCAGCGATGATTTTAACGAAAATGAAGAAGGATGCTGAAGCGTATCTTGGAGAACCCATCACTAAAGCAGTCATTACAGTTCCCGCATATTTCAATGACAGTCAGCGACAAGCAACTAGAGATGCAGGAAGAATTGCAGGATTCGAAGTTGAGCGAATTGTAAATGAACCGACAGCTTCTGCACTAGCCTATGGACTTGAAAAGACCAAGGAAGTAAAGATTCTTGTCTACGACCTAGGTGGTGGAACATTCGATGTTTCCATTCTTGATATCAGTGAATTAGATGGTGAGGTTGTCTACCAGGTTCTATCCACAAGTGGAAATACACAGCTAGGTGGAGATGACTGGGATGAACGTATCATCGATTGGATGGTTGAAGAATTCAAGAATCAGACTGGTGTAGATATTACCAGTGATCTTTCAGCAATGCAGAGAATTCGTGATGCTGCTGAACAAGCAAAGATTGAGCTTTCCACAGTTATGCAGACTAACATCAATCTTCCATATATCACAGCAGATGCTGCTGGTCCAAAGCACTTGAATTTAGACTTGGCTCGCGCTAAGTTTGAACAGATGACCGATGATCTTGTGGACAAATCAGTCGGTCCTATCCGCCAAGCATTATCTGATGCTAAACTAGAACCTGAACAGATTGGCAAGATTCTACTTGTTGGTGGAGCTACACGAATGCCAATGATTCAGAAAATTATTCGAGACCTCTTCGGTAAGGAAGGCGACAAAAGTATCAATCCTGATGAATGCGTGGCACTTGGTGCAGCAGCTCAGGCTGGTGTTATGGCTGGTGATGTAACGGACATACTTCTTCTAGATGTAACCCCTCTTACACTTAGTATCGAAACGTTGGGTCAAATAGCGACTCCGATTATTGAGAGAAATACGACAATTCCAACAAGGAAGAGCAAGGTGTTTACAACAGCTGTGGATAATCAACCAGCTGTAGAAATCCATGTTGTTCAGGGTGAAAGAAAACTTGCTACGGATAACATGACACTTGGAAGATTCCAATTAGTTGGTATCCCACCAGCTATGAGGAATACGCCTCAAATTGAGGTTACTTTCGATATTGATGCAAATGGAATTGTGAATGTTAAGGCAAAAGACCTTGCCACTGGCAATGAGCAATCTATCACTATCACAGCAAGTACAAATCTTGAAGAAACCGATATTGACCAAATGGTTAAGAATGCTGAAAAATACGCAGAAGAAGATGCGAAGCGTCTTGATCAGGTTGAAACTAAGAATAAGGCCGATCAGATGATCTACGCTGGTCAGAAACTCATCAAGGACATGGGTGACAAAGTTCCTGAAGATTTGAAGAAAGAGCTAGAAGCAAAATCCGCCGAGGTACAGATTGCAATCGAATCTGAGGATTACGAAAAGATGAAATCTGGCACTGCTGAGATAGAACAGATTATCCATCAAATATCTGAGAAAGTCTATGGTCAAGCCGGAGCTGCAGGTGGACCTGGAGGTCCTGGTGGATTTGATCCATCATCAATGGGCGGTCAACCTAGTGCGGGTCCTGCAACCAGCGATACTCCAGACGAAGACGTCGTTGATGTAGATTTTGAGGATTTGGAATAGTCCTTGAATGAGTGGTGAATATCTTGACTGAGGACGACCATTACAGAACTCTTGGTGTTGACAAATCAGCAACACATGAAGAGATTAAGAAAGCATATCGGACTCTAGCCAAGAAATATCACCCAGATCGAAATCCTGACGAAGAATCTGGTGAGAAGCTGAAAGAGATCAACGCAGCTTATGATATCATCGGAGATTCTGAGAAACGAGCACACTATGATAGATGGGGAACCGCTGATGCTCAAGGAATTGACATGGGTGGTTTTGGTGACTTGTTCAGGTCTTTCTTTGGAGGTGGCGGAGGATTCGGTGGTTTTGGTGGAGGGTTTGGTGGACGAGGTAGAGCTGGTCCTCCCCCTGGTCAGACTCTGCGGATGACCATTGACCTAACTTTCGAAGAAGCCTTCTTTGGAACCGATAAGGAAATAGCATTCAATAGAAAAGTGCACTGTGAGGAATGCAAGGGGTCTGGTGCAGCAGAAGGTAGCTCACCCGTTACTTGTACAACATGTAGAGGACAGGGTCAAGTGGCTCGTTCAATGGGATTTCTAAGTGTTGCACAGACTTGTCCTGCATGTCGAGGTTTAGGTGAACGAATAAACGATCCCTGCAAGTCCTGCAAAAGGACAGGTCTCCAGAATGATCGGAAAGAAGTTACTATTCCGATACCTGCGGGTGTTGAGGACGGTCAAGGTATTCGAATCCAAGGTGCTGGCAATGCTGGGTCTCGCCGTGGACCTCATGGTGATCTCATTGTGATGTTTGAGGTTGATAGCCATGACATCTTTATTCGTCGTGGCTTGCATGTATATATGGAGCAGGATATTCCCTTCCCACTAGCAGTTACTGGTGGGGAAACTGAAGTAGTAACCATGCGTGGTTCGAGTAAAATGAAGGTTTCAAAGGGAACTGAAGGTGGTAAACTTTTCCGAATGAAAGGAAAAGGTGTGCATACGTCTGACGGTAGAAAGGGTGACCAATTAGTTCGAGTGAACATCCAGATTCCTAAGAAGCTCAACAAAGAGCAGAAAGAATACTTGGGGAAGTATTCAGACCACTTTACCTAGAATTCTACAGGTTTGCAAATACAAGCACGCATTCTTAGTTTGGGAAATGCTTGAGTATTAGCTGGTTGCACAACCCACGCAGTATCCGCACCTCTACCAGTTCCACCAATACAAACTACATCAGTATCTACTGGAACTAGCCCTGCATCTGCCGCCATCATGGCTATTTCTGCACAGACCTTTGTACCCTGCCCAAATGTTCGCAATGCAACTGCAATAATTTCTGTTGCTTGCCAAGTACCTAACTCTCTGCGGATTCCTCTTGGGACT
>JAEOSL010000205.1 GCA_016840385.1 Candidatus Thorarchaeota archaeon | reverse complement strand
GATCGTAGAATTTATACATCCCGATCTCGACCCCCTCTCCCACACCAGCTCTAACATTATCCTTGCTTACAATTCCCGCCCATGTTCTCTGGGCTAATTCGTGGGTTCTAAATTCCACATAACTTCCTTTGAGTGCTGTCGAGCCACCAAATAAACTATGTTTGGAAATGAATATCGGGTATATTTTACCTCCTTTCGCGTCACATTCACACATGGTCACAGTGAAAGGCAATTTTATTTTTTCTGATAGGTCTGCAAATTCTCTTTTGAGGGTTAATATATCCTTGATTTCGTCTTTCGTTTCGACGACTTCACCTTCAACAAGTGCCATTTTCATAATATCTTGCATATCTCGCATGGAGGAGAATCTTTTACCATCCAATTCATAGAAGGGCTGGGCCTCATCTTCCATATCAACAGGCTTGAACTTTGATTTCTCAGATTCCTTTGATTCTTCTGATTTCTCTGATTCTTCCTTATCAGCTTCTGCCCTATAAGATTCGGCACTTCTCCAAAAACCACCGACAGCAGGATTATACAACTCTTGATAATTTGGAGTAATTTTGAGTTCGACCCGCTTTAATGGTTTTCCTAACAATGAGCGAAGACGCAACTCGACAATCATAATGTATTGATTGAAACTGCCTTTATGTAGGTCAATAAGAGTCGCGAACAAAATAATAACTAATGCACAACCGGCAAAAAGCGCCATCCAGGTCATATTTTCTAACAGCACCAGGTCTTTGAATACCGCAGTCCCATCATTCACCCAGCCGTACCAGAACCAATAGACAAGGTAAGTTCCTATCAGCATTAATATAGCCATTGTGCCCTTGTTCTTTGGGGCACCACTCAAATCAATATCGAATGGTCCTACATCTTTTAGAGTGTATGAGGCGCCTGTCAAAGAGTGCTTACTTTTTCCAGGTTTGTGTTTTTCAACAAATAAGCCCACTTTTTCCGTGAAACCCATTTCTCTTTCTCTTTCCATTTTGTTCACTCTCCAATTTCTTTCCACCTGCGGCCTAACAACGCACCGACAAAAGCCCTGATTATAAACGCTATAAGAAGAACATTTTCGACATTATCTGAAACGCTAACTCCCACTAGCATGAATCCCAATTCTAATATTTTTGGGAACAAAAGCCAGATCAATATTGCAGACACCAATCCTTTGACTAGACCTACTCCTCTTCCCTCTGTACGGAAGAAGAATGTGATAATAGCAACAAAAGCTACTACTCCTACATATGCAATTGCTACAACTATTACTATCAAACCCAGATCCCAACCTATCGCGGTAAGTCCTGCAGTAACATCCAGCACAGTCAAAAACAACATTATCGCTAAAATAAATTTATCAATAAATGTCATTCCTAGTTTATGATACCATCTCATTTTCATCCACCTCTATTGATTGCGTCTCTTCTCCTCTCTTCTCTTGTGGATGGCTGTGTATTGTAATGTGGTAATTGTAAATTCTTCATATCGTCTATCTTGAAATACACTAAGCCTAAACAAAGAATACCTACGAAACCTATTACCGCGCCAATAGTGGCCCACATTTGAATAGTTCTTCTTTCATCTCCTCCATCATCAAGGTCTCCGCCCCCTGGTAATTCGTCAATATTTCTATCGTAGATCCAATATGAGGAATTAAACCATTCTGATGAAACTCCATCAGTCCATTTCACCGCAAAGTAATGAGCACCTCGAGCAGTATTCTGCACCCAGGTTATAATATCAGTTCCTTCAAGTGAAAAACCACTACCCAAGGCCGCATCATTATCATCAACGTCATAAATATACCAATCAACAGCTTTGTTAGTGTAGAAATTAATTGTGATATTTGTTTTCCAACTATCACTGGACTCTAAATTATTACAATCAATGTCTGCAATTCTTAATAGTTTGTAAGCAGTCATGTATCCTGATGTAATCACCTTAGTCAGAGAACCGTTTGTAAAAGTAATGGTATAATTTGCATTGATATCATTGACACCGATCTTATCCCACGCAATATTAAAATCACCAGCTGTTACACTTCCGCTATGTGTTTCATTTATCGCCCAAGTATCAGACCATTCTTCAATAATAAAAGCGCAATCGTGCGAGATGTGCCCCGAATATTGCATGTAGGTAAAATCACTACCTGCTCCAAACAATGTATAGGTTTCGACAGTGATTTCCGCTTCTCTCACGGTGAATCGAACGGTTGCATAATCCCGATTGGATTGTGTGATAGTGGAGTTATTTGCGCCATCGTTAGCAATGACCTTAAAGCAGTAGTCGCCCGCAGTAAGTGAAGTGAAGGAATACGCCCAGTAATTCTCCTGTCCTTCTGTGGCCGCGTAATCAATATCATCGAAGCCAGCCGGATAAGTGATCGCGTTATACCAGACCTTGTAAACCTCAACATCGTCAAAGACAATAGAAGAGAGTGTAACCTGCTCGTCGTCATATAGAGGGTCAGGACTAAATGCGATATCCGCATCTGGCGCTGTGCCGTCCTCGATGAAGGTGATTGCGGAAATTGTCATATCTACATTTGTATATAACCTTAAACTAAAATCCGCAAATGTACCCGACCCTTCCCAAGTACCGCGGGAAGCATCATAATGATATTCATTCCCTCCAACATAAGCCTGAAATAGAATACTATAACCTGCATCTCCCATAGGGTCAATATCATCAGTTGTAATATTCCAAACCGAATAAGTAGCAGTATCAACCGAAAGCAACGGGTTATGACTCATTAGAATATAATATGTTGAATCCTTAACAACATTCAACACACCAGAATCACAATAAAAATATTCATCGGTTCCAATCCCCGACTGTTGAGTGACCGTGTAGTTTGCTATCGAGTAGGCT
>JAEOSL010000026.1 GCA_016840385.1 Candidatus Thorarchaeota archaeon | reverse complement strand
TCCTGTCAAATCAGAATATACCTTGAGCGCGATAGCATTCGCCTCTGCAATACTCGTAGGTATATCCGTCGGTCCCGTGGCAGTACCACAGGCGTAGACCTTTCCTTCTCTGACTACTCTATGTGCAAATCCATTCTCTGCAAAGAAACCATTTAGAGAAGCATCTTCAATTCCTAGAGATGCAAGTGGAGATGCAAGTACAACGAGATCAGATTCAATCTGCATAAGTTTCTGCGACTGAGTATCTTCAACGATTGTAACAGGTTTACCATCCCGAGCAACTACTTTGTCGGGTTTTCCTCTCAGGAATTTCACACCCTTCTCACGGGCTTGAGTAAGGTAATGCTCACTTGATTTTGGCACACGTAGATCCATGTAACAAATGGTCACGTCAATTCCAAGGTCTCGCAGCATTTCTGCATGCTTCAAGCTGTAAGTACAGCAAGCTTGGGAGCAATATTCATACGCAGTGAGGTCTCTACTTCCAACACAAAGTACCATGGTCACCTTTGATACAGCATCACCAGCTGATGTTGTGACCACACCATTTGTGTCACCTGCTGGATCTATCAATCTGGCAAGTTCTGCGTGGGTTAGGATATCATCACATGTTCTGTACTCATAACCAGGGAAATCAAGAGGTATCTTTTCTTCAACACCAGTTGCTAGTATTAATGCATCCGCTTTGATTGTCTTAGTGCTACTCTTCTCCTCGAAGTCGATGGCGTTGACTTTGCAGATGTCAACACACTTTCCACATTTTGTACAATTCTCCATATCTATTAGTGGAGCTAAGGGTACACCTTGTGGAATGGGACGATAGATTGCTTTCCTGATCCCTCCTCTTACGCAATACGTACTGGGTACTTCTACATCACAGACTTCTATGCATTCAAGACAAACAACGCAACGGTCAAGGTCGACATGACGAGGATTGGATTTGATTGAAACTTTGAATCCACCTTCCTCTTCAGTAATCGATTTGACTTCTGATTGAGTGTATAGTTTGAGATTCTTCTTTTCGGTGACTAAACCTCTGTATTGACACCTGCGGTGTTGGCCATCAAATAGTTCTCCGCTAGCATCAAGACAAAGTGCACAATCCCCTGTTGGGAAAACACGACCCAAGTAAGTTGAGAGTCCACCTATGATTGCTTCTTTCTCAATCAAGTGAACTGTGACTCCTAGGTCAGTTAATTGCTGGGCTACTTGAATTCCAGATAACCCCGCACCAATAACGACAGCAGATTTTGCCATTAGGATGCACCTCCAGCTTTCTCAAGTAATTCCGTGATCTTCACACGATGGTACCTTCTTTGATTTGCTGTAACGAGATCAGTCAGTCCCATTGACAGAGCAAGGAGCTCTCCTAGGTACAAGACAGGAATCCTGAATTCGGAATCAGAAATTGCTTCAGCTTTTGCTTGTTGTGTTTCAAGCTGAGTATAGCAAGTTGGACAAACGACGACAATGGCATCTGCACCTGATGCTTTGATGTTCTTCAGATGTTTAGACGTAATTGTTACAGCCTTATCTTCACCAGAGGGCATAATGGGTGCACCACAACATGCCATCTTGTTCTCAAACTCTGCAATCTCTGCACCCGTTGCTCTGATGACTTCATCCATCCATTGCGGATCATCAGCATGGTCCATATTGGTTGCTTCTAAGGGTCTAACTAAATGGCATCCATAGTGAGGTGCAATTCTGAGTTTCTTGAGAGGATTGGTAACAATTTTCTCAATTGCATCCAAACC
This sequence comes from Candidatus Thorarchaeota archaeon, assembly GCA_016840385.1. The sequence continues at coordinate 31,138 of JAEOSL010000026.1, read as the reverse complement.
AATATCATTACGAAGAACATGAAGAACGTTCTTGACTTCATGTGAACCTGTTACCTCAAGACCCGATGCTTTGAGGCGTTTATTGATTCTCTCTTTCAGTTCTTCATCTTCATGAACCATATGATTTGCAACAGCTAAGGTATGGAAGCATCCACTGCACATAGCCATCGTGTCATTACCAATGGCTTCACTTACTGCAACATTTCTTGCTGCAATGGTAACCCAAGCTTCAAAGTCAACTCCTGTGAATGTTGTCGGTTCAGGACAGCATGAATGGTCTGGAGTTGTTTCCAATTCGACTCCTAACTTCTTGAGAACTTCTGTCATTGTTAACTCAAAGTGTGGTAGTCTATATGGGATCATGCAACCCGGGAAGTAAGTGTATTTTCGGGCTTTACTCATCTTCACTACCTCCATAAACTGATTCTACTTTTTCCAGTTTACTAACAATACCAATGTCTGCAAGCATGGCGACAATCTGATCCATCGGAGGGGTTCCGAGATCGGGAAGCCCCATTTTTTCTCGAGTCTTAAGCATGGGTGGGCTTACGGGCAGACTTCGTCCTTGTGAAACGATAGTTTTAGCACGATCAAGGGCTGCTGCCGGTACATTGCCTGCCATTAATCCACGAACTTTCGCAAGAATGAGAATGTGTGGTATCTTAACCATCTCAGGGCAATGAACTTCGCATTGCTCACAAGTTAGACAATTCCAAACCAATTGCTCTTCTGCAATCAGTTCATCACTTAGGAGAATCTTCTGTAAAAATAACCTCGGGTTGAATGAGGGTTCGATGTCTGCTACCGGACATGCACTTGTGCATCGACCACATTGATAGCATCGAAGCAGAGTTTCGCCTTCTGGTTGATCTAGAAGCCAATTTCTGAATTCTAAGATCAATACCTTACCTTTCGTAACCATCGTGGAAACAAACCCTTGTTTTTGACAATCCGGATTGAGTAAAAGGTCAATAATAAGGAATCGCCCCAGCACAAAATTTCTCTCTATAGTTATCAGAAATCAAAATTTCAATTGATGAAATATTACTATAAACGTAATTTTGTATAACTTTAATTACATAGTCTGCATTTGGAAACTTCAAGAAAGCCGATATGCGATTCCTCAATAAGAAGTAGAATTTGCACAACAAACACAGATGGTATAGATAATGTCAAAGAACGGGAAACAGATTGTCCGAGATTTGGAAACCCAAAGTGATCCAGACCGAAAGGTGAAGATTGCTGGATACCTCAAGACGTCATCCTTGGAATTCATCGGTGTAGAACTTCCCGACATCCACAAAATTGTCAAGAAGAATATCAAGGGGATAGCACTTGATGACATGCCTGAACTCATGGATGAACTCTGGAAGATTGAAACTTTTGAAACCCGTCTTGCAGCTATTGACATCATGAAAGTATACGGTGTGAAAGGATCGATAGATATAGCAATGAAGATGGCTGACCTCTGGATTGATGATGCTGATACTTGGGCGATAACTGACCCTCTAAGTTCACCAACTATCGGTTCAATGATTATCCGTGATTCGAAAGTTGAGCCAATATTGGAGTCATGGAAGACTTCGGAGAATTTCTGGCGTCGCCGTTGTTCATTTTTACCCTATCTACACCTCACTCTCAAAACGCAGTACAGACCTGAGTACGCTAAGAAGATACTCAAAGTAGTGACTCCTCACATCAACGACGAGGAATTCTTTGTCGGAAAAGCCGCTGGATGGGTTCTTCGAGAATTAAGTAAGAGAGAACCTGATCTAGTTCGAAGTTATTTTGAGACAAATCGCTCAAAAATGACTAAACTAGTGATACGTGAAGGTATGAAGAAACTTTGATTATTCTACTGGAAATCCATCAGTCGTCTAAATTCAACTACGTGTCAAAAGATAAAAGAGAAAAAAAAGAAGGAAACTAGAAGGCGAGTTGGGATAACGTCGCAAGCGCTTAGTCCAATAACGAGGTCCTAGACCTCTTCGCCTTCCTCTGGCTTTTGCAGCTCAGCAATTCTCTCATCGATGTGACCTATTCGGTCTTGGAGATGAGACTTGTGAGCCTCGAGTCGCTTGATTTTAGTTTCCTTGCTCTCGTGGCAGTCGCAACCTCCTCCCATCATCATGAACTGCTTTGGATGCATACCATAGCCATAGCTGTAACCTCTCCGTTTATGCGGGTGATGTGATTCGCACATTATTCTTTTTTCACCTCCTTCTTTGGTGTACAATCTTTGAGTTCGTCTAGATGTTTGTTCACCCAGTCAAGCTCTTCAAGAAGATGCTCTTTGTATTGCGTGAGAAATTTCAAGTTCTTTCCACTACATGTGGGTGAACATGATCGCTTCATGTATGCAAAACCAATAGGACTGCGATTTTCCATGACCTGATCAAAAAGAATCTGGGTTGTTTCCCCTCTAGTTGAATCGCTTAGAAAGTACCAGAAGCTGTCCTGTTTGTGCATTTCATTTCCCAATGTTTGTAGCGCATGGGTGAGTATCTTCTGACCCTTTGCAGTAAGTTGGTATTCAATTGCATCAGGTCGCTCTTCTTGAAGGACCTTCTTCCCTTTTATCAGTCCTCGATGAACAAGTCTCCGAAGAGCTGGATAGAGTGTTCCACTCTTGATCTTCCAACCTCCAAGCTGTTCTTCGAAACCTGAGAGAATTGCATATCCATGTGCAGGTTTCCGTCTGAGCTGAGCAAGAACCAATATCTCAACTCGACTCAGACGTCGTCCCCGCCGGCCCATGCTTCTAGGTCCATGAAGTTCCAATATATAGACACCAACTTATGTAGAGTTCTACATAGAGGTATGTAGATGTCTACATATAAAGGTTCACTTCCGAACTTATTACTTTTGGATTATCTCCCTGAGAATTTCTTCTGCTCTATCACGAATCTTTCTGATGTTTTCTCCATCAGCAAAGCCCTTGTAATAGTTCAATGTGATTGTTAACCTGTCACTAGAAGTTGCCAATCCAATGGCTAGTTCCATATGCCTTCACGCGAGATTTCTCGCGTATTATGAAAGTGACACTAGCGACCAACCTGAAGGAAAAGATAAATTCTGGACATGTATACATCTGATCTGGACAATCTCCGAATTGTTGAGAGAACCCTACTTAAGTTGCACATCAGTATGCAAATTCATGATTGAGGTTTCTCTGGAGCAAGCTAGACAATTCATCCTTGACACTCAAGGTCTCAGAACTAAAAGACCGTCCAAGTCAGTCGTGGATGTTACTCGTCGCATACACAGTATCCAGATTGATACAATATCTGTTGTATCGCGAAGTCACAATCTCATCACTTTCAATCGGTACCCTAGGTATAAGGAAGGATCCATCTGGGATTCCGAAAAGAAAGGTGACTTGTTTGAGTATTGGTCTCACGCAATGTGCATGATGCCAATAGAGACCTATCCATTCTATGCTTGGAGAAGAAAGTTCTATCCTGGGAACCGTACCAAGAAATGGGCTGCAGAGAATAAAGACACTATCAAGCAAGTGTTTCAACATGTCAAGAAGAACGGGATAACTAACAGTGCATCAATAGGTGAAACTAAGGAGGGCAATACCGGTTGGTGGGATTGGAAGGTCGAGAAGCGAGCATTGGAGTATCTATTCACTACAGGGAAACTTATGGTTGCATATAGAAAAGGATTCCAGAAATATTACGATGTTACTGAACGCGTGTTACCCAATCATATTGATTCAGAACCGATGACTGATGAAGAGGCTGCAGAGTTCGTGGTGGACTCTTCACTCGGCTCACTGGGCGCTGGTTGCTACGATGACATTCGAACCTATCATAACAAACTACCCGCACAGCAACTTTGGAAGGGCAGGAAGGAGCAAATCGAAACACATCTTGAACAGCGAGTAAAGGATGGTACACTTGAAGAAGTATCCATTGAAGGTCTCGAAGAACGTTATTTCATTCTTTCAAGGAACGTTAAGAAGATACAATCTACCAGTACTCTAGATCTAGAAACCGCTCCCATCAAGATACTCACTCCCTTTGATAATATCCTGCGAGAGCGAGCATTCCCAAGACGAATTTGGGACTTTGATTACAAGATTGAATGCTATGTCCCTCCTCCCGACCGAGTCTATGGTTATTTTGTACTCCCCATTCTTGACAAGAACGAGTTAGCTGGAAGGCTAGATGCCAAGGTTCACCGTAAGGAAGGGATTCTTGAAGTGAAAGCTCTTTATCTTGAGAGCGATGAACTTTGTACACCTGAAGGTCTGGAACGATTGCATCTTGGGTTAGTAGATTTTGCAAAATTCCACAAGTGTGAAACAATCAAGATTGGAAAGGTTACTCCTCGAAAGCATACCACGAAAATACGTACAAAATTGTCGCCTGAGAATGTCCCAAACTGAAGTGTTAATTGCGCTAGGAGTGAACAATCATTAACCTTATTTGTGCAGATTCGAGTCATAATACAGGGAGCCATATTGGGAGGTATGGTTCTTAAAATGTAATGACGGCCCGCATAAATAGGGGCGTACAGAAGGTACTAGTATGAAAGACCAAGATGATGGCAGTAAAATAATGAAAGCCGTACTCATAGGCGACGGAGCAGTAGGTAAAACTAGTATTCGTCGAAATTATCTTGGAGAAGATTTCACTGAGGGTCACATAGCTACCATCGGAGTTGACTTAGCAACCAAGCGAGTTTTGTTCGATCAGGAAATTGTGAAATTTATAATCTGGGATCTGGCCGGCCAACCAACCTTCGAAAAAGTTCGGGGCCACTATTATTCTGGATGCAACGGTATCTGTCTTGTATATTCTGTGACTGACCGTGATTCATTCGACAATGCAAGTAAATGGTTAGTAGAGGCGTTCAAGAATATGGGCCCTCTTCCACCAACTGTAATCATTGCAAACAAAATTGATCTTCGCTTCACAACGGACAAAACCAAGTATGTTTCGCGCGAAGAAGGTGAAGAATTCACTAAGTATTTTATTGAGAAACTAGGAGTTCCTGCAATCTATAGGGAAACATCTGCTAGAACTGGCTCTGGTATTCAAGACACATTCACAGAGTTACTTCGGATGATGTCTGATGTTGCTGGAGAGAAAGAAAGCGAGCACTTCATTGGTTGAGTTCTATCATATTCACTTGTTAAGACAAAGCACAACGGTTATTAGAACTCTTTTATGAATATTAACAATCGTTAAAGATTAGATTGAGTGAGCACTATGAGTCAAGAGATTGATAGCAACAAACAAAGAATGTCATTGCGAATAGAAGGAATGCATTGCGCATCATGTGTTGCAACAATTGAGAAAACATTGCTATCACAGGATGGAGTAATCAAAGCATCCGTAAGTCTTCTTGATGAGAAAGCTATCATCGAGTACAGCTCAGAGTCACTTGATAGACCCGCTCTTGAAAAAGCAGTGAACTCTACAGGATACAGAGTAAGACGTTCCACAATGACTCTTACATTAGTAAGAGAGCCTTCTTCTTCAGAGTGGTCCCAGATATTGGAATCATTAACCCAACTACATGGTGTCATTACAGTCAAGAGCTTCCCCGAATCGAAACGGTTGTATCTGGAATATGATGAAGATTTAATCACACTCAAAATTGTTCGCAAGACGCTCAAAGATTTAGGATTTGAACTTGAATCATCTGAAACTGCTGAAGGTGATAGAGAATCACTTGCACGTGAAAGTGAGATACGATACTACGCTTCCCTTCTTACATTCTCGTTGATTCTTACAATTCCTGTTGTACTACTCCACTTTGGTGTGTTAGATTCGCTAGTACCAGTCGAAGCATCTAGAATGCTACTAATGTTCATTCTATCTACACCTGTCCAATTCATTGGTGGGTATCCTTTCTACAAAGCTGCCCTGCGGGGTCTGCGTCATTTGAAGACAAACATGGACACCCTGGTGATGCTTGGAACAAGTGCGGCGTACGGGTATTCAGTAGCAACAACATTCGTTCTAACGGGTTATACGCCATTTTATGACGCATCTGCATTATTGATTACTTTCATCCTCTTAGGTCGAACCTTGGAATCAATTGCTAAGGGTCGTACTTCAAAGGCAATTCGTGGTCTTATGGATCTACAAGCAAAAGTTGCTACCGTCATTCGAGATGGAGAAGAGATCATCATCCCAATAGAAGATGTTGAAGTTGACGATATTGTCTTGATCAAGCCCGGTGATAAGGTTCCAGTTGATGGAACTGTTCTAGAAGGAAAATCCACAATAGATGAGTCGATGATTACTGGAGAGCCATTACCAGCTGGGAAAGAAGTAGGTGATTCAGTAGTTGGTGGCACAGTAAACAAGAAAGGAGTCCTCAGAGTTAAGGCAATGAATGTGGGTCAAGATACTGTCCTTTCACAGATTGTGCGTATGGTTGAGGAAGCACAGACCAACAAACCGGCTATTCAACGAAAGGCAGATTCAATTGCAGAAGTCTTCACTCCAGTCGTACTCGTCTTGTCAATCTCCACGTATCTCTTTTGGATTTTCATTATGGGGGTTGAATGGACTCTCGCTCTTAATTTCAGCATTGCAGTTCTAGTTGCAGCGTGTCCTTGTGCCCTTGGTTTAGCTACTCCCACAGCAATAATGGTGGGAATTGGAAAAGGAGCTCAACATGGTATTCTAATAAAGACTGGAGATGGTCTTGAAGTAATACCTTCTGTAGATACTGTCATATTCGATAAAACTGGAACTCTCACAATTGGTCGACCAACAGTAACTGATATTCTTGTGACCGGAAAAAGTAGTGAAGAAGAGGTCCTTCAGTTGGTTGCTTCAGTTGAGAAGAACAGCGAGCATCCATTGGCAGAAGCTATTGTTTTCTACACAGAAGAGAAAGGCGTTGAGATACCCAAATCAACTGATTTCATTTATACAACTGGCAAAGGTGTCCGTGCATTGGTCAATGGGAAGACAATCTTTGTTGGAAATGAACAATATATGTTGGACAATTCAGTGAGCTTCTCAGACATTCAGGATCATTCAGTTATGCTTCAAGAACAAGGCAAAACCATGGTCTATGCTGCAATGGGTCAAGAACAGCTCGCGGTTCTTGCTATTGCTGATAAATTGAAGGAGAGTTCATTCCAGGCAGTTAGCACTCTCAAAGATATGGGATTGGACGTCTGGATGATTACTGGGGACAAAGAAATCACTGCAAAATCAATTGCAAAGTCCGTTGGTATTGATAATGTTCTTGCAGAGGTCCTTCCTAGCGCGAAAGCTGAACAGGTGAAGAAGCTTCAATCACAAGGTCGAATTGTCGCAATGAGTGGTGATGGAGTTAATGATGCAATAGCGCTTGCTCAAGCTGATGTGGGAATCGCTCTTGGATCTGGTACTGACGTTTCAATTGAATCCGGCGATATTGTTCTAATGAAAGATGACCTGATGGATGTTGTAAATGGTATTGAATTAGGTAAAAGAACCATGACCAAAATCAAACAAGGATTCTTTTGGGCTTTGATCTACAATATTCTCTTGCTACCAGTTGCAGCAGGTCTATTATTCCCTTCCACAGGTCTCTACCTGCAACCTCAATTTGCTGGTTTAGCAATGGCTTTGTCTAGTGTGAGCGTTGTCACAAATGCTCTGACATTGAACCGATTCAAACCACGTGAAGTTGAAATGACAAAAACGAAAATACCTCCCGCTGCATACCTTGAAGGAGAAGTGGCTATCGATCCAATCTGCAAGATGAAGGTGGATATTGCTACTTCTGATTTGCATAGTGACTACGAAGGTAAGCGATACTACTTCTGTGCACAATATTGTAAGGACACTTTTGAGGAAAGTCCAGGGCAATATCGTGACGTAGCAGAAAAGGACATAGAACCAACCCCTACGATTGCAATTGACCCGATTTGTAAAATGGATGTTGACATAGCATCAGCTGAATTAGTATCCGAGTATCAGGATAAGAAATACTACTTCTGTGCTCAATATTGCAAAGACACGTTTGATGCAGATCCAAAAGAATTCAAGGACAAAGATTTTCGGGATTAATATCGTGATGGGATTCATTTTTGCAAAACTTTCTTGAGGAAGTTCTGCAATTATCTAAGGGAAGTGTATTGCGATGGGTATCAATGAAAGAGCTTTAGTCAGGTTTGCTGGTCCTGAAGACCTTGAGTGGTGTGTAGTTGGGGATATACATGTAACTGAGAAAGTGGTTCGAAATAAGATCGTCAGTGATGAGTGTATTGTAGTTGAGCTTGATGGCCAGCTTATTGGTTACATACGCTTAGAGTATCTCTGGTCAACTGTACCATATATTGGACTTATCTTTGTCATGGAGGGATATCAGAGCGAGGGTATTGGTAGGAAAATGTTGGACTTTTTGGAAGACCACTTACGATCTCATGGACATGATGTATTGATGAGTTCGTTTCAAGCAAACGAACCAGAACCTCAAGCGTGGCATCGAGCTGTTGGATTCGAAGAATGTGGAATTATCTCAGGTCTCAACGAAGGTGGAATCGGAGAGGTTTTCTTCAGGAAACGACTAGCATAACCAAATTTCTGCAATTCCACAGAATAAGGATTGTTAGAGAACCAACGGATCATGAAACATTAGTTGTTCTTACTTGTTTCTCCTATGACAAGTTCATTGATTAAACCAAGAACGCCATCGTCGATGTTATCATCATGCGCTAGAACAAATTTGATGACCTCTTCATTGTACTTTGTTGCGTTAGTATCATCGTTAGCATGGAGAGTTACTACATGGTACTCACCTGCTTTTCCAATCAGTAATTTCCATTCACCAAACTGGAGTTGAGTAATCTCGGTACCTGAAATCTTCTTAATGAACATCTGGAGTGCTGATACAAAACCACCTAAGAGTGCTGAATCGCCTTGTAGGTTTTCCCAACCTATTGAGGCAACAGTTTCGCCAGCTTCGTTGATAAGGCAGATTCCATACACCGTTTATGATCCCCGTACATGCAATATGCATTTGATATGTACTCAGAGCGCGTTCTGTGTTGGTTTCAGCGTGAAGGCAATACAATAGTATACACATATTTCGTAGCATGCATTATGTTCCATTGCTTAGACTATTCTGACAAAATCCTAGAATGACTCAAAGTATCCTGTTGCTTTGTCGGTTGCACATACGGCAGCATCACATCTCGAACTTGAAAATTTGAAATCCTAGGTTTCCGTCGTTCTGGTCTAACGAATATTACGAAATCTAATATTTAATCATATTTCCTACCAACAAACTCATCAAAATGCGTGAACATACTCTAACCGTGCTTGGAAACAAGGTGCTGTGCAGCAACTTCAAACATATCGTTTACATTTATTCCTGATTTTGCTGATACTTCGAAAGTTTGCGCATCGTATTTTGCTGCAAATTCTTTAGCTTCTTCAGGTGTGACTCCCATCCCCTCGATTCGTTCATCAATCTTGTTGCCAACTAGGAAGATATCACACTCGGGAACACTGTTGTGTAACTTGCTTATCCAATCATCCAATCTAAACAGAGTGAATGGGCGGCTGATTTCATATACAGCAATAGCGAGTTTAGAACCCTTGAAGTAATCCATCACGACATCCTGAAATCGGGGCTGTCCTCCAAGATCCCACAAAAGTAAAGTGATCTCCTTGCCTGACACGTTGACCTTCTTTGTAGCAAAATTGACTCCTATTGTCATTTTCATCCGCTGATCAAAACGGTCTTCTGTATATCGAATTGCCAGTGATGTCTTTCCAACTCCACCCTCACCTATAAGGACTGTTTTGAAAACTGGACTTCGTATACTCAATTAACTTAGCTCCGAAGGGAATTTTATTAAACTAACATATGAAGGTATTTCTGCGATACGAAATCAATGTTGGAGATTCATTTAGTGTATATTCACAATTATGGAAGGAAGAAAGTTCCTTCAGCAGTGAGCCGAGTATTGCCTGACACAAGAACTTGGTCCATCTCTTCATTGGGAACCCTTGCAATTAGTTGACTTGGTCTGTTCATTTCGAATCCTTGTTCGATTCTGATTTCCTCTCCTATTGAGTGATCGGATAGTAGTTTGTATTTCTCAACATAAGCCCCAAGAGGTCCTGCAGCACTCCCAGTTGCTGGATCTTCAAGAACACCTGCACCCGGGGCAAACATCCTTGAGTGAACATGTGAATCTGCATGAACTCCTTCAACAGAAAAAATTAGAATCTCTTGACTTAGGTGGTCCCTCAGATTACTCATAATCAGTTGAGGATTTGGCACCGCTCTCTCTACCGCATCGAGGTTTCTTAATGGAACAATCAAAAATGGAAATCCAGTGGATACCCATTGACTAGGAAATTCTGAATCAATGTCTCCAGGATTTAGTCCAAGCGCTTCAGTAACAAGTGTGGGTTCATCAAGGGTCTGAAGGAATTTTGGTTGAGGTTGTTGCATCTGAATGAGTCCTGAATCCAGATACTCAACTAGTATTGGACCAACTCCCAATTCAAGAGTTGTTTTCCTTGTGGATTGCTCAATGAGACCCTTATGTTTCAGAACAAATGATGTACCAAGAGTCGGATGTCCAGCAAAATGTATCTCACTTGTTGGGGTGAAAATCCGAATCTTGAACGAGCAATCTTTCATTGTAGTCTTTTCAACGAATGTCGACTCTGAGAAATTCATCTCAAGGGTCATGCCTTGCATGATATCTGTTGGGATTGCTTTATTCAACTCAACATCCCAGTACGTTGCAAGTTGATTTCCCCCGAAAGAGTGTCTATCATCCACGAAGACGCTGGTTTGAACATACGGAATGGAACGCATGTTTCACTATTACTATTTGGTCTCTAATTAAGAAGAGTAACTCTGCAAATTGTTAGATTGCTAGCAAGAAAACTTGTCTAATTCACCTTGACAGATCTTCTTGTCTTCTTCACCCTCAATTGTATCGGTAGCTTTCTGAGCTAGATCTTTGTACACCTGACAATCATTCTTGTTACCTGCTGCTACATGGGCTCGAGCTAGTGCTTCGTAGATGAAGGGCATATCCCAATCTTTCCATTCTTTTTTTGTTTCGGCTTCTTTCGAGAGTTCGAGACCTCGATTAGCATGAAATAATGCAGGCTCCCCTCTCTTCATATGGGCATAGATTCGAGCTAGCATGTATTCTGCTCTTGCCGCATTTACTACTGTACCGATCTTACTCCAGTGATACCTAGCAGTATGCGCCATATGCATAGCTTGTTCAAGTTCATCATCGGTTGGATTTTCTTTATCCAGTGTTGGCCATATCCCATTATTATTTTGAGCAGCCATCTTCTTGTGGAATTCTTCTACTGTCATCTTTTCATCAGTCATGTCGTTTTCCTCCTGATGGAATAGTGGTCAATCGATAAGTTAATATTTAACTATTGTTATCTAGATAGTAACATGTTGTGACCCTCATTTGTGCCCCTGCTTTATATATTAGAAATTGTAGCTAGAAATTAGAAATACAGCGCAATATGCATAAGGGACCCACCCTTCACAAGTTTGCGTTGGATTTGAGGTTTGAAAGAATGAAACCTATTGACGATAATGAAACTCCTGACGACTTGACAGACGAAATCGATGAGATTGTTGAAGAAGTTGAACAGGAAGACTTCGACATTGAGGTCGAAATTAAGCGGAAACGAAGATCTCGCGGAGGACGAAGACGAACCACGGGCAAAGAATATGGAACAATAATGAGCTTTATTGCTTGGATGGCATTTACCATCGTTTGGCTATTCTTCTTTGCAAGTGGATTTGGTATCTTTGAAAATGTTGCAGTTGTTTTTGTAGCATTTTTGATTATAGGCGCGCTCAATGCTATTCTCTGGATACCTTCCCATGAAGGTTGGAGGACAATGACCAGTGCACTCAGTGGAGTTGCTTGGCTAGTATTCCTCATAATCTGGATAGTATTTTTTGCAATCGGATTTGGATTCTATGAGAACATAGGTATAGGACTAGCATCATTACTTGTTGTAGGATTACTCAACGCTATGATTCACATACCCGGACATGGTGACGAAGGTGGAGCTAGAATTAGTGCATTCGGTGGAATAATGTGGTTGTTGTTCATGGTACTTTGGTTACCATTTTCAAACAACTTTTCAGCAACTATCTACGCGATTACCTTCTACCAGAACTTAGCAATCATACTTGGATCTTTCCTGGTGATGACATTGATTGTTATTTCCCCCTGGTTCGGGAAGATGCAGATTTCAGTGAATGAATCTGTTTCTGTTGGAAACAGACCCAAAGCAACTTTGGGAATCTTCTGGGCTTGGCTTGCGTTCCTTGCAATCTGGTTATGGTTCATGGCTGACGCATATTCAGCAAATCAGAATGTTGCAGCGGTTTTACTATCATTTGCAATCTTCTGTGGAATTGTAATGGCTGCATGGCTACCCTGGGCTCGAAAGAGAGGTGAAGGACCTGAAAGTTGGTTCTCAATCGGATTAGCCTTCGCATGGGTCATCATCCTAACAGTTTGGTTCTGGTTCTTTGCGGATGCGTTCAATAATTACCAGAACTTTGCAGTGTTCCTTGTTTCGCTTCTTATCATGGCTGGTATTGCCGCTGGCTCACAGTGGAAGTCGATCCGTGACTTCGAAGCAATGGACTGGAAGGATTAAATCCTGAAAAATAATGGAAGGTAGATTTTTCCTACCTTCCTTCTATTTCTTTTTCCAAAATTAGAATGCAAGCCAACCGCCATCAACGGCTAGTGTATGGCCAGTGATATAACGAGCATCATCACTAGCTAGGAAACATGCGGCACCCCTAATCCATTCATTTTCTGCATACATTGGGAGTGCAGTTCTCGGATCTACCATTTTCTTTCGAAGCTTCTCATCCTCGAATACCGCTGCAGACATCGGTGTTGGGAAGAAACCTGGTGCAATAGCATTGACACGGATATTCTCTTTTCCTAATTCAACTGCTAATGCTTTAGTCATTATGACCAATCCACCCTTTGATACGTAGTAGCTCACTTCGGGGAACACAGTCCCACCAAAACCAAAAGTCGATGCGATGTTGATGATTACTCCTGACTTCTTTGGTATCATTACTTTTGCAACTTCTCGAGTAGCTACGAAAGCAGAAGTTAGATTTACATTCATCACAGTTTCCCAATCTTCAAGGGTCTGTTCAATTAGCGGTTTTACGATGTACATACCAGCATTGTTAACCAAAACATCAACAGTTCCAAACCCTTTCACGGTCCGCTCTACGAGATTGATAATTTCTTTCTCTTTTCCAACATCAGTACGAACTACAATTGCTTTAGCATTATACTTTGATATTAATTCCGCCGCAATTTCGTCTAACCGTTCCTTGTTTCTTGCAGCTAGTACTACATGAGCTCCAGATTCAGCAAATCCGTGAGCAAATTGTTCACCTAAACCTTGTGAGGCTCCAGTGATAATTACAACCTTACCTTCGAGACAATATTTTGACAATGTATTCACCCATCATACTCTCTGAACTAGATGAATAGCTAAACCTCCTAATAAACGGGGAGTTCCTTCAGTATCAATGGTGTACTTCGCTTCTGATATCCTGCTATTCCGTTGTTGGTATATCATCCGGTTCTTCAAGTTCATCTGAAGATTGTTGCTTTCGTATTTGATACAATCGAAGTAAGCCTATTGGGACAATGATCGCCAACCAAATAATGACATCCCCAGTTGTTGATAGAACACCTCTTGTGCCATTGGGATCAAGCCATAATTGACCAAGTTTCATCATTGAAATGAGAGGTAGTATAATGATGAGACCGAAAATCTGTTTCAATTGAACTGCATTTACCTTGGAAGCCAACCGAGCACCAATTTGACCGCCAACTAGCATTCCTACTCCAAGCGCCAATGCAAAAGAGAGATTTATTGAACCCAAAATGATATTGTACGTCGTTCCTGCAGCTGCAGTGAACATCATGGTGAACATACTAGTTGCTACAGCAGCATGCATTGGAAGTCCCATGAGTACACAGAGAACTGGAACTATAACAGCACCACCTCCAAGTCCTAGGAGCCCGGCTGAGATTCCGCCAAGAAAGGCACCAAAGAGTGAAGTTCCCATCTGACGCCTTGTTATTTGTGACATATCCCAATTTGCTAATTCTGAAGCGAGATCGCTTTTACCACGTTTTGCTGCAAAGAGCATTTTGATGGCAACTGGCATTAGTGAGATTCCAAAAATCAATCGAAGTACATATGGAGCAGTGATTAATGTTCGTAAGAACACTCCAAATAGTGACCCGGGTACTGTGAGTACAGCAAGCATAAGACCAATCTTAGGAATAGTCGGACGAGGTTGTTGTTTCCAGTAACTAATCGATGCAGCTATTGATACAAATAGACCTCCAACCAACGCTGTGGCTGGTGCGGACTGTTCAGTGAAAGCAAAGAGAATTAAAAGTAAGGGTGTATTTACGGTTCCTCCGCCAATTCCGATCATGGCAGAAAGAACGCCAACAGCTATCGCAAATATCGCTAACATAAATACATCAGTGAATATTACTTGCATCAAGGCTGGTCACTTTGACTTCGGCCATTAAGACCTCTACTTAAGCAATCCGTTGTGGGTGATAATTTCCCCATCAATCTGGAGTATTACGTCTTGCTACATAGAAAAGACCTGCAAAGAGAATCGCTAATCCAAGTAGAAAGAGTCCCGCAGCAAAATTCTGCTCAGCTGCATCCGCTGCATTAACACTGACCAATCCACCACCAACTAGAATTATTGCACCAATGAGGGCGATAACATATCCTGGCCTTGTATTGTAGCTCAAGAATTCTGGTATTGTATCTTCTCTTTCAATAACTGGAGCATCTGAAACCTTCGCGTCACTTCTAAAGAATCTCTTTTCATCTTCTGTTATTGTCCCCTGAAGTTTTCCATCGAAAATCAGTTCTTTGATCAATTCAATTACGTTTTCGGGTTCAATTCCAAGCTTCTCACTTAGAGTAGCAATAGCACTGACATTGTGTTCAGCTACAAGGTTGACAAGCTTCGCTTTCTTCTCACTCATTATGTTAACTCCAGTCTTGGATTCGTGATGAATAGTTCGTGTGACAACTTTTTGAATGAAACTTTTTCTTCACTAATAGTGCTCGCTAAACAATATCAATATCTGCTTTTCTCTTCGAGTCTTCGCTAGCCGCTGAAACCAAACTCCTTATACATCGGGATGCTAGCACCGCGGTCGAGGCAAATGACACTCGGAAGCAATGTACGCGTTCCTGCACCAAAGAAATGGATGGATGGTTGGGACAAGATTTACAGTCGAATGCTATCGTCAAGTGATGATGAACTTTCACAGATAGATGTTGGACCTCGCATTCAACAACTAGAACATGCACTCGCAATTACTGAATCGGATACTCAAAATACGAATATCTTAGAACTTGGTTGTGGTGGTGGGAGTGTTGCATGTTACCTTGCAAAGATTGGTTGTCAGGTTACTGCAGTTGATGCATTGGTTAGTGCAATAGCTGTTGCGCAGCGAAGATCTAAGATTTTAAAATTAGAAGATAAGGTTGAGTTCAGGCTGGATGATATGGATGGTTGGCCAATTGAACCAGAATCCTATAACGTTGTTATTGCTTTACAGTGTTTGCAGTACCTCTTTGACCGAACCATTTCTCGGATGAGGGAAGCAATAGCCGCGGTGAAGCCTGGAGGGTTCTTTGTTTATAGTGGCAATATTCTTCCACACAAGGAAACGGATCCCCCCATTAGATTTGTAACTGAAGAGGAACTAAAATCGGAACTTGTAGGTTGGACCTTTCACGGGTTTGGAATTGAAGAGAGAATCCTGAAACCCGGTGACTTGCGTGGATATGTCTGGACAGTTGCCAGAAAACCAGTCTAAATAGGTAGTCAAGACTTGATTGCCCAGATAAGAAATTCACCTTGTGCGACTTCAAGAATTCCATGCTTTGAGAAATTCTGCTTGACAAGATCAAGCACAGCATTACCTTCTACAATTCCTAACTCTGGGAATCGTGTAGCTGCAGTAGTTCGCATGAATTCCTCGATGCTTCCCTTCCCAGGTTTTCCAAAGAATACAAAGGGTGCTACCATTCTCAATACTCCCCCTCTTAACAGAACTCTCTTACACTCAGTTATAGCCTCGGGAAGAATTTCCCTGGGAGGAATTCCTCTAAGATGAACTTCTGAAAATGTTTTACTTGGTGATTCAATTGAAACTATTTCTGATCCCACTACATCATATGAAATTCCTGTTTTACTGAGAATATCATCTTGACCAATTATCGAGAGAGAAATCTCTTGGTTTGTCGCAAGATTTCGTATCTCACATAGATCATTCACATTGACTTTTGGATATGCCGCAAATAGAATCTTACCGTCTTTAGTCGGAATTTCTGGTTCGTCTTCTTCTTGATGTAGTGAAGTGATAATTGATATTTTATATTCATTGTAGAAATGAAGAATTGTTTCCATAGCACATCTCAGGTTTTCTATCAGGTAATGTTCTGCTTGTGGACCCGGCTCGTAGATTCTTCGATATGGACCAAGCGGTCCAGGTTGAAGCGCACTTGTAACAAGATTATCATTCTCCATCGATTTGAGAAGTTTGGGTAATCTTGTTCTTTTAGGGTCTGAGAAATTGGTCATGGAATAGAGAATGTCATAGATAGAAGATGGATGCTGATCGATGGTAAGTAGTATCCTCCTTATCAAATCTGACCGCGATGACTTCAATAAATGGCTTCACCTAACAACCGGTTACGCGAATAATCCCTTAATATTGAGACGTTCAACGCTATTTTTTTCCAATTTTGGCGAACGGATAGCTATCAAACGTAATCCTCGGTTTCTAATAACCTTCAAGCTATCGACCAGTGTGGTCTGTATGAGTCAGGATGAGATTAAAGATAAAGTTGGATTGGCTCCTGGGACAATAATTCATACTGGAAAGGTCCGACACGAAGAGGTCAAGATTCTCATTACGGAATTCTCAGAGGGGCAGATTCGTGAATATGAAGCGGACTCAATTCAGGATTGTAACCCAATCAAGAAAGAGGGTGCGACAAAATGGATTCATGTCATGGGCGTGCATGATGTGAAAATCGTTGAGCAGATTTGAAACTTCTATGGTGTACACCCACTTGTGATTGAAGATATCCCTAGTGTCGGACAACGACCTAAAATCGAGTCAATGTCAACTGGTGTCTATACAGTTCTTAGAAAATATGATGTCATTGGTGATGGTGTTCACTCTGAGCAAGTGTCAATTGTATTTGGTGAAGGATACCTCATTTCATTTCAAGAAACATCAGTTGACATATTTGATCCAATACGAATCCGTGTACGTCAACCTGGGGGACGAATTCGAAATGGGAATCCGGACTATCTTGCGTATGCTTTGTTAGATCTAATTGTTGACAAGTATTTTGTAGTTCTAGAGTACATTGGTGATAGAATCGAGGATCTGGAAGATGATCTCATTGAGAAAGGTTCAGCAGAGATGCTCACTGAAATCTACAAACTCAAGAGAATACTTCTTGCTTTCAGACGTCATATTTGGCCTCTTAGGCAAGTAGTTCTAAAACTTCAGAGAGATGTACAAATGCATGTCAAAGAAGAAACGCAAATTTTCCTAAGAGACCTCTACGACCACGTAATTCGTGTAACTGACCATGTGGAAACTTATCGTGAATCTATAACCGGTATGCTTGACATCTATCTCTCAAGAGTCAGCAACAAGATGAATGAAGTCATGCAGGTTCTAACCGTCATCTCCGTCATCTTCATACCTCTCACACTTATGGCTTCTATTTACGGTATGAATTGGCAATGGATTCCTGAGCTAGAATTCTACTATGGCTATCCAGTATTCATGGCTATCATGTTCATTGTCGGTTTAACTCTACTCGCATACTTCAGACGCATTGGTTGGGTATGAAACTAGATTGCCAGTACAACTAGAGCTACTCCGAAAACAGTTAGTAGAACTCCTAGAAGGGATTTTCTACTGAACGATTCTTTGAGAATCAAGATTGAGATCGGAACTGCAAATAGAGGTGAAGTTGAGCCAAGCAGTGCTGCAACAGACGCTCCAATTAGTTTTACAACATATGTGTAAAGAAGAGTCGCTATTGTAGTTCCAAAAAATCCTGCTAGTATGATTATCTTGGTTGCTCTTCTGGTAGGTGTAGGCATCCCTCGTTTGGTGACTGTTAGAAACAGTGGTACTAAGATTGCCCCGCCGAAAAGCATCCTCACAAAATTCGCATCAATCGGATCAATATCAGTTACTCCAATTTGAAGTAATACACTTCCAAGAGACCAGCATAGTGCAGCAATAAATGCGAGTCCAATTCCAAGAACATCGAATTTCTTCATTTCCTGCGCTTCATTCTTTGCTGCTTGTTCTCTGGAAATAAGAGTCACTCCAAGAACTGCAAAGATAACACCAATAAAACGGCTCAATATGATTGTTTCACCTACAAGAAAAATCGCGATGATGTAGGTTGTTATCGGATAGATGTTTGCTATTGGAAATGCATAGGAAACCCCAATTCTCTCTTGAGCGGTTAGATAAACAATATCTCCAAAAATTAGACCTACCGAAACAGATGCTATGAGAAAGATAAGGGATTCAAAAGGAACAAAGAATGGAGTAGTTCGAAATGGAAGCATGACGATAATTGTCATGAATAGCATCGCAGCCCACATTTTGATTGCAGTAATTCCAAGAGGTGTGGCTTCATCACTTATAGATTTGTAGACATTTGTTGAAATCGCCCAGAGAAAAGCTGTTAGTAATCCGAGCGCACTGCCAATGAGTAATTCCGGAGTTGCCTGCATCTGAAAGTCAACGCTTCCAATTAGTAAGGCCTTATTGAACGTAATCTATTCTGCAGATTTGAGATATGGCTGTTGCTCCAAGGTAAAACCTATTGATATTAGCTACTTCGTTATTTGGCAGACTCCATAATAATTCGGATTGGAGGTTTCCACAACGAAGGAGTCAAGATAGGAGATATTGCTATGACAAATAGTATAGGAAAAATGAAAGTAGCAGTACTGTTTACGCTTTTACTTGCAACAATCGTTTTAGGTCAAATAACGTCGAATTCCGGATTTGCAACAACAGATTGCGAGCCTGCTGATTTCGGAAAGATTTCCCAAACGTACACTGACCATGCCGCAATTTCAATAGAAGGTAATGCTAACTTCTTATCCCAAGCAACTGCTGAAAGTTGGGCAGGTACAGGGTTAGAAGGGAACCCGATTGTAATTGAAGGCTACAGAATTACAGATAGTACAACTGAAGGCATTAAAATCTGGAACGTGGATCTTCACTGGGCAGTTCGTGATTGCTTGATTGAAGGTGGTGGTCCGTCTTATGCTTGTGGATTTTCCATAGACAATTGTTCAAATGGAGAATTTTCAAACAATATCATTCAGAACAGAGATGTTGGTATCCAAGCTTACGAAGGGACGTATAATTGCAGCTTCACTGATAATCAGATACTGACCAATCAGGACACAGCTTTCAAAGTTCTCAGTGGAATGGGTAATTGCATAATGGCACGAAATAACTTCTCAGGAAATGTTGGGAATAATTTCTGGATCACTGGCGGATTCAATGACTCTCACATAACAGACAATACAATCAAGGGAGGACAAAACGGAATCCGGGTGACTGTATGTACACGATCGTCAATCACCGGAAACACAGTCAGTGATTGTGGTTTGGATGCTCTAGTATTTCCGCTCTCGATTGGTGTAATTATAACTGACAACATTGTTAGAAACACTACCGGGTGTGGTATCATGATTTCTGGAAGTTTGGCTGAGATTGATTTCAACACAGTAATCAATTCTACTGTCTCTGGAATTTATATTGCTACGGGGGATGATGGTGTCGTCAGTAATAATCTTGTAGTCAATTCATCAGAATACGGGCTCAAACTGAGCAGGACCACTGAAAATACATCAGTGACTGAAAATTCATTCATTGACAACGTTGGCGTCACAAGCCAGGTTCTTGATGACGGAGAAGACAATGACATTTCCTACAATCACTATAGTGATTGGGTAACACCTGATGAAGATACCAATGGCATTGTAGACCTGGCATACTCATTAGATGGAGATTCTACTAATTCAGATCAATATCCAATAGTTGATTCTATAGGTACAATTCCTACTACAACAACTACAACCGGTGGCGAATTGCAACTAGATCCATTATTGGCTGCTGGAATTGGAATAGTGGCTGTTGTACTCGTTGTTGTGGTATTCCTTATGAAGCGACGTTAGATACACGAAGTAACCCGGATATGCACTCCGGGTTATCCTTTCTTTTTCCAAGCTTTCTCAATCTTCTTCTCACGATTATATTGAGACATCTCTCCACGATTAGGGTATATTACTCCAGTCCCAATAACAAACCCATAGAACGCCACAAAGAAAGCTCCGAGGATGAAACCGAGTATATCGCCTGCAATAAACCAGCCAATTAAACCCGTTCCAATAGCTGTGATCATGGTCCATAATCCTGCGAAGAAGAAGAACCATTTTCGTTGTGAAGGATTGGCGAGGAGAAAAGTTTCATAATCAATTTTCAAACCAGGTTCTTTGTTATCACTGAACCAAATTGATTCAAGTTTTATACCAAAAACCGTACCCCCAATTAATCTGCCATATGGGTAGAAAAATGCAATCATAAGAAAGATAGCGATGAATCGAAGAAGCACTGCAATGATCTCTGGAAAACCCCATGAAAGATAATTAAGCCAAGAAACAGGAGTATTCAATGCGTACAAATACAAAACAAACGAAAGTATTCCAAGTATGGTTTCTGCTGCCACGAATGGACCAATCGCATAAGTTTTCCCTCTATCCATATCGAACAGTAGGTTTCGGATTCGGGTTGCTGTTTTGATCTCAGACATATCAGGGTCGTTCTCTCGTTTTATTTGACGGACAATTTTCCAGAATTGCTTGCGAGTTGGTTTTGAAACCTCGGCAGCATCCTTTACTTCTTCAAGAATCCTTTCAAGTTCAATCAGTTTCTCAGACAATAATATCACCACTATTAATTAACTGACGCAATTGCATCGATTTCAATCAGAGCTACAAAGTGAAGTTTGGTCGTTTGAACGATAGTCCTTGCTATTAAGTTTTTACGGATTATGTCCGTCGCTTTCCAAATGACTTTTCAGATGTAAGTTTTATATCTCCTGATGGTGAAGAGATGAGTTTAGATGATAAGTTCAAAGAAGAGATGAAAGATATCTGCGAAGAATATCATAATCTTATGAAACAGAAGAAGATCATCGAGGAGCAGCTGGAAACCCTTCACGATTATCTTGAAGTTACGATGCGGAAATACGATAAAGAAGATTACGATGAGCCTGACGTCCCTGTAAAGGTAGACAAGATCGTTTACACAAGCGAGCGGATGAAACGTGGAGCTAAGGACAAACTTCGAGAAATCCTGACAACAAAACAATGGTCCGAAATTTACAAGGAAAAAGAGGTAATTTCCTATCGTGTTTCGATGCGAGATAACTAACTGAGTCATGCGAAGCTTTTTGTAGTGTTAAGTTGCTAAACACTTATGTCTCAGGATAGAGAGCTCGTTGCAAAGATACTAGATAGTATCGCTACACTCGTTTCCTTAGACAAGAAGAGGGTTGTCACTCATAAGGGAGAGAAGTTGCATCCTTCAGAAGTACAACTTTTGATGTTTCTATATCATGTTCAAGACACGAACATAACCGCTATTGCAAAAGAGATGGGTTTAACCAAGGGCGCAATCTCACAAACTCTCTCTCGATTGCAGAAGAAAGGGATCATTAGCAAGGAGATGTTTCCCGAGAAGAAAAACGAGTTGCACGTTCGATTCACTGAGTCCGGTGACGAACTGATGAATCAACTCAATAAGGGTAAGAAATCAATAGAAGGGAAGTATCGTCGATATATCCAGACTCTCTCCAAGAAGGAGAAGGATGCCATCTCCGCCTTTCTTGATAAAATGGTTTCAATCATGAGTAAATGATAATCTATCAGTCTGATTACTTTTTTTTGTATATGATGTGTATAGATACTATACATATAATAGTTTGCAAAGGTGCGATATGTGTTTAGATACTATACACTTATTGGGTTTATGGTGTTTAGATACTATACACAACATCACTGATTTCATATTTCATTTCATAAATTAACAATGTTAAGTAAATAGTAACGTTTTGTGACCTCTTCTTGTGACCCTATATAGTGGCTACCCATTATATAGCAAACCTGACCAGTTTTAGTTAGTATTCCATAGGAGATCTAACACAATTGAGCAGAACTTCTGGATTTATGGGTTTTACAGAAGCAGATGAAAAGGCACTTCACCTCGGTAGAGTTCTGATGATTCTTCTACCCACTGCTAGTCTCATATTTACACTCAGTTCGACATTTTACACAATCTTTGTTGCTGAGGCTCTTGGAGGTGCAGGAGGATTTGTTGAAGGTCTAGGTCTCTTGGGTATCCTTCTAGCAATTCAAATGATTACTCAAACTCTATTAGATTATCCAAGCGGAGCTTTAGGTGATGCTATCGGTCAGCGATGGGTCATCGCAACTGGAAATATGCTCTATGGTGTTGTCTTCTTCATGGTTTCACTGGTTACTTCCAGTACTCCTTTTCTGTACCTTATAGCAGTATATGCAATTCAAGGCGTTGCCCAGTCACAGATTTCTGGAGCCTGGGGTGCATGGTTCGATAATAATTACAAAGTAGCTATGCCTCAAGACAAGGATCGAAAGCAATACGGAGTTTTCTGGGGCCGCATGGGAATGATCTCCCAGATTGCGGCAACAGCTGCACTGATTCCAGGAAGTATTCTTGCCGCAATATTTCAGAGACCCTTTGTCTTCCAACTTGAAGCTGTTGGAGCAGTCTTCTTTGCTATGTTGGTATTGAAGTACATCAGAGATTTTCCAGAGGTTGAAGCACTTCGTGAAGAACGACCTTCAATGAGTGAGTACACAAATCTTCTCAAAGAGGGTGTAACATACCTATGGAAGACGCCATTCGTGAAATACTTAGTAATTGGTACCATGCTTGCGGCGAGTGCAATCTCCGTCTGGGGTTCACTCATTCTATTTCCTCTCTACTACAGCTACTTGATCACTGACGTAGCAGTTGCATCATATCGCACACTTGCATTCATTCCCGGAGTTGCAGCTAACGAACGTTCAGGGATTTGGTCACAGAAATTTGAACCCAAGAAGTGGATTCCACGATTCAGATTATTGCAGGCATGTGGATTTGTCTTCTTTGTATTCATGGCATTTATCATGGCCATCTTTCCACCTATTGTGAATCCAACACAAATAGTGACATTGCTATTTCCATTCACAAATATCGCTCTAATTGAATTACCGATAGAGCATGTGATTCCAATCGTACTACTATTCATATTATTCACTCTGAGCATGTTCTTTGGTGGATTTGCAGAAATTCTCACCCAACGTGAGCTGCTTGATGCAATCCCAAGCAGGAACCGAAACTCTCTCTATTCCTTACAGCCTACGATTCTACTAATATTGGCAACCCCTCAGATTGCGATTCTAGGTTGGTTGATACCGATAATTGGTTTCCCTGCAACACTTCTCATATGCTCTGCAGTATCCCTCTCAGGTGTGTTGATCATTAGATACGCATTAACTCTTGAAAAGCCAGTAGTTGAGATGGATGATGCAAAAGACAAGTCTGAGATATCTCCCGACCAAAAGGCAGAACTCAGAGTTGATTCAAGCTCGGAGACTCTACTGGATGATGTAGAGTCTGTTGTTAGATCCGTACCGGAGTGATGGCTAGCCACCATCACTCCACCCTTTTTCATTGGTACTTCTGTTTGTAGATGACGACAGCAACTATGCCAATAGCAGCTCCTGAAATTCCCACAATGATCAGTGTCGGTGATATTTCAAAAATAGGAGCATATGGCGTGATGGGGCCGATAACATAAGCTGATACAGCTATTTCATACCTGAAATCACCTAGACGAGTGAAACCAAAATAGGCAATCCCGTTATCAGCAATTTCTAATTTGGGTTCACGTTGCCCGTAGTATGGCCAATGCTCATCTTCTACTATCGTGTCCCAGAGGAAATTACCTTCAGGATCGAATTTTACCAGGCGATAATCATTGATGCGGTAGCTTCCATGAAGCAAAGCGATAATGCTTCCATCTGGTGCAATATCAATTGACCTGCATACAAACATCCATGGCCATCCATCGTTCAATGTATACGTGTAGTTTGATTGCCATAATTTCTCACCATTGGTATTCCATTTACTCAGGATGAGTGGATATTCTTCACCAGGACCTCCGATATAATATCCATGGATTGCAATGAAGATGTTTCCTCTATCATCATAATTGACAGCTAGTGCTCGTTGGTTAATACTCCAGATGACCTCTCCATTAAAATCCAGCTTCTCAACCGACGAGCCATCCCAACTGTACATACCGTCAGGTCTCATCTCGATTTGCGAATTGCTGCTAAAATGAAGAGTATCAAAGGTTTTGTTCCACAAGAATGTTCCAGATGGACTAAATTTCAAGAGATGTGACTGCAAAAGTCCTGATGATGAATAGTAACTCTCGTAAAGTGCACACACATAGATGCTCCCATCCAAAGAAACACCAATAGACTGTCCATCTTCCGTATCAAATCCTCCCCATTGCGTTTCCCATACAACATCACCATACGGAGACCACTTTGTGACTAAAACATCAAGAGAGGATGGTCCTTCACTCGTTTCTCTATTTCGGATAGAACCAGTTGTAAAAATATATCCATCATGAAAGGTTATTCCATGACCGTATGTGTCATTTTGATTGTGCCTTGCCCAAACTAAATTGAGCTCAGAATTATACTTCAGCAGATAGTGATAGGAGAAATATTTTCGTTCAGCAGAATAGTAGTCATAACTTGACCTAGCAAGAGCTAGCACATAGATTGATCCATCTGGTGCTACTGTCATGTCTTCAAACCAATTTGTGGAATTCTCAAATTCCTTAGGAACCTCTGGGAAAACCTCTCGAACTGAATGTGTCCACGTGCTATTGTATAACGGTGAGAGAATTGAGGATGGATGAGGATCTTCCTCGATGATTCCATAAAGTCCCAGACCTTTAACTCTGATACTAACTGATCCATTGTAATACTCCCAAGGGTCATCTTCGGAATTAATATCATCATGGAATTGAATTGTAGGTGCAAGTCCAATAGCTATCTTAACAGCGTCTTCAGGATCTTCTTGATAACCCGTCGCATTTTCTATCATCCCCTGAAATACATCCCACATGGTAAAATAATCAAACTGAACTCGTCTATCTCGGAATGTCGTATCAAAGCTCGGGGATGACTGAAATATATGCATCCAGTTTCCTGATGAATCGATCAGCCAAGCCATAGTAGTGAACATAAATGGTCCTTCACCTTCAGTGTAAAATGAGCCAGTGAACATCGGTGAGTAATTAATCATGAATTCTACATCATTTGGTATTTCATTATACTGCCACTCAAATTCTTGATACATGTAGATGAAATCAAAACAATCGGGTAGACCGTCATCTGGCTCATCTGTGAAATTGAGAGATGTACCAGCAGTATGATTCCATGTGAGTTCTACGTAGTTGAAATCATTCTCATCGATAGCCTGATGATAACTGGATGAAAATTCATCAGAGGTTCCTTCTCTCACTAC
This sequence comes from Candidatus Thorarchaeota archaeon, assembly GCA_016840385.1. Next base: position 5,370 of record JAEOSL010000026.1, on the reverse strand, counting down.
TTCCGGTTCAGTGGAGAAATCTGGATCCACCACGTAGTCAACTATTGCGGTACGTGATGGTGTAGTGCTCGCTTTGTTATTTGTTTCAATAGTAGCAATATCGGAAGCTACGCCTATCTGCCCCGCTAGTAACACCACAAAGAAACAAACTAATACACAACTTCGATATTTACCCATTACCAAACCCTCTGTTAACCTGACTCAGATTCAACATATAAATTTCCTGAATTCTTGCGACAGGGAAAATCAAAGGCAATAATAGGGGAGATGTTGAGTCCTTCTCACACGCTGGTGAGGAAAAATGATCTCAAACTGGTGTTAGGTTTCACAAGAGGTCAGTCTGCTCAATTCCAGTGATGACGATTGAGCAAACCTATCTCGATGTGATTCACTAATTTCGAGGTATTATTGCTGACCTCACCTATTTCTGGCAATATATGCATTTACAAAAGAGAAATATGGAATAATATCGAGTCAGTTATCTATACAGACCAGTATGAGCTTTTGCAATATGGTCCCTGACTCCAGATTCAGACGTGGTCATCCTGTTCAGTTCCCACTTCCCACCCTCTTTCTCCTTCTCTTCCTCAAGTTCGACTCTAATCTTGGATATCGTGATTTTGTAGCTTATGCACCGATATCTATATATGAGTACGAATTAATATCGAATTTGGAGAAAAGTTTCGTGGTGGGGTTTGAAATTACTAGAACAATTATTATACTACATTCCATAAATATCTTTGAAACAGTTTCAGTGCCTCATATCTACTTTTTTCTAGTAGAAAACTATTAATGAAAAATGTATATAGGGCATTAGCGATTAGCCTAGTGGCAGTAGCTCTTCTTGGGGTTGCGCTAACATCAACAGTGAGTGGAATACATACCACAGGTCATTTTCGTCATGAGATGAGAGACTGGCCAACTGGTTGGCTTATGGGCTCCCTGGATTATTATGTTGAAGTAGATTCCACTTATACAGGTGGAAAATATATCCTAGATGATGCATATGATGCAGTATCAATTTTTGCAGCTATTGGACATTACTACATCAATATCGACAAGTCTGTGATTAGGTACACTGGCAGTAGCAACGAGTACGCTCGTGGTTTCTGTGAGTGGGATAATGGTTATGGCATTCTAACACCTTGGGGATGGATCCCAATCGCACAATGGCATCATTCATGCTATATTTGGGTCTATGGTAGTGGAAGCTGGAACTATCAATACTACTAGGTATCTATAGAATAGGAGAGGGGAAACATAATGCAACTATTACGCAATCATTTTGTTTATGCAATCATTATTTTTTTTGTTATTGCTACACCTCTCTCCACCACTGATCAATATACAACATTGGCTGTAAATTGGACTTTTCCAGAAGGAACCTATTTTGAATACAAAATTCAATTCAGACACCTTGAGTTTCTGAATTCCTCTCGCATTGATACGCCTGCAGAAACTCCGGGTTTCCAAAATGGGACATTCCGAATTGACGCCATATCTGTTCAATCGGATGATTTTGTTCTAACAGATATTTCACTTACTATTGAAGATTTGATAACAATACGAATGGAATATACCCACAAAGTGACTCTACTTGGATTATTGGGATTTTCATCTTTAGCGGTGGAGTTGTGTTTACAGGTTTGATGATAAAATTTAGGTATCAGAATAGACGGAGCAAAAAACAGATTCTGAAAGAAAGACGCAGGAAACTACAAAAGAAAAAGCGGGGGTAAAGGTAGAACATGGACTCAATAATAGAAGTAATGAATCTTTGCAAGAGTTACCCAGAGGTTAACGCGCTTGATGGCTTTAACTTATCCGTTAAGCCCGGTGTGTTTGGACTTGTTGGACCAAACGGATCTGGGAAGACAACACTGATTAGAATACTTCTTGGACTAACAAACCCAACAAGCGGACAAGCAAAAGTATTGGGTCTGGATATCGCGAATCAATCATTTGAGATACGAAACCGAATTGGAATCCTCCACGAGCGACCTTCTTATCCTCGATCCATGAATGTTAAATCATACTTGGAAAAGGTTGTAAGTATTTATGGAGGCACTGAATCCGCTGACGAACTCCTTGATTCTGTTGGTTTGGCATATGCTAGTAACAAAGGAATTGGTAAATTGTCTGCTGGTATGCATCAAAGATTAGGTTTTGCTCAAGCATTGGCCGGAAATCCAGAACTTGTTTTTCTTGATGAGCCAACCGCTAATCTTGATGTTCAAGGTCGACGAGAAATAATTGATCTTATTGTGGAATTGAGTTCCAAGAATGACATTTCATTCTTCATATCCTCCCACATTCTTTCTGAGCTCGAAAGAGTATGCCACTCTTTAGCATTTATTAAGGCTGGAAGGATTCTAGACTCAGGTTCTATTTCAGATATTTTATTCAGGTATACTCAAGGTTTCTGGAGGGTAAGAACATCATCTCCTCAGAAGTTTATAATAATGGCCAAAAAAATCCCAGGAGTAATCTATGCCAGAGTTTCTGGGAGTCTACAAGCAACAATAAGAACGGAAGAAGAAGTTGGAGATGATTTCCAAGAACAAATTTGGAACTTGCATGAGACGGAAGATGTTAAAATTCTTGCAATAGAACCATCGACAACGCTTGAAGAAGCATACGAAGCTGTCATGGGAGGGGTATGAAACGAGAACCCGAATTAGAACATATATTGAATTGGAAATTGAAAGCGTTTACCGTTTTCCAGTACTTGAGATTGTAGTGGCGTTCATTCTCTTTGTAGTATTGGCATCCTCGATTGGTTCTATGATGAGTTATTCAATAAACATTGGACGATATCCCACTTGGGATGGTACAGCTCCTTCTCAGAATATCTCTGATTATGTTTCTACATTTCCATATCTTTCTATGTATAGTTTGTTTATAGGAATTGCCCATCCATTAACACTTCTAATACCTATTATAGCCGCGATTGCTATAGCTGGCTGCATGGAGGATAATACTTTGAAGACTATGCTATCATATCCAATAAGAAGGAGATCATATCTTAGTATTAAAGTTATAATGGCGATTATAATACCATCAATTGCTTCAATAGCGGGTATTCTCATCTCAATATTCCTTTTCGTGCCTGTAGGTGTAAGTAACATCGAATTGCTTCTGTTGATTCTATCTACCCTCACGTATATCGTACTTCTTGTTTCGTTTGGAACTATTATGTCAATCGCCTTCAAACGAGTGTCTGTATCTGCTGTAGGAGGTGTTGGATTCTGGTACGTTCTCCAACTATTGATTTCACTAAGTTCAATCCGAGAGGGAATTCTATTGATTCTAGATCCCTTACGCAATACGGCAGCTTCTTTGGTGATGATGGAGGGAGCTTCTTCTATTGGTGAGATTCCGTTCATTTTGATGGGATCCCTGGGATTAGCTTTGGTGATATTTTTTTTAGCATTCATGATTTTTGAGAGAACTGAAATTTGAAAGGTGATTAATGATGAGATGGTCGAAACTTATTCTAGTCATTGGATTGGTTCTTATGGCAGGTTCTACCCTTGTATTTCCTCCAGTTTTCTCGACGATTGAGATATCGAGCCGATCTTACCAAGGTATTCTCTTCAAGGGTACTGGAACAACAAGCATCCATACTGAAATTATTGGTTTGGATATTATGGAATACAGCGTATTTGTTCTCAACAAAGATGATTTGATTACTTCCATTCGTGAGGGAAGTTTGGATAATACCACTCCAATATTCAGGGGAAACACATCTTCTACTCTCTCTCTATTGATTGAATTTCCTGAACCAAGTCTGTATGGCGTATTACTAATGACAGATACGAATGATACAGCCGAGGTTCGATTGAGTATAACTTCAGTCATTCCGCAATGGCCGCTCCTCTTACCCGGGATGCTATTGGTAGCATTCGTAATTGCGGGTATGCTTTTTCAGAAATTGATAAAATCTAGAAAATAATAACAGAACGTGAACCTACAATAAATCATCACAATTACATTTCTATGCATCTAGATTCAGGAGTTATCGAGATTGTAATTCTGAAAATCAAAGGCAATAAATGGGGAGATGTTGAGTTAATCGCACACGCTGGTGAGGAATATGACTTCTATCTTTATCAAGAATGCACTAATTGTAACTCCGAAACAAGACCAAATCAAGATCTATGAACCCGGTTACATCGAGATTGATGGTGACAAAATCTCGGGTATTGGATCTGGCTCCGCCTCAATGTCTGCAGATTTGGTCATCGATGCAGCTGGTGGAATATTACTTCCCGGACTCATTGATTCCCACATTCACACGCCTGAGAGTTTATTGAGAGGACTGGCACAAGATGTCCCAGAGAAGGATTGGATGCATAAGACGTTAGGACCAATTATTCGCAACATGACTCCGGATGATTGGATTATTGGAGCCAAGCTCTGTGTCCTCGAAGCTCTGAAGTCTGGAACCACAACATTCTGTGACTATGCTTCCAACATGGACAAAATCATCGAAGAGGTCCACAAACCAAGTGGAGTCCGCGCAAATGTGTGCACTACGATAAACGAATTTGGACAAGCAAAGAGAAGTTCTGAGGAACTGTACGAGTTTGATTCAGGTGCAGGAGAGAAGAAGCTCAAGGATGGAATCAAACTTGTTAAAGATTGGCACGGGAAACTTGATGGTCGAATCACATGTCTCTACGGCCCTCAGGCTGCAGATATGATGAGTTCTGAGCTCCTGCTCAAGGTGAAAGAGAAAGCCGTCGACGATGGTGTGTCTATTCATATGCACATTGCGCAGGGCAATCGAGAGCGTAAGCAAATGGAAGGTCGCTATGGAAAATCAACAATTGAATACCTGAAGAGCATCGATTTCATAGATTCCAACCTCATCGCGGTTCACTGTCATGATGCTTCTGAAGAGGAACTCCAAACCCTTGCCCAGAATGGAGGAAGAATGGTTGGGTGTCCCGGTTCAATCGGATTGATTGATGGCGTTGTCCCTCCTTTGCACTCCTTCATACAGGCTGGTGGAGTAGCAGCATTAGGATCCGACCAAGGTCCACCCGATGGAAGTAACATGTTCGTTCAGATGAGGTATGCTGCGATTCTAAACAAAGTCAAGCATGGAGACCCCACTGTGTTGCCTGCTGAACAAGTCTTCAGGATGGTTACTATCGATGCAGCTCGTTGTCATGGTCTCGACAAGACTATAGGTTCCATAGAGGTGGGTAAGAAGGCTGACCTCATTATTCTAAAACCCGATGTTCCGAATCTTGTCCCAGTCCTTTCAGGCACGGTGAAGAATGTGATTCCCAATTTAGTGTACAATGCAACAGGTGCAGAAGTGCGAGATGTCATCATCAATGGGAAGATGGTCAAACAGGA
>JAEOSL010000005.1 GCA_016840385.1 Candidatus Thorarchaeota archaeon | reverse complement strand
ACCGCCAGGATCATTAAACCCGGAAGGTCCACGGGATTTCACAACCCCACTTCTGCCCTACCGGGTCACTCTGCTACCAGATTACGCGATCTTACTCGCGTACTGTATGGTCTCGGTAACCGGATTTAGCCCCGTCCATTTTCAAGGCCGAGAGCCTCGGTCTGTGAGCTGTTACGCTTTCGTTCGGGGATAGCTGCCTCTAAGCTCACCCCCAGACTGTCTTGGGCTCTCGACGCCCTTCTTCACCGCACTTATCTGGTATTTAGGGACCTTAACCATACTCTCGGTTCTCCCCATCTCGGCCTGCCGGGCTTACCCCGGGCACCCGTCTCCTGCCGTCTACGGTTCATGCAGCTTCGGAGTTTTCGGGATGGTGAAAGACTTGACGTCTCCCGGGCACATCCAAAAGTGCTCTACACCACATGATACCTCAAGCAGGGCTTGGCTACGACCAACTTCGCGGAGAACGAGCAATCACCAGTCTAGATAAGCCTTTTACCCCTTCGCGCAGGTCAACGGAGCGAGTTGCACGTCAGAACCCTTTCGGACCTCCACCGGGCTTTCGCCCGGCTTCATCCTGCCCACGCCAAGATCGACTGGTTTCTCGTGTCACGGGAGTGACTTCGCGCACTTTCACACGCGGCCCCTCACTGCAAGCAGTTGCGGGCTTCTCGGTTTCCCTTCGTTTACGGCTTTCTGCCTTATCCTCGCCACGCCCATGAACTCCCTGGCCCGTGTTTCAAGACGGATGATGCTGACTCGATCCACTCGATTCCTACAACGCGATTGCTCACGCTTCGTTCACCGAGTATCCAATCTTGTAATCAGCATCCTTTGTATAGATCAGTGGTTTCAGGTGCTTTTCACCCCGCTTCCGCGGCACTTTTCAACTTTCGCTCGCGCTACATAGTTTACTATCGGTTTGGCTGAGTATTTAGGCTTCGGAGATTGTACCTCCGACATTCACGCGAGACATCCAACCCGCGCTACTCTGGATCCATAAACATGCCTGTAACTTACGCCTACGGGGGTGTCACCCTCTGTGCCGTGTCGTTCCAGACAACTTCGGCTTCGATAACGTAGGCAATTGTTCATGGTCCTTACACCACATCCCCCTGTACTCTTCGCACAGGGATTCGGTTTGGCCTATTCCCTTTTCGCTCGCTGTTACTCGGGGAATCACAGTTGTTTTCTTTTCCTGCCCGTACTAAGATGCTTCAGTTCCGAGCGTTCCCAATCCGGAATTGACTCCGGATCCACATGGGGTATTAGCCCATGTGAGGAAGTCCCATTAGGGCACCCGCGGATCAAAGACTTCATGCGTCTACCCGCGGCATATCGCTGCTTGTCACGCCCTTCATCAGCTAGCCAACCAAGTCATCCACCACTGACCGTATAGCGAATTTGCGGACCTAGTCATGTGTTGACACAGTATTACCTGTTGTCCACAAAAATGTGTGAACATGATTGTATATTTGGACCAATCATGCCAAGGAGTTTCGTAATAATAACGTTAAAACGTTAGGTCATTTGTTTCCTTTCCTTAAGTTTTTTCGATCAGTGTACTTCCATCCTCTGCAATCAGTGCATCTGTTTCTATTGGTGCACGGCACCAAAACGTATGCAGTGACGGTCCTTCATCGAGAATGACTCCTTTACCTTGGTCTGGTCTCGATGAGCCTTTCTGTTCAGGGATTGAATCTCTGAACTTCGGACCTATCTTTGCACTTCACTGAAGTTTCAGTGAGCGCTCAGCCAGCCTAATTGGCTGGTGATTTAAAGCTTGCTATGCGTCGAGGGTGAAAACCGTCACCAGTAACACCAGATCAGCCTCACGACGTTTACGTCGCATAAGACCATCTCTTCGACGAGAGCAATTCGTTTCCTGTAGGATTTCTAGATAAACCTTCCGTCAAGTGCACAATAAAAAATGCGCAATTGCTAGGATTCTTGCATACTTCAGTGAATTCACTTGGAAGAAAGTGCATTATTTTGTAGTTCTACGAGTGTGCCAATCCCTTTTGATGCAATATCTAACATATCATCCAAGATACCACGTTTGAAAGTAGCGCCTTCTGCAGTACCTTGCACTTCAACAAACTCATCATCGAGCATTACGATATTCATATCCACATCAGCACCTGAATCCTCGATATAATTGAGGTCTAGCAGTATCTCGTTCTTAATCAGACCCACACTCACTGCTGCGACATTACCTAGTAAAGGCCGTTCACGGATCATATCCATGTCAACCATAAAATCCAAGGCATCACATAGGGCAACGAATGCACCTGTAATGGATGCAGTCCTGGTACCACCATCTGCCTGAATGACATCACAGTCAATCTTGATTGTGTTTTCACCCAACCTCTTCATATCAATAGCAGCCCGTAAGGATCTACCAATTAGACGCTGAATCTCCTGTGTTCTTCCACTAACTTTGTAGCGCCCCATTCGTTCATTCGTTGATCGAGGTAGCATTCCATATTCCGCAGTGACCCAACCACGACCACTACCGTTAAGCCAACCTGGAACACCCTCTTCTACGGAAGCAGTGCAGATTACCTTAGTTTCACCAGTAGAAACCAAAACAGAGCCTTCTGGATGCTTAAGATATCCTCTAACAAATTCGACAGGTCTCAACTCATCATTGCTTCTTCCATCAGTACGGGGCATGGATATTCCTCTAAATATTGGAGGAAAATCCAGTATTAATTGCTGTCGGGCGACGTATCAGATAGCTTTATTGACAATTGCGACATTTTGTGATATTAGCCGTCTGATGTTAGATTAGGGGAATCTGAAGATATGACCGATATTCATCGCCGCTTTGACACAGCTCTCAAAGATACCGTTGCAGAATGGAAACAGCATGAAAATGTAAAAGGTATCTTTGTCTACGGCTCATTTGTTCAAGGTACAATCACAGCCACTTCGGATCTAGATATCGGAATTATCTGGGATGGTGATGAAGCCCCTGTACAACTGATGTCTACTCATAAAGAGGTCATCATTGATATGACCTTTATGACCATCGATGAAGTAAAAGCAGTTATAGATTGTGCTACGCAAGATGTATTCAAAATATCAGAAGTTGTGAATCGGCTTCGAACATCCAGAATATTACATGACCCAGAAAAGATGTTGCAGAGTTGGCAGAATAGTGTCCAAAATTATGTATGGTCGGACGAGGTCATCAATAACGTGAAAAAACTAGCGCTGGATGAGCTCGCCAGTGCTAAGAAATTCCTTGATGATGAGGATGAAGAAAGCGCAATCTATGAAGCACGGGATGGCCTTCTTCATCTTGCTCGAGTCATTATGATGACGAACAATATCTTCACTATGCTCAGGCCAGCTGAAGTATTGACTGAAATTCGGATGCTTGATCCAATCACCTACAAACTATTCCTTCGTACATTCAAATTGAAGGGAATGGATGAACCAAAGTTGCTTGTCATTCTTGAAGAGATTAGAGACTGGATGGAAAGGACCGAAAAACAGCTTGAAGAGATTGCTTCAGAAAGTCATGCAATAGAAGCTACCAGAATACTTGCCAAGGCACAAAGAGAACATCATGGAGCTCGAAGTCTTACATATGCTGGTGATTACGAACTTGCAGTATTAGAAATGCGGCAGTCTACATGCACCTTGGGAAGATCAATGGTAGCTGCAATGGGACAAGATACTGAAGATGTCGCGTTCATCCCTATGTTAAGGATAAGTGACCAAGAGTTCTTCAAACTGATTCTTGTTGAGCATGGTGCCTACGATATCCAACCTGCAGAGATTAATCGGATAATAAGTGAGGTTCAGTTTCTAGCTCACAGAATCTAGTTTTGGGATGTTCTGAGTTAGATTGATTAGATACACTTGTAGAGTTAGAATTAGTGATTCTAATGCCTGAGATGATATTGCTCAAACTATCAAGTGTAGCGTTAACTCGAGAGAAACAGATTCCTATTGAAGAGGAGTTCTCCCGATATGTACAAGCTACCAATTGGGTAATCAAAACCCTGCTAAAGAATCGTCTAATAAAGAAGACACAGATTATAGATGAAATTAAAGAGGAGTTCTCTGAACGATTCGATAACAGAGAAACCTATCTGAATGATGTGGTGAGGTCTGCTGCTGCAGAGATTGCACGGCACAGAAAATTAGCTATTAATATCAGAAGCATGCGAGACAAAACTCCATTTTTCAAAAAGGGGAGGGCAATATTCTCACAGCCAATTGTGGAGATATCAGAGAAAGCATTGATTCTGACACTGGCAGATAGTACACGGGTGCCAATTCCCTATGATAAATTCAGCAGAAATCAGAATGCTGGAAAAATAATTGAAATATTGAAAGGAAATCCCGTTAAAGCTGATACACAAGGAAGAATGCCTGCCAACAAAAGGTATGGGCGTATCCGTTTGACTTGGAATAGTCAAGGATTTGTGAATATTGTCATTAGAGCCAATCTACCCAGTAAGGCTGAGTCAGAGTAGTAGGAACTTCAGATATTCCATGAAGTTATTGCACCCGAGAAATCCGTAGAATATACCACTTCATCCTTTGGATCCCATTCAACTGCTGTGATTCCTGCGAGCAACTTGCCTGAAGATATCTCCTTGTTACTATTCAATGACCAAAGACGAATCGTTCGATCCCAACTACCCGATGCCAATCTCTCACCTGTTGTGTCAATAGAAAGGGATTCAACGATATCTTTGTGTCCAACCAATTGTTTAATCTCTGAACGGGTTTCTATATCAATCAACGAAATTTTTCCACTATGCATACCAAGAACAAGCTTTGACCCATCAGGAGTTGCTGCAAGAGATCGAATACGTTCTTTCTTTTTGACTAATTCTGTTTCTAGCTCATAGGAGGTCAAATTCCAAAGCTTACACTCTCCACCCCATGAACTGGTAACAAGCTTTGCAGCATCTTCAAGAAAAACAAGACCGGAAATATCTGATTTGTGAGCCTGAATGTTTCTAAGATTCTTCAATGTACTCAATGAAAATATTTTGAGTTCACCATCACGAGCTCCAGCTACACCCTTTCCTAGTTCAGTTGATACTGTTAGCGTTTTCACTTCAGTTCCATGTTTCAATACAAGTGGTGAATCTTTCTCTTTGCTATCCCAGAGGCGAGTTGTAGTATCCCAACTGCTGGAAAGAACGTGAAACCTGTCTCGAATAAAGGATACACCTGTGATTTTTCCATCATGACCAGAAATTGTTTGTTTGAGTTTACCATTCTTTGTGTCTACAACGAAGATATCAGATGCTGCATTTCCACAAACTACGAATTTTCCTTTCGGACCTACTGATATACAGGTGAGTGGAGAAGAATGGCCGCTGTTTTGTCTAAATAGAAATGTCTTCTCCAAACTGATTCACCAGAACTCTAATGTCAAAAGAGATTGTGGAATAAAGCCGTTTAAAAGCTTGTAACATTTGTTTACCGTTTCATTCGTTGATATGCTACGATGAGTATGACCAGTGCGAGAATAATCAATGCGGCATAGAGGACATATGGTAAATCCGGAGAAAATCCTCCATTTTCTGCATCGTATTCAACGACAAAGACTTCCAAAACCCTACCTACCTTCTCTAAACTATCCCCGCTGCACTTATCGGGCGTATCCTCAAGGGTATGCCAATATGAAGGGAATGGAACTTGAATTATATCTACGGCAGGGATACCTGCATCCAAGAATGGTCGGTGATCATCAGTGACTGAAGACCCTGCAGTATTCACAAAGGTGCTACTGTATCCCAGATCTGCAGCAATTGACCATATGACATTCTGAAGTGAATCAGTTGAACTACCTTCCTTTGGAAGATAGAGTTCTGCATCACCCACCAGATCAGCAAGAACCATGGCCTCAATTGAATTCTTTCTGATAGTTGTGAGTTCAGATACGTAGTGTACCGCTCCTCGAATCCAATCCCATCCATTAATTTGACCCGAGTCCTCAGCATCGAAGAAGACTAGTTCAACCTTTGATCGTTCGGAAGTGGGTAGAATACGTGCTAGCTCCATCAAGACTGCAGTTCCACTTGCACCGTCGTTAGCACCCAAAATTGGAAGAGAACGATTGGCAGGATAATCAGATGTTGCATTAGGTCGAGTATCGTAATGAGCTCCTAGGATAATAGGAGAATCTGTTGTGCCATTCCAAGTTGCAATGATATTGGCACATGGCGTTTCCATGTAAGTGAAGTTCTGAATTGAAACAGTCCAATTGAAAGATTCCAGAGTTTCTGAAATGTAAGTTCTGCACAAAGTCAGATTCTCTGAACCAGGAGGACGCGGACCAAAATCACACTGTCCTGTAAGAAAACCGAAAGCACTCTCACCATCAAAGATAGGAGTATGGGTAACTTGACCACTGACTTGTACTATAGAAACAGCAAGTACAATGATTATGAAAGCTGAAACAGGACGAAGAGTTCTCATTACTGTGGGGTAAGTCATATCTCCCTATGAAGGTTTTCAGTTCCGAGACTGAATACGTGATTGCACTACTTGCTTGATAATTGCAGGAAGTTGCCTTGGAAGTTTCTTGAGGGTAACATATGGAATATCTGCATAGCCAATCTCTCCTCTTGCGACCATTGCCATCACATCTGAAGCCAATTTATGGCCATTAATTCTAGGAAGAAGATTAGATGCATATGAGATTCCCATTGTCCCTGCTCGTCCAGCCATCTGGAAATTGGAAGAAAATGCTTTCTGACAGAGGAAATGATAGTTCCATAATGCAGCAGAATCATGTTTATTCTCATTCATTGCTTGATTGATAACATCCACTGCAATTCTGCTTGATTGCATTGCATATCCTATTCCTTCACCCATCATTGGATCTACGAATCCTGCAGCATCTCCAACTAAGATAGCTCTGTCTGCAACATTAGTACTTTGCAGGCCATCACCTCCAAGAAAACCAGTTCTTCGTTGCGTTAGCTTTAGTTCCACACCTAGTTTCTTTTCAAGGGTTTTACAAAATCCATCAAAATCGGACCTTAGGTCTTGCATGAGTGTACTACCTCCGGCAACACCAATCGCAAGATGTTCCCGTTTCGGAAAAATCCATCCATAACTTATTTTGTTTTCAACTGGAACTATTTCTATGACAGAAGGGTCTCCATTCGTCGCTTTCATCACACCTTTTCTTCCAACATGGAAATCTGCTTCCATTCCAAGGCCAAATTTGGTCAAATCCTTCCGTTTAGGTCGCAATTTGAGAGACCGACTGACTATCGAATTAACACCATCCGCACCAATAAGAAACTCCGATTTGAACTCTTGTCCATCTTTAAGTTGTATAGTTGCACAATCATCAGAAACCGATGTGTGTATGACACGAGCATCATCCAATAATTCAACCCCAGCCTCAACTGCACGCTCAGAAAGAAACGCGTCAAATTTATCGCGAAAGACAGTAATCCCAATCAATTTGTCCGTAATAAATTCGGATGAAGTTCCATTGAGGAAACCAAATCTAAGACCGTAAATCTTCCTTTCAATTACATCTAGTGGGACTTCTCCATTTATCATACGGATTCCATGATACATCACAGCGCCGCCACATGCCTTCTCACGTGGGATTGAAGCCTTCTCAAGCAGCAAAGTTTTGAAACCTTTCTTTGCACTCTCATATGCGGCTACTGATCCTGCAGGTCCAGCACCAATTACTATTACGTCGTAACGCAATTTTTTTCATCTCCCTCCCTTAGATAGAGTCATTGACAGGCAACCCCGAATAACTCCACACGATATTTACTATTGGAACTTTTTCATTAATTAGGTTTATCATTAACTAATAGTAAATTCAAAAACATCATCATTTGCTTCATCGTCCGCCCCTATCTTGTCACGGATTATTGAGGTATACTCAGGATTCAGCTCATATCCGATAGAGTTACGTCCCAGCTCCCTTGCAACCTTCAACGTTGTTCCACTTCCAGCGAAAGGATCGAGAACTGTATCACCTACAAAAGAATAGAGCCGAATACAACGTCGTGGAAGTTCCTCTGGAAAAGGTGCTGGATGATCTTCTTGTTTAGCTGATGCTGGTTGAAAGTCCCAAATAGAGTTCTGTACCCAATCTGTAAATTCTTCATGAGATATTTTCGAGGCTTCTTTGATTTCTTTATCTACACCTCGACGTTGTCCCATTTTAGAGTAGACAATAATCCATTCATAGGGGTATGTTGACAATAGATTTGGTGGATATGGATACGAACCCCAGGAACTGAAGCGTACTGCTTTTCTCTTGTCCCAGATGTAAAGGGAGTGAAAATACATGTTACCGAGTGAGTCCATAAACTCCTCAAGTTCTGTAAGAACTGATTTTGTAACTCTTCGTTTGAATTTTGAAGTTTTTCCGGGAAGTAGTATTGGCATGATGTTCACAATGAGTTTTCCATCAGGTACGAGCTTCTTGACACATTCTTTGAATACTTCACATATTGAATTGAGATATTCCTCGTAGGAAGAAGATGATTGACCAATGGCTTCATCATTTCCATAATCTTTGAGGTTCCAATAAGGGGGAGAGGTAACTACAAGATGAACTGAATCATCGGGGACTTGGTCCATTTGCCTGCTGTCACCAGTAACAACAAGATGTCGAGTCATTTCACTTGCGTCCTCCATGTGCAAGGTCCCAGACAATTACCTGTTCCTTTCTTTGTGTAGTATTGATCTTATCCCACAGAGAACTGGCAGTCTTTGTATATTCTCGCTCGACAATATAGGGATTTTTCCATGGGGCGATATCAGTAAAGAAGTCAGCTCCTCGAATAAGCTTCTTTCGAACCATTCTATCACCTACAACAAAAATTACTATTGCGTTATCTCGTAGCACCACATCAATCGATTGGAGCGCGCTCTTCATCTCTTCTTGATATGTTGAATATCTCTGAATCAACCCATCACGAATTTCTGCTCTGTCAACACCTAGAATCTCCAGCACAATTTTCGTATAGTAACCAGTGTAGTCTAGAGCATCAAAGTAGGGGGGGCTCGTGTATACTACATCCACTGATTTTTTACGCACGATTTTACTAAGTTCTCGTGAATCATGCGTGTGTATTGCTACAGATGGTGTGCCTATTACAAATCCGATGTGCTTCCGAGCCTTCCGTAATAATGTTGAATAGAAATCAACATTCTGTAAAGGTTTGTTTATCCTTCCAACTGAAGTTGAAGTCCACAACCAATCGTTACATGCACGAGCAGTTAGGCATATTGCACCATAGAAACTGGAAAGAAGGTAGGTTGAGAAAGTATCAGATAATGAAAGTATTCGCATGATTTGATCTGCTGTCTTCTTGTGAAAATACCTAGCAGGTTGTGAGGGCATACTTTCGACTTTAGAAAGGGATTTGGCAGCTTCAATTGTATTCTCAAGCTGTACCATTGTAGTTTCCTTATTGAGAGGTTCAGTCTTTCCTCGTGCAATTGTACAAGCAAGAGGATTGTTATCAACACCGATAGCATTCAAGCCATAAGTTTGAGCTTCATAGAGAATTGTGCCAGTTCCACAGAATGGGTCAAGGATGAGTGAATCTGAAGGTAATTGTTTGATTACCTGGGATGCATCTAACGGTGACATCTTTCCTCTATAGGGGTAGATACCATGTATTGACCGAGGATTAGTCACTTTTTCAAAACGTCTGAGAGAGAGCCTTCTTCTGGAATTAGGATTTTGAGAATCCTCGGTTTCAGACTCGTACATAGCACTTTCTGAATAGTGATACCTCACTAAAAAGTTGCCCAGTCCTCACTCAAATATCTCTACAAGTTTCACAGCCTGCCCGGGGTCTAAGACCTAGTCTGCGCATAATTTTACCACCAGGTAGCTCAGCAGAAGATGTAGGTTCCACTGGAGCTCCAGTCTGCATGGGGATATCTCTCCTTCCAACTTCAACAAACCCATAGGCTTGAATCAACATTTGAGAAGGTAGATTCTCCTCATAGACCTCACAGTACACTTCGTCAACACCTGAATCTAGGAAATATTTGGATGCACTCTTAATCAAAGCAGTTGCCACTCCTTTTCTCCTTCGACTTGGGAGGACACCGATTCCAGTAATCTCTCCATAATTAGACTCGCTCTGTTTTTCTACAAAGCATGCAATGAAACCTGCAAGTTTCCCCCATAGCTTGGCAACAAAGATGCCTTCAGGATCAAGCTGTTTTGCTTGCTCTGGTGTAAGAGGGCAGAAAGGATCAGGAGATGCCAAAAAGCATCGATTGTATAGACCTACGAATTCCTCTACATCACTCATTTCAAATCGGTGAATCTTGATGTAACTAGGAACTTCTTTATCCCCCCACCATTCCTCAGCAAGCTTCAAAGCTTTCTCGGACTCAGCTTTCATTACCAAATAGGACCTGACTGCTGGACCCTCGGACACCATTTCTTACACCTTGCATATGTATCTATTTTTCATAGAAGTGGTCAATAGCATTAGCAGTAGCCAGAATTGTTTTCTCAATAGCTTCTATGATGAGTGGGTCCTGCTCTCCAGTTTCTTCACTCTCATCTTTCTGCTCTCCCTTTTGTGCACCATGAAGATTTCCATCACATGACAGAATGGATGCTGCATCAAGTCCACGGGTCTGAGCAAATGTAAAGACGAGTGAACTCTCCATTTCGACACACTTCACTTTTGCTCGTGTCCAGAGATCCAATTTGTCGTAAATTGGGTTCGTATAGTAGATGTCGGTGGTGAGACAAATTCCTGAATAGACCCGGTCAGATGGAAGAAGCTTTGATATCTCATGATAGAGTGCACTAAACCAATCAGGCGAAGCTACCGCAGGATACTCTATTGGAGCATAATTAAGGCTCGCGCGTTCATCTCTGACACAACCAGTTGGTACAACAACGTCACCAGTTACAACTGTTGGGTCGATTCCGCCACAGCTGCCCAGTCTCAGTATCACCTTGGCATCTAAATTAGCAAGTTCTTCAATACAGATGTGGGTTGATGCAACGCCCATACCTGTTCCAGCAATCGTCACAGGATTTCCCTTTGGGGTGTAGGCACGATATGTAACAAGACCTCTGTATCGAGCTACTTCTTCGGGATCCTTCATTTTTCCAGCAATTTTTGGAACACGATCGGGATTTCCAGTGATTATGACGACTTCTTCTACGTCGCCATCTCCAACTCTTAGATGTGGTTGAATTCTAGTCTTCAATAGATTCACCTAGGACTCTACTGATAGCAATACTCACTTTTCACTGTTGGGATTAAGAAGAGATTTCTAGCATGAGTTCGTTCTAATTCTTTTAACAATGCAACTTACACAAACCCATTTACCACTGATAAGGAATGATTTTCCAAAACTAGGTGTGGTAGAATCACAAACGTTGCATCGATTTGTACTAGCTTCAAAATTCTCTGATAGAAATACTAAGAGAAGGGACATTAGTTTGGTATCTGAACGTTCAATCAGCAACTGTGAACACTCCGTTGTACTATCAGATGTGTCCCTTATTAGGCCACCAAAATCGAGAGAACCACTAGTGCAACAAAGAGATTTATTGGTCAACAATGTAGCACAGAGTTGAACTGTGATGAATCAGACTATCAATTTTGAATATTATTGTTACCGATGTGGTACAAAGAATACTCTGAATTTGCCCTGTCCCAATGCTCCAGATTATCATCATACAGAACTTACATGTTCGAGCTGTGGAGATGGCACGGGATTGATAACTAGTCACTGTCCATCTTGTTCAAGATTTATCTATTGGATTGATGATATGTCAATCCCAGATCTTGTTTCTGGTTTTGCAAAATATATGGTTCACAATATGCAAGCAATGATCGACAAGGCTGCAATGCAAGGAGCCACCATTAGTATTGATACTCCAGACAAATATCCGATTAATGCAAGTTGTCCATGCGGAGCGAAATTTGCTGTGGAAATGACTATTCCTGACTTGGACTAACTTCGATTCAGCAGAAATAGTTGTAGACGGAACTCTCTTTCTTTGGAAAGAGGGTTTCAGCTATTAGTCGTACTTCACCTCTAACAATGAAATCGATATTATTCTGCTCGATTTCTTTGATGCTGTATGCACCAAGAACTAGTCTAGCAAGGTCATTTGGTGGTGCACGGAATGCTTGATTTTCATTCACTTCTTGTGGTCCTAAATTGGAAACATCGGTTATTTTGCCATTGACGAACTTGAGCTTGTAGCATTTCTGAAATGTATTCATTATTACATCATAGGTGAGTCCTTCGAACATTGTGCCTTCTAGACGTCTTTCAAGAACTGGTGATATCTTCTGCAGAAAACTAGTCATATTGGGGAGACGAATTTGATACTTCCACCAAGGTTTTCCACGTCCTCCAAGATTCTCCATAACTTTCGAGAGAGTATTGAAAGAAGGACCATGAGATCCAATAAGAGGGACATCATCTTCTACTGCTTCTGCGTATAGAAATTGTAGTGCTCGGAGAACCCCATTGAAAGTGGGAATACTGCTCTCTATTACTGAGATTGTAGATTTATTTGGAGAGCTATCTTTTTTGATTTTCTTAACAAGTCGGAAATATCCAACAATCTTAGAACCATCAAGCACTACATAAGATTGAAAGTCATTCTCAAACTGCTTCTTCATAGTTTCTTGAATTTCCCAAAGCTCGGGACTTCTTGAAGCATATATCAACAGTTTTTGGTTGAGTTCATCAAGAAGATTCATCATAGATGGGATGTCCTTCTTTTCAGCAAGTCGAACCTTTAATTTCATATATTCTGGAGGATTCTTCTCATCGAACGGTTGTATCTGATTTGTACGGGTCCATACAGTACGTTCCATTGGAATGACAAAATCATATCCAAACTGACGATAATAATATGGAATTCCCTGAATCGTAGAAATATCATAATTACCAGAGAGTAGCAGATTGTCAAAGTGTGTGTACAATAATTTGTTTAATCCCTTTCTTCGATATTCCTTAAGGGTACCAACCCAACCCAGTTCTAGATTATTGAGAGGAATGTCTTCGTAATTCCATACGAATGGAATAGAGTTCAGTGCTGTCACTATTTTGCCCGTATCGAGGTCACGAATGTAGTAATTCATCTCTCGACCAAATCCAGGGAGATGGTCAATCTGCCTACGAAGTTCTTCTCTGTCATCTTCAGGATGGACTATTGCGTGGAAATTCAACAACTCTTCCACTTCTTCGTCAGTTTTAACAAATCCAAATTCGAATCCATCAGGCAGTTCCATAGTTGTCTAACCTCTTCTCATTCCAAGAACTGTTGCACTGGTAAAAATACTATGCTTTGTCAGGAAGATGATTGCTTACAACTTGAACAATCTGAGAAGGGGATTCAAGTATCGCTACACCTCTCATATCTTGTAAAAGATCAACATTCACTAAATCCACATCTCTAGGGGTAATCGTGAATTCAATCCCATCAGGTCCTTCAGTCGTAACTGGTTTAGGGGATTGATCTACAGGATACAGAATGACAGGAGTATTTCCCTTGAGTGTCTGAGCAACTGCATTTGTGATGAGTGTATCAGCAATCCCATGGGCAATCTTTGCAGTGGAGTTAGCAGTGAGTGGAGCTACAATGAGTAGATCATACTTTCCTACCTGAAGAGGCCCTGCGATAAAGGGTACATTCGCATTGGTTTCTTTCTTCACCTTGCTAAAGAACGCATTCAGTTTGTCCCACAGCTTGTACCATCTGAGAACCTGTTCTCCAGCTTTTGATACAATGACAGTTATTCGCAAATCATCTTCGGTCAACAATTCTATCATACTGTCCATGATTTCTTCTATTCTATCACCAGACCCGGTGATTCCCCAGACGATTCGACTCAATTCAATCAACTCTGTCTATTGACGTGAATGTAGAAATACGTATCCTTATTGAGAAAAACGAATACTTGATAGAGGAGAAGTGATACGAGAAATGCAATGTATAGAGCGAGTGTTGGTATCACCACAAGTATGAGTGTTAGAGCCACCAAGTGGATAGGAGATAACGCAGAAACACTTGGAGTTGAAGGTATATGGGTGGGAGAAGATATTGGGATTGGACAAGAAACCTCTATTCTTTCCGCAGACCTGCTTAGTAGGACAAAAAATGTCAGAGTGGGTACTGGTATTATACCAATCACGGTTCACAATCTATCCACAATTGCAAGGGGATCCCTTACGTTACATGAGGTGGGCAATGGACGCTATACTCTAGGAATTGGAATCGGGGGAATGCAGGATCTCATCAAACATGGGATACATCTGAATAAACCAGTTACAGAATTGCGTAAATCTACCCAAACACTCAGAAAACTTTTCCAAACAGAATCAGTAACGATTCAAACTGAATTAGTAAATCTCAATGAATTCAACCTCAGTATAGATGCGCCAGTAAGCATTCCAATATTCTATGGTGTTCGAGGTCCCCAGATGTTGAAATTAGCTGGAAAAATTGCAGATGGAGTGATACTATCAGGACCTATAGATTACATCAAATATGCGATCGAAGTTGTTGATAAGGCTGCAGCTGCGGAGGGGAGAAAGACAGAAGATGTAGAAAAGGTTGTATGGCTTCCAACAATTCCCACTTTCAAAGGGGGAAGTGAGAAACTTGCGAAGAGTGTTGTAGCTATTGTTGTGGCGGATACACCTAAACAGGTATTGGATTTGCTCGATATTGACCAAGATAGAGCAATCAAGATTCGTCAGGCTGTCGCTGAATCAGGACCAAAAGGAGGAGCTGAGTTCGTTGATCAGCATTTCATTGATACATTTGCAATTTCTGGATCCTGTGAACAAATGGTTGATAGATTTGAACGAATCAATGAACTTGGTGCTACTGAACTACTATTAGGCCCACCATTTACTGGTGATTGGAGAGAAGCAATGACAGATATATTCCGAGAGATTCACTTGAGGAGGAACAAGTGATGGAATGGGGGATTGCAATCAACCTTAGAGAACCTGTATCTGAGATTGTTGAGAAAGCAGTTGAAGCAGACCAAGGAGGGATAGATACAGTATGGGTGACTGATTTTCCTGCCACTAGATTGTCACCAGTTCTTGCTTCAGTGATTGCACAGAATACTAAAAACTGCAGAATTGGTGTAGGTCTTCTTAGCCCACTCATCTACTCACCGGCACACATCTTGCAGATGATGACTACACTAATTGAGATGCACGGTGAGCGGTTCGACCTACTTCTCGGTCCAGGAGATAGATCCAAATTACATGATGTTGGAATCGAATATGGGGAGATTTCAACAATTGTGGAAAGAATGTGTGATTCTGTGACTACAATACGTGAAGGTCTTGGAGAATATGATACAACTCGGGTTTTCCTAGGAGCACAGGGACCAAAAATGATTGAAGCATCTACTTGTTCTAATGGGGTTCTCCTAAATTTCTCGGATTCAGAAATGCTACGTTGGGCTATAACCACTCTTGGTAAAAGACCGCAGGGCTTCAAAATCGGAGCTTTCCCGCCCTCATTGATTGGTTCTTCAAAGAAGTGTGATGAACATCCTGGTATCAGGACCTCAGCTGCAGTTGTTGCTCTGGGAATGAGTCAATCAATTCTGAGGAGATTTGGATTGAAAAAAGAGCTACAGCCCGCAATTGACAAAATGAGGAAATATGGTCTAACTCAAGACATTGTGGAGATGATAGGTCAGGAAATCCTCGATCGATTCAGTCTTTGCGGCGATATTGAGGTAAATATCAATCAATTGGAATCTTACAAACAATTAGGCGTTGATATGGTGGTGTATGGACCCCCTCAGGGAGCATCTCTCAGGGGTGTTAAACAATTAGTTGATGCAAAGAACAGACTTTAGAATTCAAAGTAGGAATCCATTTCGATATCTTCAGAACTGACTGACCATTTTCCGTTCTCATAGGTCAGATTTCTTGTGAGGTCTATCATTGATTTTGAGCCACGGTATGAAATTGTCATAATTGGATTGACTGACTGAACACCAGGTTGCTGTTCTAATGCTCTGATTAGTTGATAGTATTCTACCTGATGTTCTCCGGGTGTCATCGTCCAAACTACTATACCCCTTGATGACAAATAGTAGATAGTCCAAGGAAATCGTCCAATTGTTTCTAAGATTCGAGACCTAACTTTTTCATTGCAGACTATCTCGAAACAAAAGTTGGAAGTCAATTTAGGAAGAGCGAAAACAAGGTAGGATAGGAATAGATTGCGATTCTGAAGTTTCCTTGAAACAGCCGACACTAATTTTCCATCATAATCGTACCCTTTTGTGCTAAGAATCTCACTGATTTTACTAGGTGCTTCTCGAGAACCAAGTTGTATTTGTGAGGCTATTATATAATCATCAATTTTCAATTCAGGTTTAACACCAGAGCAATTAAGGATGGGAGGAAAGTTACTGCTATCTGGTTCCCTATCCTTCTGTAGCATATCTTCTAGATGAAGAGGTAACTCCCACTGATCATTGTCGAATAGACCAACATTAGAAGTCGCTCCGGAAGCAACTTGATAATGCAAGCTGGAATAGTCAAAAATCGTTTTTGAAACATTCTTGATAGACCTATGGAAAATCTGTTTGTTTTCTTCAAAATTAGGAAAGAGAAAAGTAACATATCCAACATCAGTCATGGTAGTCTTGAGTATACTTTTTGTAAAAGGATACTTTGAAAATCCTCGTTCTATATCTTCCCAATCCAGACCCTCCTGAACAGTGAAGAATAGCATTACTGACTGAAGGTTGAAAGCAGTAAAATCAACGAAAGTGGAAACACGAAGATTGTTCACTTCGCGCAGTCGTTCTATTGAACGGGCGATTGTTCTTGGAGTGACATGAAGAAGTTTAGAAGCATCAACAAGAGAGATAGACGGATTTTTTGCTAAAACAGACAATACAGAGAGATCTGCATTGCTAATGGGGCTTTCTTCAATTAAGAATGCAAAATTATATGCTGATTTTATTGAACTCTTTGTAAATAGGTTGAACTTATTGAGCGTTCGGAGATTATCAAGCATTTTCATTTTGAAACGTGGATTGATCGGTATAGTTGTAGGATTGGTCGGGTATGCAGTATACTCTGGATTATCTTTCAATGTGTCGACAGCCTTGAGTGCGATATCCATAGGGATAGTACCTTCACACAAACCCAAGTAAATCCTAATTGCATCAAGATAGAACTGAGCTTCTGTATCCTCAAGTTTAGGTATTAAATCATCAAACGGAGTCGTATAAGAAACCTGACCTGTACTAGGGTCTTGATTCGTTTCTCCTGAACCCGTTCTAGTCCTATTCAATATATTCAACCCCGGATGGTTTCATCCAGAAGGTGGGCTTGATGTTAAATGAGCCACCACACTCTCAAGCCGTGTTCTCCTTTCTCCCATGTCGGCTATAAATGTACATATCTCCGAAGCATTACCTGCAAGTTTTGATAATATTTCAGAAAGTTCTAACCATTCTACAGAACGTGGAATCGCTAGTTCAAGCAGAGTAAGACTTGGTCCAGAAACTACACGAGCTTTTGGAAAGGTTCCTGCTTGAGCATGAAGTAGTCGTGAAAAAGCTGACTCGTAATAGGTATCATCACGTAGACACACCAAAACTCGTTGATTTAGACCAATATTATCAATCTCAACATACGGGTGTATGATTCTTTCTCGCACCTTGAGTATCCTTCTACGAAAGGTTCTGCCAGAGTCAGGTGTGAATCCTAGTTCTCCATAGTAGTTGGCTAGACTCGTAGCTGTTGCATAGTAATCATTCTCAAGAACAGCAACAGCTAGGAGACCTTCAGCTTTGATGGCAGTTGGAGTAGTCTGTTTGATGGTTCCTTCATCTGGAAGGATATCAACATAGCCACGGGCAGCACCTATTGAGGCTTCAAGACGGAAATTGTCTGGAAATTGCCATGTTATCCCATCAAATAGACCAAGATTCATGTGATGTGAGATTCTTGAACATTCACTTGTGTAAATCTCAAGGGAATATGGTTTCTTCCGAAAACGATCAACTTGACTGTGAAACCATCCTGCTTGACTACCCATCGGAAGTAGCGCTTCGAAATACAACCGTGAATCAAAGGTTGAGGACATCAGTGATAATGAGATGGATGTGACGAAACGACTTGATTCAAGCCAACGACTGAATTTGGTGAGAATATCAGAACCTCCGCTTGAAACAGCCCATCCAAAAATCATCTGAAGACCAATTTTACCAAAATCGAGATTACCTCGGATTCTCATATTATTCTCTGTAGACAGATTACTCCAAATTTGATTAACGGCAGACCGAGATATTCCAAGTTCCCGAGCAAGAGCTGCTTGACGTTGTGATGGATCAATTATTAATCGACCCAATAGGCGTAATTCTCCCGGTCCCAAATATCTCATGATATCCACCGAATATCTAGGTAATATGGCCAAATGTTAAGATAAGAATGTGTTGGTGGACCGCTTCATAGTATGCTAGTATTACCCAGATAACACATCATTGAGGGTGTAAATTGTATGCCTCTCTAATCGTATTAAGACTCTCTTCTAGTAAATCTCTCCGCACACCACTCCCTTATTATGTCAGATTTGGTACTGTATACTTGGATTCACACTGCAGACTGAGCTCATAGGTCAGATGTTACTGAGCTATCTAGATCAGAGTATCTACCTATCTAGTCAGAGGCAGGCGGCCAACTATGACACATAAGGTCATTCAGGTCCCAGCGGCTAGAGCTAAAGTCAGTGTGTCCACCATATCGTACCATGTTCAGCAATGAAGGAGGTGAAAGCGATTAGCACAGACAAGATACGAACTCTCTATGAGAGCATGACTAAGAATCGTGCAGCATTGGAGCTTCTATCAATTGGTGTCGTGCACGGTATCTCAACCGTAGTTCAACCACCGTGTGAAGATCCTAGCCCATTCTAGTGGAAACTAGATTTGGAATATGGAAATCAACACACTCCCTGGTGGATGAATTTCGCTTGAAGATCCGGCATTGCTGGACATTGGTTGGTATGGGATTCTTAGCTATTCTCTGCAGTGTGAGAGTTCAACAAGAGAGAACATTGAGAGATGGCGTGGAGAGTCCCAGGATGACTTGTATGAGTCATCTAAGGAATCAACCGCCAACCTTTCGTAAAAGAGAAAGAGAACATGTAAAAAAAAGGAGAGAAACAAAAAATGCAACCCCATGGTGCCCCAACCCCAGTAGATGAACCATTCTAATAAAATGGAAAAAAATCGGGGAAACCCGATAGAAAAAAGAAACACGGAGTAAAGAAAGAAAATGATAACAGAAAAATTCGAGCCAATAATTGGAAACATCGAAACTTCCGAAACAGGCCGCTTAGTGGACCCGTTTACTGATCCAGAGGTTGTCAGATTGACTGCATGCAATCTAGAGATGGCAGTCAGGAACCTCATGACAGCAAACGCTCCTCCAGAGTGCCTAGTGATCACAGCAGACATTTGCACCCACAAACTCATGGCTATTCCCACAGCAGACGGGGAGGTCAAGGTGCTTGTGTTTGAGTAGTGATTGTTCGGACGTTCGAGGAACAATACCACTACTTCGGGGGATTGGTTCTCCCGATGAGTGAGAAGTAGATGAAATTAGAAAAGGTGACTATATAGCTTCGGACAATATAGGAACTTGGTCAATTGCGAAGCCCGGAACGTGGCCGCGATAGACATTCAAGTTTGACCAGTCCGGAGAAAGAGTAAAAATGAAAGTGGTTCACAAGGATGATGCGCGGAGTGACGATATTTTGGATAACGACGCAGCAGATGGGGAGATTGATAGACTCTCCGAATCTGAAGAGATGGACCACATAGGACAAGAAGAGGTTCAGGATCAAAATATCGGAATTCGAGCCTCTCTAAAAGCTGTTTTTGCATGGAAGAATTATAGGACGTATCTAGCCACAGCATGGATTTTCAATGCCTTTACGTTCTTGGGAAGTTTCTTCAACCTCTATCTTTGGAGTATAATACCAAGTTTAGTTTTCATCGGAGGAGTAGGTACCATCGCTGCAGCCATTGGAACAACTGCACGTTTCTTCGGAGGTTATGTTGGTGACACTGTCAATCGCAAGACCTTAGCTGTTGTATCGATGCTCATAATGGCTATTTACTATATGATGATTGGTCTATTCATAGACCCTCTCCTTATTGTTGTAGCATTGATAATCTATGTTTCAGCTGAGATTACAAAGGGTGGTTCAACTGCCTACATAATGGATAATATTCCACGAGATCATAGCGGGTTTGCTCTCTCGTTGTTTACTGCAGGAAGAACTCTATCCATAATTACACTTGTTATATTTGGGATTCTGTTTCCATTCACGGAATGGGTAATATTCAGACAGCTTCACCTAGTTGGTGCTATTCTAATTCTGATATCCACAATAGTGAGAGTGAAGTATCTAGAGTCAAGTCCGCAAGAGGGTAGGGCAGAGGGCTCAAAATTATGGAGATCCTTTATTGACGAAAATAGACGTACCTTAGGAATTCTTCTCTCCTTAATTCCAGGGATGATCGTTGTCTGTATTTTTGATAGTATTAGTGATTCTTTCTTCAAACTTGGTGCATTGATTTACATGCAAGAACAATTGACTATAGACGTACCATCAATGGTGATTATGTTCATCATAACCATCGCTATCCAAGTACCATTGATATTGAAAGTGGGAAGACTCACTGATAGAAAGGGTGTGAAGTCAACTGCTCTAGCTGTATATGCAATCATGCCAATCTCTGCTGCACTCTTGATTGTTGCATATTGGATTCCGGATTGGGCACCACTATCATTTTCCTTATTTGCGAATTCAATCATACCTGGTTTAGGTGTTATTTTCAAGACCTCATTTCTAGCAGTTGTTCTAAAATATGTAAACGATACATTGTGGTATACTATTGTACTTGTATTAATCAGAAAGAGACTACCAAGTAAGGATACATCGAAGATTCTTAGTCTATTTTGGTTCATTGTTTGGATAGCTGCATCCTTTGGACCAATCATTGGAGGTTTAATCTCAGAGGCAACAAATAGTTTCATGTCACTCTTCGTTATGGTATTCTTTCTGAACATAATCATCCTTGTAGCAATAGCTCGGTATGATCTAACAACAAAAGGTCAAAGTGGTCAGGAGATCACAATATCAGAATAATATGATACTAGATTTGAAGTAGTATTCGAGAAAAAGAAATACAGGTGTCAGTAATGAGTGATGAAGAAAAGAGGGCGCTGGTAGTTCTTCGAAAATTGATTAAAGAATATCCGGATGCACCAACGTCATATCTGGACTTCAAGAATCCGTTTGAGATGACTATCGCAACTATACTATCAGCTCGTTCAACAGATGCTGGTGTGAATAAAGTCACTCCAGTTCTTTTTGGAAAATATCCAACTCCCAAAAAATTAGCTGAAGCAGTTATTGATGATGTAGCTATAATCATTCGACCTACAGGTGCATACAATCGCAAAGCAGAGTACATCACGAAGACTGCCAAAATGATCCTGGAAGATTACGGAGGAGAGGTACCTAAGACTCTTGACGAGCTAGTAACATTTCCAGGTGTAAGTAGAAAGACTGCTAATGTTGTTACGCAAGTTGCCTTTGGTATTGCTGAAGGAGTCGTAATGGACACTCACATCATGAGAGTTAGTCTTAAACTTGGATTTACAGAGCACGAGAAGAAACCAGAGAAGACCGAAAAAGATGTCATGCAGCTTCTCCCGAAGGATAAATGGATCAGTTATGCACGTTTCATCGGTACTCATGGAAGAAGAACATGCAAGTCTCGAAAACCCATGTGTTCTGATTGTGCTGTCAACAATCTATGTCCCTCATCAGAACTCGAAGGTTAATTTTCAGCGGAAGACGTTAAAAGTAGGTGACTTTGACCCAGAGTCAGATTGTTGTGATAATGATGAGGATTGGTATGGTGAGCAAGTTCGGTGCTCCAGACGGGCTCTGTATCAGAGCAGGCGCCGTCCTCGAAGGATTAGTCAAACACAACAACGAGGTACATGCACTTACACAATCCAAAGTTGTAGATGGCCTTCCTGAAGAAAGAATTCACAGATTCAGAGCGGTCCAACTTAATCCTCATTTCTCAATTGATACTCTCTCATCCCCGAAGATTGTTGCGAAGGTTTCCAAAAAACACAACCTTGAGGTTCTTCATATTCAGATGAACTCGGGAAGTACTGAGTTCACTCTACCTTATTTTAAAAAGTCATTACCTCCACTTGTTGTTACATATCATTTAGCCTATGCTGCAGGGCATTCGATTTACTCCACGCTCTTTGGTATTGCATGGAAAGCATCTCTTTTTGCAAGCAGAAAGTATGATGAGGTGATTCTTGTAGATCCCTCACAGAAACCATACTTCATCAAGAGTGGATTTTCAGAGGATAAACTCAATGTAGTTAGTAATGGTGTTGACACTAGTCTTTTCAAACCTGGTGAAATCAATGACAAAGATGAAGATGTTACGGACTTTGTCTATGTTGGTCGACTTAGCTATGACAAGGGAGTCCACATTCTACTTGATGCATTTAGAGAGTATCATAGTGAGAATCCAAAAACCCGTTTGACAGTAATTGGGGATGGTATGCTCAAGGGTCAGGTTGATACTTGTACTGATGATGGGTCGGTGTGCTGGTTAGGTGCAATTGATCATGATAAAATCCCATCTGTTCTACAAAAGATGGATGCATTTGTGATACCACAAAATATCGGTGGTCTAGGTCTCAGTGTTATGGAAGCTATGGGCTGTGGGTTGCCTGTGATTACTACTGCAATCGGTGAAACAGTACGATTAATTCGAGAAGACGAAGGAATCTTGGTAACACCAGATAGTGTATCGGCGGTCGTTGAGGGTATGAGAATAATGGCAGAGGATAAGAAGAAACGACAGGCTATGGGTCTTCGTTGCCGGAAGAAGATAGAGAAAGACTTCTCTTGGCAGAATCAGATAGGACTCATCGAAGATGTTTATAGAAAGGCTATCGAGAAAGCTAACTGAGTGTTCTAGCTCCGTTAAGGAAACAACTTATCAATAGACACAACTTGGGATGAATCGCAACCATCAATAAAGGTGAGAAACGTCAATGTTGCACATCCGATTCATCAGGGAAAATGTTGATCTAATTCGAAAGAATCTCGAGTGGAGAAAAGACAAAGCTAAGCTTGAGGACTTTGACCGATTGTTAGATCTTGATGAGAAAGTAAGAGGTTTGAAGAAAGAGATACAGGACCTTAGAACACAACGCAATAGTCTCTCAAGAGAAGTTGGTAAGCTAAAGAAAGAGGGATCGGATGCCTCTGAAGTAATGAAGCGTGCCGAGAAAGTAAACAAGAGAATTGTAGATATCGAAGCAGAAACTGCCACTCTGGAGAATGAACTAAAGAGAATTCAGATGAGCATTCCCAATATCCTTCATGAAAGCGTTCCATATGGTGCAGATGAGGAAGACAACGAAGTTGTAAAGGAATGGGGAGGAAGGCCTGAGTTCAAATTTGAAGTTCAAAGCCATGTAGATCTCCTAGACTCGCTAGATATAGGAGATATACCAAGTGCTGCAAAAATTGCAGGGTCAAGATTTTACTATCTCAAGAATGAGTTGGTCATGCTGGATATCGCTATGCAACAAATGGCACTTGAGATGTTGATTAAGAAAGGATATACTCCACTCTATCCACCATTTATGATGCGACGAGCTCCCTATGAGGGAGTGACAGACCTTGCAGATTTTGAAGATGTGATGTACAAGATTGAAGGAGAAGATCTCTATCTTATTGCTACATCAGAACACCCAATGGTTGCAATGCATATGGATAATGTATTCGAACCAACTGACCTTCCAATCAAATTTGCAGGAATTAGTACGTGTTTTAGGAAAGAAGCAGGGTCTCATGGAAAGGATACCAAGGGTATCTTCAGAGTTCACCAATTCAATAAGGTTGAGCAATTTGTATTCAGCCTCCCAGAAGAGTCATGGAATATTCACGAAGAACTAATCAAGAATGAAGAAGAGTACATTCAAGCACTGAAACTACCATACCGTGTTGTGAATGTCTGTACTGGGGACATTGGTATTGTTGCAGCCAAGAAGTACGACTTGGAGTTATGGATGCCAGGACAACAGAAGTATCGAGAGGGAGGATCTTGTAGTAATTGTACAGCCTACCAAGCAACTCGTTTGAATATCAAATATCGACTCAAGAAAGGTGGTACTGAGAAGGGCTACCTTCATACTCTGAATAGTACAATAGTTGCGAATCCAAGAACCATCGTAGCAATACTTGAAGTCTATCAACAGGATGATGGGAGTGTCAAGCTTCCACAGGCTCTACACAAATACCTACCCGCAGGTATGAAGGAAATCGTATCAAAGAGTTAGACTGCCAATTACATGCCGCCTTCAAGACTCATCTTGATTGCTGCATCGATTGAACTCTGAAGGGCATTTGGTAGACCGGGCACCTTCAATTTTACAAACCCGCGAATGATGAGTGATGTTGCTTCTTCCTCTGTAAGACCTCGGCTCATTAAATAGCTCAGTTGTTCTGCACCGACCTTCCCAACTGTTGCCTCATGACTGAGTTCTGCACCCTCGGCACGAGCAGCAAGCATTGGTACAGCTCGAATAACAGCGGAATCACTGATCAGGAGACCATCACATTCCAATCGTGCTTTTGTCTGCCCTGAGAGACCTACGAGGTCTCCTCGTGCAATGATTTCCGATGAATCTGTGGCAATGGAACGCGAGATTACTTTCCCACTAGTTCTAGGAGCCTCAAGACTTAGGAGACCTCCTATATCGTATTTCGAACTCTTAGTACCATAAACGATTGAATAGAGATCAGCTTTTGCGCCTGAACCAACTAAACGGACTTTGGGGAAGGTCTGAATGGATTTAAGCGGACTGAGTAGTGCATAACTGGAAATGTAAGTTCCATTCTCTTCAACGATAGCTGCAGAACGAGGCCGTACATCCGTCTTCTCACTCCATCTATGGACCATCGTGAAAGAGAGTTGAGCATTCTTTTTCACATAGAACTCAGTAACCCCTAAGTGAAGTGATTGTTCTAACTCAGAAGGTGTTGCGCATCCATTGATAATATGCAACTCAGACCCTTCTTCTGCAATAATGATATTGTGAACATTCTGTACAGCCTGATTCTTCTTCATGATCAGACAGCTTTGAACAGGCATACCAATTTTTGCGCCAGCTTTAGCACGAATGAAGTATCCATTGTACGATTCGAGCTCACTTCTTGCAGTGTATTTGTCAACATCTACTGGAACAGCTTTCCAGAGATACTCCTGTAGCCAATCATATTGCTTCAGTGCCTGACCCATTGGAAGTACTTCAAGTCCTTCTTGTGAAAGGAGGACATCAGCAAGAATGCTTTCAGCATCGAATTGAATGAATGAAGCTGACACACTCTCTTGTGATGTATCAAAACCAACTTCTTTCACTAAATCCTGATCTGAAGAGGATACATCATCTATCGACTCTATCTCACGGGGTTCGGAAGATGTATACTTGTAACTATCAAGATCAATATCATCACCATATTGAGCTTGTTTTTCCTTAGCAGATTCTGCACGTTTCTTCTTGTCATCAGAAGTCATTAACCTGTCACCTCTGCTAGGAATTTCTCATATCCTTTCTCTTCGAGTGTGGGGATATCACTCATATCTCCAGTGTATACAAGTCTGCCCTGTTGAAGAATATACACCTTATCAACTTCAAGAAATTCCAGGATATATCGATGATGACTGATTATGACTAGGGCGGTATCACCTTTCTCTCGAAGTACCTTCAATTCTCGACCTACAACCTTTAGTGAGTCATAGTCAAGACCACTATCAGGTTCATCGAGGAACATTATCTTTGGACGCATCGAAAGCACTTGGAAGAGCTCACTTCTCTTTGATTCACCACCTGAAAAACCATCATTCAGGTCGCGTTTCGCTAAGTTTCTAATTCCCAAGCGCTCAAAGTCATCATACAATTCATCCTTACAGGCACAGCTCTCCCCCATCAAATGGTCACTATCAGCCTTACACAGATAATCAGGACAGATTCTACAGATGAAATCATCAAGCTTAACTCCGGAGATGCTTGGTGGTGTTTGGAATGCATAAGCAATTCCTAACTGTGCACGTTCGGTGATTGTCTTGTTCAGTATCGATTCGTCATTAAAGAGAATGTCGCCACCAGTTATCTTGTACTCTGGTAGTCCCATGACTGTTTTAGCTAGTGTGGATTTTCCAGAGGCATTTGGACCTAAGACTGCATAAACCAAGCCAGGTTCGAATTCTATATCGATTCCACCTAGAATAGGAACTCCACTAACTTCAACACGTAAATCTCGTGTTTCAAGTAAATTTCCACACATCGAAATCGACACCTTGTATTTACTTCAATCAGGAATCAAATTGATTCTGTTTTATCCCAGTCGGAGTTGCCACTTATTCTTTGGCATAAGTACTCATTGAACAAGGCTAGTTATTATTCGAAAGAACTGCGAATTTCAGCAATCTTCTTGACCGACCAATCTACATATTCATCGCAGAGTTTCTTCGGTGGCCCTTCAGGTCTGAGCGTTCCAGTTGGTGTACGTTTACCTTCATCCATTTCCAGCAAGTGTCCACATTGTACAGATCCCCAGCAGTCAGCAAATTCCTGTAAATAGGCTTTCACAAGTTCTCGTGTGTTAGTACGTTTTAACTTGAAATCTTCAACTTCCTCATCTCCAGATGTGCCTAACATGAGCCCCAAACTTACTACTCCACCGCTAACAGCACCACAGATTTCTCTGAATCCAGCGACACCACCACCTAAAACTGATGCTATCTTCATACAGGATGGGTTGAAACCTGTTATCGGAGATTCTCGATTAACGCCTATTAGTACACTCTCAGCACAGTTGAATGAACGCCCATTATCTTCTTCCATTATCTTCGCCTAGTTTGCGTTCTGCAGATGACCTGTTGAAAAAGATTCTCGTATTGCATAAGATATTCTATCATCAGGCTTAAAACGACCAATCGTCAATCCTACTTTGGGGAATATCATTGACTGATGTCCAACAGACTTTCGAGAGATTGGTCTCCCTCGCTATTCAACGAGAGGAAGAGGCTTACGATTTTTATATGAAGGCCGCTGAAGAATCAAAATTCAAATCATCAGCGAAACTACTCCATGAGTTGGCAAACCAAGAGGTAGCTCATAAGGAGAAACTAAAGGAAGCCCTCGATGAAGGTGTCTGTGATACTTTCACATGCGATACTGTTGAGGATATTGAGAAGATGGACCTGAGTCAGTATCTTGTTGACATTCCATTGGGATCAGATTCAACACCACAAGATGTGCTCATTGTTGCAATCAAGAAAGAGGCTGCTGCAAATAGCTTCTACAAGGCACTATCTGAACTTACAGGTAGTGGTGTGCACAGATCCGTCTTTGAAACACTTGCTGCTGAAGAAGAAGTCCACAAGACTAGACTTCAGAACATGTACGACGACATTTTCCAGCCAGATATGTAATGTAAGAGGAGCCCAAGTGGCTCCCCTTCATTGTTTTTTACTTCTAGTGACTATACTTTATGCAGTTTTGGTGCTGCAAGAAAAGTAAGACCACGTTTTGTGAGCTCTTCAGCAGTCCTGTTCAAAGCATGATGTTTACCCAAGTAGTTAGCTAAATGCAAGGGCATGTGACCAGCCTTGATTATATCCTCTTTAGTGCGGAAGTAATCCAGAATATCACTGGGATAATCGCTAGCTGCTTCAAGCTCAGGAACACCACCTTCGTGTTTTGCACTAATGTTCCTAACATGGTTTGCAATTTCAAGTAGTTCATCCAATCGATCGTACGGTTGACGAACAATGGACTTGTATGTTTCAGTGATGTGGTGTTCTATTCGCACGACATCCTCGAATCCAAAGTCACCACGGATGTAAGCTGCTTGTTCTATCGTCTTATTATCTACGCTGTTGGATAGGTTAAATCCTATCAGAGGGCTTGTTCCATCATCGCGACTGAACAATTTAGCCGTCATTAATGTCCACAGGCAAGCATATGGATTATCATTACCCATGAAAACTGATATTTTAAACTCGAGATCTATTCCAAGTTTGTGCATCATGTAACCGACTAGCACACTGCCTGGATTGATATTGAGGACTTGTTTCAAACCAAATTTCGTGTAGTAATTGAGGAACTCATCAGCCCACTTCAATGGAAACTCGTTAGGCATTCCAACGCCTCCAAAATAACCAGCGATTGTTGGAGGACCACCAAGGTGAATGTTGACTGGAGCTCCATCGGGACCAGGATAGGTTCCTTTTGTATCAAGGGTTTCTACATATGAGGATCCTGTGATTTGCATTCCAGCTGCAAAGGCTATGACATCATCATCTGCTGTTTGCTCAGCCATATTTCGGACCCTGATGAACCGACCAGGCATGAGTTCACCTTTCTCAATGGATTGCTTAGCTTCTTCTATAAGCCATGGAAAGTATTGACATGCGCTTACCTCGAGGGTAACTGCAAAACTATCATCAAATTTCATTGATTTGCGTTTATCACCAAGTATCTTCTGTTGATAATCTGGAACTGAGATGAACGCATCATTATCTCTCTGTTCCTGTAGCCAGAGAAGATCCTTCACATAGGGAGAGTTCTTCGCTTCAAGTTTCGCAAGAAGGTTACCGAAATCCCGTGCCTCTCGCGCTTTCTTGTTTATCTCATCAACCCCTCCATGCTTCTCGATTAAATCGAAAAGGTCGGTGACAAGAGGATTATCTTCGCTGAGAAAGAAGTCATTAATCTCTTTCAAGCGGTTCTCATCAATTCTGAGTTTTTGCCTGTCAGTCATATGTAGGCCGTCCGTCTTTTTCAAGAGCTTGTATGACACTTGTAAGTGCCAATCCTCCAGTAATCTTTGTCCTAAAAAACCGTTCCGACGAAGTCTTAGCTCATCAAAAGGGGGGTACACTCAATCTTCAGATGTACCATAATTTATGGTACGTAAATAGGAGCGAATAGTTGGACCAATCAGAAGCGTTACAGCAGCACCAATTGTTACTTGTGCTAAATTAATCGTAACCAACTCACCTATTGCCACTACAATATCGAAGAGAATCACCTGAGCAATGAAATATCCTGTCAACATTATGATTGAGCCCACAATCACTGCAAGAATGTCACGTCCATCTACTCTCACGTGTTCCCGAGCCTTAGAACTCAAAAATCCCACTGCAAGGCCCTCAAGTCCCTTTACAATGAACGTAATCGGAGCATAGAAGGTATACCCAGTGGCTACATCAGCCAAAGCAGAACCAAATCCTCCTGCAATGAATCCACCTACTGGGCCAAGAAGAAGACCTCCAAGCATGACCATAGTATCTCCAAAATTGAAATACCCACTTGTTCCAGGGTATGGGATCTGGATGACAATCGTCATTATTGTTGCAAGTGCAGTCATAATTGCAAGTAGAGCAATGTTGACTGCGGAATTCTTACCAGCAGGGCGAAAATACTCCATCTCCATTTTAATCACGCTTGTTTTGTCGAGAATAGCATTTGCATATAACTCTGAGCCTCTGAGTGAAACGTGCTTAACGGTCTTAAGAGAAGTGTTTTAACAGACTTTACGTATTACCATGCAGTGCGCAGTTTTCAGACTGCACATTTTCTAACGAGAGGTAGAGAATAATGTCCAAAAAATGGATTCAGACTGCAGATTGGAAGAATGAAAAACACGTACCTGCTATCATTATCAAAAAAGTCGAAGATGGTCGTGCGATGGTAAAGGTGAAAGTTGGAAAAGAGATTGCTCATCCAAATACGACAAACCATCATATCAAATGGATGGATCTTTTCTTCTGGCCCGAAGGAGCGAAGTTTCCAGTTGAGATAGGTTATTGCACCTTTGATCATCATGGAGAATCAGCTGAGGGACCTGATACCAGCGGAATCTACACTGAGCCTGTAGCAAAATTCGTCTTCAAGACCGATAAACCCGGTACTCTGATGGCAACAGCATATTGTAATATTCACGGTCTCTGGAAGAGCGAAGCTGAGCTCAAACTCTAAAATATACAAATCAAAGTTGAAATGGACCTCCACTTGGTAGGTCCTTCAACATTTTCTTTCTACTCTTCTACTCGTTGAGAGAGTTGTATCCAGTTCCCAGCAGGGTCTTGGAGAGTAGCGAAGAGTGAGAAACCTTCCTTCTTAATTTTTGGAGAGCCGAAGAACGTGACTCCCTTCTTCTCTAGATCTTTTACTGTTGCCTTCACATCGTCAACACGGAATGAAACCATGATTGGCTGTTTCTCCACTTTTGAAATAGGCATACCAATTGCTTCTATTGCAAAACGTGTTGGAGGACTCTCACCAAAATCATACTCCTGCCATCCATGGTTGAATGTCTTGAACTTGAGCTCTAAACCTAGTACCTCTGAATACCATTTACCAAGAGATTCAGAATCAAAGACATGCAAATACACTACGTCAATACCTAGAATCATAATTTCCGCTCCCAATCTTGGAATAGCTTAGCCCTCAGTTAGAGATGCTTTCCAGATAGTATGACCGTCTGTCATTCCAGACGCAACCATTCGTTTACCGAGGTGAATTGCATAATCACCAGACCCAAAATCTGGCGATACCGCTTCCCATGGCATTATTGCAGATAGCTCATATTCTGTGCCATCATCTGATGTAATGACATACTTGTCTAATATTCTTGATACCAGACCTGTGATTATAATCTCCTTCATTTCGTTACTCAATCTATTCCAAGCCTCACATTGATAGTCACAATATGTGACTCCCATATGTGACCCTCTATAGTGCCTCCGGTATATATACTAAATATGAGCAGTATATCTTGTGAACTATTATGGCTCTAACAACTAACAACCGAACTAACTCCGCAATGAAGAACAAACGTAATCCCCTCTCCACAGAGGCTGTAGCATACTCCCACATTTACAGGAGGTAAATCAATCATGGCTCTTACTAAGAAACTAACCAAGTCCCGAAAGAAGAAGTACTCTACCAAGGCTATTACTCACGCATACCTCTACAGGTGATTATCGTGACTACTGATAGCAACACACCAGAGATTTTCGCTAGCCCACCCAACGACAAAGCAGAACGTCGTTGCTTATCTGATGATGAAGTACTCATGCTGGAAGCAACATGAGTGCTTCTTGATTCTTTTTTCAATTCCTTTCTAACTACCAGGCTTTACAATCCAACTGACAAGTTCTGTGGTCATTGGATTCTCCTGAATAAGCGTATCTCGAAACGACTTGTCTTTGAAGACAATGAGAATATTCTGCATACCTGGATCAAATCCCACTATCTTAACAGCTCGTTGAAGGGCATTTGGCCGAAAAGCAATCCAAGAAAGGAACATTGAGAAAGCGAAGAATGCGGAGAAAGCCATAGACCAAAACGGAATTGGTCTCCCTCTATTGAATGAATCACCAAGAAACATAAGCCCAAAGAAGAAGAAAGTCATAGCAAACCCATCAATAATGATACAACATGATTTGTACCGTTCCTCGCTATCATCAGCATAATAGTGGTCTTCGCATACAAAAATTGGCAAGTACTTCGGTGTCGGTCGTGAAGATGGTCTCATTGATATGGGATGGGCTCTAAAAGTAGGATCATCCCAATTTGTTCCTCCAGAAGAAAGAGTAATACGGGAAGGAATAGACGCAGGTGCTCCACAGACTGGACATGCTTTTGGAAATCGAACTCTTGAGAGCTGTACCCGTACTGCTGGTTCATCCAAGTATAATTTCTGTGGACTCATTGTTTCTATTCAACCTCAAGTACAATAATGAGTGTATCGACTAAGGCTATACTGAGGCAATTTTATTTGCAAGAGTACTAATGTAGAAATATGTACTATGGAGAATTGGTCAAACTACGAGCGTTGGAAATGGAGGATCTTGACACCATTTTGAAGTTCTTCAACACTCTAGAGTTACGTCAGTATCTTGCATCAGCTTGGCCTATGTCACGGAACGCAGAGCAGAAATGGCTAGAACGAGTCACAACTATGAATCCTTGGAGAGATGGAGAAATGGTTCTAGCAATTGAAGATAAGAAGACAAACGAGTTCTTGGGAACTGTTGCTTTCTTTGATATATCAAAACAACATCAGAAAGCAGAATTTGGGATTGCTATTCATAATCCAGATAATCTTGGAAAAGGTTATGGTACTGATACAACACGAGTGATGCTCTGGGTTGCATTCCATGTACTTGGTCTCAATACAGTATATCTACTTACATTGACAAAAAATAAGCGAGCTCAACATGCCTACGAAAAAGCTGGATTCAAGCATGCAGGAGTATTTCGACAAGGGGCATACATGCTTGGCGAGTTTCATGACCATGTGATCATGGACATAACAAAAGATGAATTCTTGAAAGTATACCCACCCGGCACAGAAGTTGGAAAGCCATAATCTTGCGAAACAGTGAAAGGCAGGACTATTCTCCCAAGCGTAAGAACCAAAAGAGAGCTAGTTGCTACGCGCACTCGCTACTCAAGTTGCTTTCCGGTGGGTTTCCTAATGACAGATGCAAAACTCCAAGAACGTGCAATTAACGCAATCCGCTTTCTCTCTGCTGATGCAATACAGAAGGCAAATTCAGGACATCCAGGCATGCCTATGGGTGCTGCGGCTATGGCCTATACACTCTGGACTCGTCACCTGCGCTTTAACCCAAACAATCCGAAATGGTGGGACCGCGACCGTTTTGTTCTTTCTGGCGGACATGGTTCAATGCTACTGTATTCTCTGTTGCACCTCACTGGATATGATGTATCCATGGAGGATTTGAAGAACTTCCGACAGTGGGGGTGCAAAACGCCAGGACATCCTGAGAACCATTGTACACCTGGTGTAGAAGTTACGACAGGCCCACTTGGTCAAGGTTTTGCAAATTGCGTAGGATTAGCAATTGCCGAAGCACATCTTGCAGCTGTCTTTAACAAACCTAACTACAATATTGTCGACCACCATATCTACGCTATTGTTACAGATGGCGATTTGATGGAAGGACTCTCATCTGAAGCAGCATCATTAGCAGGTCATCTGAAATTAGGAAACATCGTAATGCTCTACGATGACAATTTGATCTCAATTGATGGTAGCACAGATATCACGTTCACAGAAGACCGTGGAGCTAGATTCGAAGCCTTTGGATGGCATGTACAGCATATCAAGGATGGCAATGATGTAGAAGCAATTGACAAGGCAATAACGGAAGCAAAGAAAGATCCACGTCCTTCAATAATACTTTGTAGAACACATATTGGGTATGGAATGCCAAATAAACAGGATACTGCAAAAGCTCATGGAGAACCACCAGGAGATGAAGAACTGGATGGGGCAAAGAAGAAACTAGATTGGCCTCTTGAGCCTAGATTTTTCGTTCCTGATGATGTACAAGATTTCTATTCCAAAATAGGTAACACGGGTATTCAAGTTGAGAATGATTGGAACTCGAAATTCGAGAAATATGGTAAGGACTATCCTGAATTAGCAGCTGAGTTTTCACGTCGAATGAAGGGTGAGCTTTCCCAAGACTGGGACCAGAATCTTCCAGTATTTCCACCGGATGATAAAGGAATGGCAACTAGAGCTGCATCTGGTAAGGTCATCAATGTTCTAGCAAAGAACCTTCCAGAATTAATGGGTGGTTCTGCAGATCTTACTCCCTCAAACAAAACATGGATCGATGGTAGTCCATCATTTCAATCAGTCTCTCCAGAAGGAAGAAACTTACACTTTGGAGTTCGAGAACACGCAATGGGCGCTGCAGTAAATGGAATGGTAGCTCATGGAGGAGTAATTCCATACTCTGCTACATTCCTAATGTTCTCCGACTACATGCGGCCTTCAATACGACTCTCAGCTTTATCCAATCATGGTAGCATCTGGGTATTCACACATGATAGTATTGGCGTTGGTGAAGATGGACCCACACACCAACCGATAGAACACTTTGCAGCTCTTCGATCTATTCCTGATCTCGTTGTACTTAGACCAGGAGATGCTAATGAAGTAGTAGAGGCATGGAAGATTGCAATCAACCGTCGGGATGGACCAACATTGATGGCATTGACCAGGCAGAATGTACCAGTGCTGGATAGGGACAAGTATTCTCCTGCCTCAGGAACCACAAAGGGAGCATACGTTTTAGCTGACCTAGGACGAAGTCCAGATATCATATTGATGGCATCTGGTTCAGAAGTTGGCTTGATAACCAAGGCTGCAGAACAGCTTCATAACGATGGTATCAACGTTCGAGTTGTTTCATTCCCAAGCTGGGAATTATTCAAGAATCAGAGTCAGGAATATCAAGAATCAGTATTTCCACATGATGTGAAAGCTCGTCTAGCGGTTGAAGCGGGAGTATCTCAAGGATGGGAACGTTGGATAGGTGATAATGGAGCTAGCTTGTGTATAAACAAGTTCGGAGCCTCAGCTCCAGGAAATGTACTCTTTGAGAAGTACGGATTCACTGTAGAGAATGTTGTTTCAAATGCCAAGAAGCTATTAGTTCATTAGTCATACAAAAAGGCGTGAAAATGGTTGTAAGCATCCATAAACAATATAGTTGGAATTAGAGCCCTCATAGACCTTATTGAATATCATATTTTTCTATCTAGTAAATTTTGGTTAAATATACTCAAAGTGAGGCATATCTTAGTGATTCAAATGAATCTGAATAGAAAAGCCACACTTTCATTGTTTGCATTAATACTCGTTGGAATTGGCGTACCCCTAGCAGCCGCGCAGGGTAGCTCCATCCAGTACCAGTATTCTGCTGGAATCGTATCTCTCACTACTGATGACATTGCCATCAAGGTGACTGGAAATAATCAAGCCCCTCACTTCCACTGGTGGGATCCAAACTCTCCTGATGTTGATTATCATGTGATGTTTGTAAAGATGTTTGAAGCAAATGACACAAACGCCGATGGTGCATTTACTAATGGAACTGACAACATGATTGGTGCTCCATTTGCACTTCCAACAACTGATTGGGACTTTAGTGATTTTGAAACAGAAGAGGAAGGTGGTAACACTACCGCAGTTCACTTTAATTTCACAACTACATCTGAGTATGATCCTCGTCCAACTGGCCCTGGAAACGACTATGGTAGCCTACCTAGTATGCCAGCTTTCAATGTAACAATAGAGGTTAGAGTCCACCTGAACTTATCTACTCCAGGTGAAATGAAATTCGACCTGATTGTAGAAGGTTGGGACTGGACCTACGAAGACTCAATTCTAGTGCTTCAGTTCACAGTGACTGAAAGTACACACGGTCAGCTTCAGGGTTCTGAGGTCCCAGCTGGTTTCCAGAGAGACGGTACCAAGTTCCAATTTGACGCAGGATATTTTGAGTATGAAGAGTACGCATATGCTGCGAACAATACTCTCCAAGTCAAGGCAAGCTACGGTGAAGGTATTGGACAGGAAGCAGGTCAGTCAATCTATCTTGCTTTCGAGAACTTTGGTGATGAAACTCTAGAGTACGATCCAATCCTCGGAATGGATTCAGTTGACTCAACAGGTTTTGCTCTCGATACAATGACACTTGCTATGATTGGTGGAGCTGTTGTAGTTCTGCTCATAGTAGTTGTTGCCGTGAGACGACGTTAGAATAAACTTAGCACGGAAGCAGGGTAACCTGCTTTCTCCTCCTTTTTTAATATTTTACTTAATATGTCATGGACAAAGTTCGTGATAAGAGAAGTGACGAGAAAAACAACTGAAAACAATTAACTAGCTGTTCAACATAGATTTTGGACAGCCAATTTACTTCTTTTTGATTAAAAATTCACTAAATGACAAGATACTCCCCAGACCGCAAGGTATATTTAGTTCGGTGCCTAACTGTTTGGATACGAACCAATTAAGGCGGTCTCAAAATGAATCAGAATGAATCTCGGAAACTTTGCATAGACCTTCTGGAAACAGGATGGCCGGTATATCTAACAACAATTGATGCGAAGGGGTATCCACAGACGAGAGCGATGCTCAATCTCAGAAATAAGATACAATATCCGAAGTTGATTCCATTCTTTGAAAAACAAGATGATTTCACTATCATCTTCACTACAAATACATCATCAACAAAGGTCAATGATATCAAAACAAATTCTGCAAGTTCAGTATACTACTGTGACCCAGAATCGTGGTATGGTGTGATGTTTGGAGGCGATATTGAGATTGTTGATGATCTGGCTGTAAAGAAGGAGTTATGGCATGATAATTGGGACATGTACTATCCCAAAGGATACGATGATCCAGATCACACTGTACTCAGACTAATCCCAACTAGTGCTAAGGGGTGGACGGGAAATATGACGTTCAAATTGGAATTAGGTGATTCAAAATGATGTCACAGAGAGAGGGTGGGTTCCTCATCACTCAGATACACCATCTAGGAAGACGAGTTTTCACGGAACTACTCAAGAAACACGATATGGAAATCGGTCCTGGACAAGGTAGGATTCTCTTTGCTTTGTGGCAACAGGATAATGTCCCAATAAATGATCTAACCAAACGAACACTATTACGAAAATCAACATTGAGTGAATTATTGGATAACCTAGAGAATGCAGGACATGTCAAACGTATCCAATCAGAAGAGGATAGAAGAAAAACATTGATTCGGTTAACGGATAAGACTAGAAAGCTTCAGAGTACTTACTTCAAATTATCAGCGAATATGACTGATATTTTCTACAAAGGATTCGCACCAGAAGAGATTGACGAACTCGAATCATACCTTCACAAAATCTTGAAGAATCTGGTGTCGCAAGAATCAATCTAAACCTTCATTGAGAGCGCCTAAAATGAAAAGTAAGATCATATTGTTAGGAACAGGAAATCCCAACCCGGATCCTGAAAGATTCGGTCCATCAATTGCAATTATTGTGAATGATTCTCTCTACTTAGTCGATTGTGGGGTAGGGGTCACAAGAAGAGTGGCAGAAGCAGGAATTCCAGTTTCAAAAATCACACGAGTTTTTCTCACACATTTGCACTCGGACCATGCAATGGGTTATCCGGATGCCATCCTAACTCCAGGAGTAAATGAGCGAAATGAACCTCTGGAAGTGTATGGACCAAAAGGACTTGCAGAAATGACTGAACACATCATGGCAGCATACAGAGTGGATATTCAGGAAAGAATAGAAGGACTTGAACCAGCCAACAAAGATGGATACATCGTGCACACACATGAGATTGATGAGGGGACTGTTTATACTGATGCCAATGTGCAGGTAGAAGCATTTCGAGTTAGTCATGGATCTTTGGAATCATATGGCTACAAATTTATTTTACCAGAGAGAACAGTAGTGATATCTGGAGATACTTGTCTTTCAAATAATCTCATCAAACACGCAGAAGGGTGTGACATTTTGATTCACGAAGTATACTCTGCAGAGGGGCTCAAAGAACGAACTGAGGAGTGGAGAAAGTATCATTCAACCGTGCATACTTCTACGCTGGAACTTGCAGAAATTGCTATGAAGGTGCAACCAAAGCTGCTCATTTTGTACCATCAGTTGTTCATGAACCAAACTGAAACCAAGTTATTGTGTGAAATTACCAAACACTATGATGGTAAGGTTGTTTCAGGTAATGATTTGGACGTATTTTGATTGCAAGTGTATGCAGGAAAATGGATAAAAGCTACAATGTGTCGATATTGCATTACCCTGTCAGAGGTGGATTCATTGCATTTTGATGAAGATGACCTGTGGGAAGAAGAAGATTGGAACGATGATGAGTGGGACGATGATGACGATTGGTAATCTTCAACAGTTCGATTACTGAGGAGAAAGAATACAGCCTCCAGTGTGAGTAGAGATGTTAATTCTACAGAGGGGGCAAGTACCTTAAGATTCACTGTCTTTCTTTTGCTATGACTCTTCTAGAGAATATGAGCAAGTATCTTTTCTGGGCGGATTTAACAATTTGGAATATTGTGCAGAATCTTACTGATGAAGAATACAAGAGAAACCTCTATGATAATGGAGGAAGTATTCAGAGAAGATATACGCATCTTGCAGAAGACCTGTGGGAATGGTATTTTGATTGGGTTGGTCAAGATAGCGGAGAAGAACCAGACTTCATGAGCATGTCAAGAGAAGAAGTGTTCAAATCAATCAATGAATACAGTAAGATGTTTACAGACATGATAGAAACAA
The DNA here is from genome assembly GCA_016840385.1 of Candidatus Thorarchaeota archaeon. Next base: position 51,766 of record JAEOSL010000005.1, on the reverse strand, counting down.
GAACGGTGAACCATCTCGATTTAGATACTGGAGAAGTAAAACTACGAATATCTTTCGACGAGATTCTCTTTCATCTGGTCAATCATGCAACATATCATAGAGGTCAGATTGTGATGGATTTACGAATTCTTGGAAAAGATGTGGTAATGACTGATTATGTACCATATCGAATACAACTTGCAGAAAACAAGTAGAGCATTGTAATGGATGGAAAATATGATGGTAGCCAAGATAGAACCACTCTCAGATGCAAATGTCGAACGTGTCCTTGAAATTCTATCAGAAGATCCATTGTCCAATATTGTTCTGATTGCTGATTGTACTCAATTACGAGATTGGTGTGATGTGAGGATTCTGAGAAACAATGGACAAATCGATGCGATATTCTCACTCTATAGTGATCTAGATTTCTTAGCGACTGCCTTTTGGTGTCGTGATGTTGAATCACTAATTGAGATTATGGAAAATTATTCGAATCTACTGGTTGGAAAAGAGTTCATTGCAATTACTACCCAAGAACAACTAAATCAATTTGGCAAAGCTTGTGTCATACTTAAACCTATCAAAGAGCGACAGATGATTGCAGATAGAACAACGGAACTACAATGTGAATGCAAGAAAGAGCCAGAACGACTCACCATCGACCATGCGGACCAGTTGAGAGAATTGTATCGACTTAGCGGAACACCTGCATGGACTCCTAATGCAATGAATCTGGGTCCATTCTATGGAATAATTGAGGATGATGGGACTATTTCTGCGGTAGGAGGAGTCCACTACATGACACCTTACGGTACTGAGATTGGAAATGTAGCCACTCATCCAGACCATAAGAGGAAGGGATATGCTGCAGCCTGTATCAAATCTGTTGTAGATGAGGTCTTGAAGACATCTGAACTCATTGTTCTCCACTATTTCGAGGATAACACTCCAGCACAGAAACTGTATGAAAAAATGGGATTCAAGTATTCAGAGGCAGACCCAGTATATTTTGTTACAGGAACCTGCACTGGAAAGAATTCATTTTAATAATTGAGAAGAATCATTAGGTGCGAAGTCAGAGGAGTTCATGATTGAGATGTCAGAAGTATTAATCCTAACCCGAAAAGAAGTAGAGTCTTGTCTATCAATGAAAAGAACCATTGATGCAGTCAGAGAAGCGTACATAGCTTTTGCAAATGATAGAGTACAGATGCCACCAGTAATGCATCTGGATGTGGAGAAGTACAATGGAGAGGTGGACATCAAATCAGGTTTCGTTGAGGATTTTGATCTTATTGGAACGAAAATAGCTAGTGGCTACTATGACAATCACAAGTTGGGATTGCCCCCAGGGATAGCAGTCATAGTTCTTCTGGACCTCAAAACAAGTATGCCCCTTGCAATAATGGATGGTACCTATATCACAGCATATCGAACTGGAGCTGCTGGTGCCGTTGCTGCAAGTGTATTAGCAAGAAAGGACTCAACAAAGGTAGGTATCATTGGTGCAGGCACTCAAGGACGAATGCAAATACTAGCTCTCAAAGAGCTCTTCCAATTAGAAGAGATTCGTGTTTGGGATATAGACGAGAAAATTGCACAGAAATACTCGATAGAGATGTCAGAACTTCTTGGAATTGATGTAAGAAACTTCACAAATCGAGAAGAAGTTGTACGAGGAAGCGATATTGTTGTGACGGTTACTCCTTCCAAGAAGGCATTGGTGGATGTTGAGTGGATCGAGAAAGGGATGCACATCAATGCTATTGGTGCAGATGGACCAGGTAAGCAGGAGCTAGACCCAGCCATTGTGAAACTTGCAGACAAAGTTGTTGTAGATAGTCTTTCCCAGTGTAAGAGAATTGGTGAGATTCAACATGCTCTTTCATTAGGATTGATCAAAGAACAAGATGTTCATGGGGAGATTGGTGAGATACTGATTGGAAAGAAAGTTGGGCGTGAATCTAACGACGAAATTACTTTCTTTGATTCAACTGGTTTGGCTGCACAGGATATCGCTGCTGCACACGTCGTACTTGAAGCTGCAAGAGAGAAGAAACTTGGATATTCAACAAAGTTAATGAGCTAATTAGAAGCTAAAAGGATTATTTCCCTGATGGATAGTAATTTAACAGAAGAATCTGCCGAATCATAACTCTCGAATGAGGATACCAATATTGCTAGACGGACAAAAAACTGCTGAAGAAACCGAAAATCTTCACAAAATCGAAATTCGTGCGAAGATACGAGAACTCTTGGAAACCTATGCAGCCACTGAAACTATTCTTACTTCTGAAGAACTTACGGAAAAGGTGAGGTTAGAGTTAGAGATTGTGGATGAAGGTCTTACTAATTTTACGTCTATTGAAGCAGGAAATGTCCTAAATCAGAGTGCATACGAGTATGTCAAACAAGAAGATAGAATTGTCTTGATTCCACATTGCTTACGAGATGTAGAAAAATGCATAGCACCAATTGATGAAGAAGGCTATCATTGTGAGAAATGTGGTGCATGTGTCATTGCAGAGATTACTCAAGCTGCAGAAGATAGAGGGATTAAATGGTACATGGTTGGTGGAGGTTCTCATGCAATTAATATTGTTAAGAATGCACGACCTAGAGCAGTGTTTGGGATTGCATGTTTTGATGATGCCAAGTTAGGCGTTCAGAAGGTTGGTGCATATGGAATACCTACTCAAGCTGTCTTACTTAGCAAGGCGGGTTGCGTCAATACAGAAGTGGAAATTGACAAGGTTCTTGCTACAATGGACTTACCTGATTTTAGTGAATAAATCAACCTGTAACTAGTGATTTCGCAAAATCTCGTGCATTGCTCAGATCTGCTTCATCAGGATGGTCTTTATTCTTACCACCACCAAGCTTGAATGGCCCCCAAGTTTCCAATCCTCTGCAGGAAAATATCCCGATGATTATTACGTTTTTCTTTTCTAGCTGGGAAGATAGAGCTGTTTCAAAAGAGGGTCGCGCGGGGAATTTCTCAAATCGACTCGTGTAGAAAACGAAGAAGGCGCCAACTCGGTGGTATTAAAAACCACAAAGAATGACAACGGAAAGATTGTTACGGAGATTGTACAAGAATAGATGGATAGTAAAAGAGGTTGAGGATCTGATTATATGCCTATACGAGAATTGAGTAAAAGAATCGCAGACAAACAGAAGATTTCCTACATCATTGCTTTAGTGATTGGATTGATTCTTTATACAATCCTTCTCTTCTTCAATAGTTGGGATCCAATTTCTTTGGTTACTGGTGTATTTTCCCTTGAACTTTCAGTAGTATCTGGAGTTATTATGCGATTCCTCAGCGGGATTGGTCTCTCCCTGACCTATGCAACGTTCTGTTCTTTGATGTTCAGATATCTTGCTTCTTTGATGAAAGGCAGTAAAACAAAAGCAAAGGTTGTTGTTTTCTTCATCCTGATACCAGCTTTAGGTATAATCTTCTATTCGCTATACACAATCTGGGGAGCATTATATCTAGCAAGGTCTCTGACAGATTTAGAATTTCTATCTATGATATTCGGTGTCTGGTCATTGATGACCATGGTCTATGTCCTACCTATAATCAAGGGCGAGTACACCCCAGAAATAGAGAAAGCTGGAGTGTCGAAAGCAACACAGAAGATGGGTGATTTGAAATTCTCAGTCTGGAGAGGTTACAAATCCCGAGTCAGAAAGGATTATGGAACTGTATATGAGAAAGAGTTTGAAAGATATGGCTCAAGACTGTTCATGATACGTGCAATACTAAGCGGTATTGTTCTGTTACCGATATCACTCATCCTTGTCAGTATAACACCACTAGCACTCCTTGGTATTGTCTTGTGGATACGAATGCTCTCATTGAATCACAAGCATTTCTCTGGTCTGGAAAGAGGACTACTAATCTTGGTCACCTTATCGGTCGCATTGCTTACTACTATTGCATTCTTCCAAGCAGAACTGATTGCATACAGTGCATTCTTCGATGTTTCCTATGGAATTGGATTATTGAGTGGCATTATTGTATTATTCATCACCATTCTACGAAAGTGAGGTTCACTCGATCTGAAACTCACTTTTCAATAGTCCATAGAACAATGTACCAGAATAGGTTCCATCAGGATGTTTCTTATTCTGTCGAAGATGACCTTCCTTTACGAACCCGCATCTCTCTGCAACGCCGATACTTCTAGCATTAGTATCATCAGTTTCAATCTGAATTCTGTGAGCCTTAGCATTCTCAAAAAGTTCCTTGACAACTGCACGGACAGCTTCAGTAACATACCCATTTCCTTCGTGTTCTACTTCGGCAATGTATCCGATTCCAAATTCAGGAAGTCGATCATCTAATTTTCCAAGATATATCTGAGCCACGAAGTCATCAGTGTCTTTCAGAAAGACGCCCAAGAAACGATATTTTTGTTCATCCCAGAGGGAGATGAAGTCCTTAATCGTATTTTCAGCATCTGATTCTGTTCTAATTGAAACAATGGGATTTTCAGATTCATACCTTTCCAAATGTTCCTTGTTCCCTAAGCTCATCTTATGATACCATATGGCATCATCTGTACGATAGGGTCGAATAATCAGTCGAGTAGTTTCAATTGGTACAGAAATATCAGAGGTCATACTGAAATGTTCTCCAATTGTGTAATCAAATCAAGTACTAAAGAGGATAATGCTTTGGAGTTCTAGGTGGCTGGAAACAATAACCTGAATGTGACACCTTTCTTAGTTGGCAGAAGACTAATTTCGCCGCCATATGCTTCTGCAATCCTTTTGCATAGATAGAGACCCTGACCACCTCCAGTAGTAGAAACCCCTCTCTGGAAGAGTTGCTGACGAATGGATTTGTCAATGCCAGGTCCATTATTAGAGAAATCTATTTGAATCAAGTCATCCTTTCTTTGGAGCTTGATATCAACGTGAACTTTGTTTCCGCCGTGCTGGTAGCTATTTCGAAATAGATTGTCAAAAAGTACTGGAATCAATCTACCTTGAGTGATTTTCATATCCTTCTTATCATTATTCACATCGATTTTGATTTTCATACCTGGGTAGATTTGCTCATAATCAGGAATTCTGGGTGTAAGTAAATCAAGCAAATTTCTAGGGATTTCTGAACTTGGGGTGCTGAATATCTCTAGTAGACAGTTCATTCGTTCAGCTACATTCTTTGTTGTTTCACAGTAGCTCACTGTTTTTTCATCAGGAGGTAGAAGCAAGCTTGCAGATTCAGCTTGTGTTAATATCACCTGAAGATCATTTTTCAAATCATGTTTCAGGAGAGTTGCATAGAGTTCAAGATCTCTGTTTGTTGATGCGAGCTTTCTTTCAGCAAGAATAGATTCTGTGATATCGGTTACAACAGCGATTGCTCCAGCTATTTCTCCTTCATCATTTCTCCAAGGAACTGCTGAAACTCTAACTTTTCTCAATGTGCCATCTTTTCGCATCATTTCAGTTCGATATGTTGATGCTATTCCATCTGTCCTTTGGGCAGTCTGATATGCTACCTTTTCCAGTTCATTTGACTCCATCAGGTCAACGAGGCTCTTTCCTTCAAGCTCTTGTATTTCATATCCCAAGATATTTGCAAAAGCTGAATTTGCGAAGAGTATCACCTCATTAAAATCAACGATACTGATACCTTCAGGATTGAACTCGATCAGTTCTCTATGACGTTTCTCACTTCTTTGAAGCGCTTCTTCGACAAGTTTTCTCTTTGTGATATCCCTGATAATAATCAACAAGCCACTAGGTCTGTCTAACTCATCCCTCAGAAAGACCCTTGATACTTCAATCCAAATTTGATGTCCCTTCTTGTGAAAGGTTTCAAATTCAAGTGGAGGGGCATCATAGCCATCTTTGCCAACTTCTTCTTCTAATCTAAGCGCGTCTTCCATTGATTCAACTACCAATTTGATTGAAGCAGGAGTTAGAAAGTCTGTGATATTCTTAGTCAGCAACTCATCAAGTTCATAGCCAAACACTTCAGTTGCTGCTGGACTAATGAAGGTGAAATCTAAATTCATATCGAGTGTAGCAATAGCATCTTTGGCGTAGTCTGCGAGCAAGCGGTACCGTTTTTCACTATCTCTCAAACTTTTTTCAAGTGCTTGACGTTCTGTGATATCTCTCACTATACTTTGAATGTAGATAGGTTTTCCATCATCATCACGAATCAAGGCTACATTCAATTCTGCAGGAAAGAGTGTTCCATCTTTTTTCTTGAATGTACGAATATAGAGCGGGATCTTTTCTCCACTGTGCAGTGCTTCTAACCTACCCTCAGCATTCTCTAACTCTGTTTCAATGACAATATCCCGGAAGGAGCTATTCTGGAGCTCTTCAACACTATAACCTAGCATTTTTGCAGCGTTTTCGTTTACTTCAAAGTGATTCCCATCCATGTCTAGAAGAAAGATTGAATCACTTGTTTCATTGAATAACCCACTATATTGACGGCGAATCTTCTCGAATTCTTCTTCTGATATGTCAGACCGAGAATTTCGATTGGATTCATTATTCATCCTAATACCTTCAAATCACTATCCCGAACTCACAGAAAATACTTTGCATGTCATCATCCATCTCAGCTTTCACGAAATTTGAATCAATTATTCGGAAACTGGCCCTATTTCAAAGCACTTTAATCATGGAATAATAGCCCGGGTTATCAATAGGTGAAGACTACTTTTGACAGAAGACCACCAAGATCCAAACGCCATCATTATACAAACCCCAGCTACTGAAGGTAATCTACTCACTGTGCTTAATCTCTCACTGGTGACATTCCTTGTTCTTCTTGGTTTGAGTATGGTTTCACCGATTCTACCCACCTACGCAGAAAATTTCCAAGTTTCGTATACTCTAGTCGGTTTCGTGGTTTCAGCTTTTGCGATAACTCGAATGTTGCTCGATATGCCTGCAGGTCTTCTCTCTAGAAGATACGACAAAAAGAAGATCATGATTGCAGGATTACTCCTCATTTCGGTTTCATCCGTGCTGGCGGGTTTTGCTCAAGACTATATTACTCTAGTAATTGCTCGAATGATCGAAGGTGCAGGTTCAGCCTTGTATGTAACCACTGCCACAGTATTCCTTGCTCAAATATCTGGAGAGGAGAAAAGAGGACAGTGGATGAGTTTGTACATGGGGTTGTTACTGCTTGGGGCAATTTTTGGACCTACATTTGGAGGTATCATAGCAGCTATCTATGACATTCGTGCACCCTTTTTCGCATATGCAATAGTCACAGGTCTAGGCGTGCTTCCAACATTGGTTCTGCCCAAGCTGGCCAATTCCGGAAACGTGTCTTCTTCTCTTAATCTTCGAGAGATTGGTCGTGATATGCGACAAGTTCTGTCCAACCCCTCTTTTCTTCTGGTAACATTTGCAGTCTTCACAATGTTTTTGCTAAGAACTGGGGTAAGAACTACATTAGTGCCTCTTTTTGCTGCCAACAATCTGGGGATGGATGAATTCTCAATTGGTTTGATTCTAACAGTTGGAGCAATAACAACCGCAATTACAATTGTGCCCATGGGAAAGATATCAGATAGAATCGGAAGAAAAATACCCCTGGCAATATGTCTAATTTTTTCCGCGGGTGCCACTCTGTTAATTCCTTTATCTACCGACTTACAGACATTGATTATAGCATTAGCAGTATATGGAGCAGTAATCGGTCTGTCAGGACCAGGTGCAGCCTATGTCACAGATGTATCTCCCCAAGATAAACTGGAGATATCCATGGGACTCTATCGTATGATTAGCGACTTTGGATTCGTGGTGGGACCTCTTTTACTTGGGTTCCTAGCGGATGTAACAGCTACTCCTGTAGAAGGAGCAACTCACTCTGGTTTGATTGGGGTGGTTCCTTTTGTGGTTGCTTCAATTATCCTCGTTATGGCTTTCTTTGTTCTTTTGAAAGCTGATGACCCTGCAAGGAATAAAAGACGATAATAATAGAAAGGTGAAAACAGCTGTCTTTTGACAATCAGGAACCAGAACAGGTCATAGCAGGAGAATCAGAACCTAAAGGAAATGGACTTACGGTACTGAACCTTTCAATAGGTAGCTTCTTGGTTGTTCTCGGTCTAAGCATTACTGCACCAATCCTACCGAATTATGCAGAGAGTTTTCAGGTTTCATATACTCTGGTTGGGTTAGTCATATCCTCCTTCGCAATAACACGAATGATTCTCGATATGCCTGCGGGACTTCTATCAAGGAAATACAACAAGAAGACGATCATGATAAGTGGGTTAGTTCTCATTGCAATATCATCAATACTTGCAGGATTAGCTCCTAACTACATCACATTGGTAGTTGCTCGAATGATCGAGGGAGCTGGTTCAGCATTGTATGTTACTACAGCCAATGTGTTTCTAGCTCAGATATCTGGAAAGGAGAAAAGAGGACAATGGATGAGCCTGTACTGGGGAGTGCTTCTTCTTGGCGCTGTCCTTGGACCCACCCTAGGAGGAATTCTTGCTGATACATTCGATATACGAGCCCCATTTTTCTCATATGCTCTAATAGCTGGAGTAGGTGTAATTCCAACATTAACACTGCCAACTCTAGCTAATTCAGGAAAGGATTCTGCTCCTCAAAGCTTCAGGAATATCGTTCGGGACATTCGCCAAGTTCTTTCAGATTCCTCATTCGTTCTTGTTTCCTTTGCAATTTTCACCCTATTCTTTTTACGAACGGGAGTACGGAGTACACTAGTACCTCTTTTTGCTACCAATAATCTAGGACTGGATTCAAGTGATGTAGGCATTGTTCTATCAATAGCTAGTATGTCTATGGGACTGACAATTGTACCCATAGGGAGTATCTCAGACCGAATAGGAAGAAAGATACCACTTGCTCTATGCATATTGTTTACTGCAGGAATTACTCTATTTATTCCATTTTCTACAGATCTATTTACTCTAACAGCAGCTTTGGCAATATATGGAATTACCACAGGACTCTCAGGACCAACTATTGCTTATGTGGCAGATGTATCCCCTGAAGATAAATTGGAAGTATCCATGGGACTATATCGGATGATTAACGATATTGGATATGTATTGGGACCTCTTCTGCTTGGGTTTTTAGCTGATCTAACAGCAACTCCTATAGAGGGCGCATCACATTCTGGTCTAATTGGTCCTATTCCTTTTGTTGCAGCTTCGTTGGTACTCGTAATAGCATTCATTGTACTTCTGAAAGCTGATGACCCTTCTCGAAGAAAAGGAACTGACATAATTTTGAAATAGACCGCCTAATCATGGACGAATCAGAGATACTTGAAGAAATTCAACGTGCTGCTAGTTTGTATCGCAGAGGGCTAAATTTGAAGCGCATCAAAATCATCGAGGCATAGGGTTACATGGGAGATTCTACATGTCGACTTAGAAACAGGGAAATCAGTAGTTTACTCGCTTACTCTTTGAGCACATCTCTTAGCAATCAGGCATGCAAATGCCCCGGCTCCTAATCCATTTCCAATATTGACCACTGCAAGTCCTGGAGCACATGATTGAAGCATAGATGCAAGAGCTGTTTCTCCCGCGCCTCCATGTCCATAGCCTGTAGGAACAGGAACTCCAATCACAGGAATATCCACTAGAGATGCAAGGACAGTTGGTAATGCTCCTTCCATCCCTGCAAAAACCACAATAGCTTCTGCTCCCTCTTCTATCACTTTTCTTACGGGACCAATCAATCTATGAATTCCTGCTACACCTACATCATGGAATACCAATGTTTCAACTCCCATAATGCGTGCGATGGCTTCTGCTTCACTGGCAAATGGAATATCTGAAGTACCAGCAGTCAAAATGGCAATTTTTCCAGCTTTGGATGGTTCCTTCCATTCCTGATTGTATATCAGTACGGTAAGATGGTCATCGAAACCAGTGACATCATAGTTTAGCGTTGAATTATGACTCTTGAGCGCAGACAATTTTTCCCGATCAACTCGCGTCAGTAGAGCAGCATTATTCTTACTAACCATAACTTCAACAATCTTCGTAAGTGTTTCAATACTCTTACTTTCTGCAAATACGACTTCTGGAACACCACTTCTCTCCTGTCTATTGAGATCTAGCATACCAATCTCTCCGACCTCTGCCAGAGCATGAAGTCGAAGTTTCATTTCAGCGTCTTCAACGGATATATTTCCAGATGCTAGTGCTTCCAAGATTTCACGAGTTGATGTCATGTATTAACCTCCGCCTATGATTACTCTTCATTTATGAAAGTGTTAATTTTGAATCTTTAGTTGCATGTTGCGTGATTTCAATATTGCATGTCTTATGCTCTTTGCACCACTCTTCACATTTCTTTGCCCATTGTTCATCTTCAAAGAAAAGATGACATTCCTCGCATTCAAAGAAACCATTAATCTTCCTCATAATCTAATCTTTGACCTCATTGAATATCATTACTAGGATAGAGGAAAAACTGGTAGTTCTTGAAAAGATTATTTTTCATATTGCAATGAATCTTGAGAATTCATTGTATAGTAGTTCATAATCTTCCCACTTTTCTATCGATTCTTCAAGTAAATGAACTTCTGAATCTACATCTAATAATTTCCACTCTATGGAGAGACCTCTATTACTCATTCCCATTGCAGCTAAGAAGACCAGACTGTCAGCCATACTCAGAATCCATTCATTGAATCTCGATGCATTGAATGATTTGATAGTGTCCTTGATTTCTGTAAATTGTTCGCGTTTAGATTCAGCAAGGACTCCGTTTGCTAATGTGGTGAATAATTCGTGTAACCGACTTTTTTCTTCAATGGTGGATTGATTTACTATTGACCCTATCTTTGCTTCGGTATCTTTTCTATGAATATCCTTCAATCGTCTTAGTAATGGAAGTCCGCTCGATGCTCTTTGATTATTCCAATTGAACAGTCCAGCTCTCTGCTTGATATGTTTCAAAACAGGTTCATAGGTTCCTGATTCTGAAATCAGAGTGAGTGCTCTTTCTTGTTTTTTTGATAAGTCCTCAATAACTTCATCAGACCAAGACCAAGTATTAGCTGATTTTTTCCCCTCAACAAAGATAGATTTACTATCTTCATAGATTATAATCGATTCCTGTAGGATTCCCAAGAAAAGTGAGTCATTGAAAGGATCGGAGATGATTCCATCAATTATTTTCGAATAATGCTGAACAGGATGTGTCCAGACCTCTATTTCGGGATTTGTGTCTTTGAATATCTTCCTTTGAAACTCATCACCAAGTGTGAGGAAGTCCATATCACTCTCACTTGTAAAATCTCCACGGGCATAAGAACCAAAGAGGAGAAGACCATCAATTTCCATCCTATCAGATATTAATTCTGCGCAATCTTTGATTAAAGAGGAAAGAGAGTTCATTACAGGGATACCCTCTGAAACAGAGAGTACACATCCAAATAAATCAGAGCAATAAGAAAAGGGTGGCTCAACATAATACAGTTACTGGGAAAGTTCCCTGGTTAGTCTGATCTGATTGGCCTAAACCCCAAATGCCACTTGCACAGTATCTGATTGGAGCAATGATTGAACTGATTCTTGGGATATTCATATTTCTTGTCCAACTGTCATTCTACTTAGAACTAATCTCTTTTATGAGAACCATCGGTTGAAATTGATATGAAAGATTTGGAGGCACGTGACGAGGAACTCAGAGAACTAGTCACAGAAATTAGAACAGCTCGTTCAAAACCAAAGAAGCTTAAAGATCTACTAGAGAAGTATGAGAATGAGTTCGGATCAGAAGCTGAGCAGCGGGTCTTGGATATCATCGCTGAAAACACCAGAGCAGCGTGGAAAGAGATTGCTGAGGAGAGGGGAAACAACGACATCGAAGGTATTCTTGACACTCTGTGGAAGTCCTTTGTGAGTGTTGGTGGAGAGTTCACAGTAGAGCGAACTGAGAATTCAGCACAGATTCACTGCACAAGATGTCCGATGGCTGACACATACACTAAGATTGGAAAACCCGAGTATGGGTTGATCTTTCATTGTAGTACCGACCCACATATTGTAGCAGGATTCAATCCAGAGATGGAGTTCAAGATCACGAAGACACTCATGAAGGATGACTGTTGTAATCATTATTATCGGTTGAAGTGAAATTTGGAGTCCGGACTTGTGGTCATTGGATAATCTGTGAAAAAGAAAAAGGGTGGCTCAATATCCAGCAATCAATGTTGAACTTCAAGTAATCCTTCTAGAACCAGTTTTTCTGCAACATATACAAGAGTTTCAAGAGGTATCTCTGTTTCTTCTGCGATTGTTTCCATCGTTTTACTTCCATCACAAGACGTCATGATAGCTGATATAGTCGCCTTTCCGTAAATATCTTCGAAATAACGGATTGATTTCGGTATCATAGCCACCTCAAGATTAGATTACTACTGCTAATGGGAAGCACAATGGTCCAAATAATGCACTTCCCAAATAAATCATTGTTGTTTCTTAACCGCATACAGATGGGCTGGAATATCATTCTCTACTAGACACATTCCTTGCCAACCGTCACTGGATATATGATATAGACTTCCATTTCCAGTGGCATCTTGCTCTTTTAGTTCGAAATTATAGAAATCATCAATGAATTTCATACGAATGTCAACCGGTTCATTGTCAGTATCAGAACGAAGCATAAATCTATCAAAGAGGAATCCTCTCAATGATTCCCTTGCGTATGATTTCCAGAGATTGGATGCACCATAGAATTCAACCCCTAGCATCTGTCCTCTATATGCAACGAGAATACCAACTTGACCTTCAATATCAAGAGAATCAGAGAGACGCTCCTCGACGTCAATCATCATTTTACTACTTTCGTGCATTCGCCTACTCATAGACACTAAACTTACCGATCGGCTGTGGTACATCATAGTTTCTGGTACGGAATAAGCTGTACGTACTTGGTCCCATACATTTCCTTGATCTTTTCTTTCCATGAAGGCATGTGCCATTTGACCAGAAACTCTTGTTGGAGAAGATTCAAACCTTCTACGTGTTTGTCTACCTACAGATCCACGGTATCCCCAACGACCCTGTTCCAAACAACGAGCTGGTATTGGGAGCGGATTCTGTTGGTCAGAACCTACAGGGACAATTATTGGTTCGAATACTGTTCGGTCTTGTTTTCCGCCTTGAATCTGTGTTAGAAAGGGAATCAAAACACCTACCTGATCATTGTTTATGGCATCAAGTGTGGAAACGGTTTCAACCTCTCTTTCTTGTATCCATGCTTTACCAAGAGTTTCGGCTTCTTTCAAACTTGTCAAAGAAACTGAGAGTGAGCTTACTATTGGATAGACCTCAAAATCATTGGAGGAAACTGGTTCACATATTGTATATTTCTCGATTATTTCATTCGTTATCATCAAAAACACTCCTATTGATTATAATTGCAGTCCCAAGTCAATTCCTAACTGGTATGCAATTTGATTCATCAAACGGGATCGCTGAGTTTTATCCAGAGGTTCTAAAGACACAATTCCCTCTGTTGGAATTCCAAGTATTGATTCTACTCTCTCTGCCGTCAATGCGATACTATAGTCCTGCTTGTTTGCTATGCCCAACAAAGCAGCATTAGGGGCCCAACTTGCTACAGACTTCAGTGTTCGTCTGGACCATAGAACACTTTCAAGACCACTATCTGTTGTTATTAGAATTAAATGCGAATTCTTCAAATAAATAGGCCAGAGGGTAGAAAACCTATCTTGACCAGCTACATCCCAGATAACAACACCTGAATGATCCCCGAAAAAGCCAGTTGGTACATGTCTGATCTCAACTCCTATTGTTGGACGATATATTAGGGGGATAGTGTCTTTGAGGAGATAGCTTGTCAATGTAGTCTTACCAACCTCGGGTCGTCCAAAAATTGAGACCTTAATTGCGTGACCAAATACAATATCGAAAATCCTTGCTTTCCATTCTTCACTTTGATGCTGATTCGCAAGTGTGCCAGATTCATTCCATACGTTCTCAAGCATTTTGAGAAGATTTTCCCGGGTATCAATACTATCTGCAACCATGAAAAGTGAATTAGTACCATTGGTCTTGTACAACACTTGAAGATGGTTAAATTCAGCAAAACCTAACTCATCTTTTTCAGACCCATTGGTGACAAGTTCTGCAAAAGAGGTCATGAAGTGGTTAATCTTGGAGGGAAAAGACCTTGACCCAAATCGTTCGTGAGCAAGGGGGTTTCCATCATTATCAAAGAGGTATAGTGCTTGAATCATCAAATCAGCTCGAAATCCTTTAGGACGTACGTAATGGTGAAAAAGGATAGATTTGATGGTGAATCGTGCTTGATGCACTATTGGAGCTACTCAATCTTAGAGTCTCGAAGAACTCCTACGTATTCTTTTACATATTGATTTTCTGCATTGAGTTTGTATTGGAATTTTTGACGTCCCCACACACTTATTGACGGTCTCTGCTTAGCCAGACCAAGAACTGTAAATCTGACAAGGACATTGTTCCTTCCATAGATTGTCTTCTTCGGAACTCCACTTGCTTCCCAAATCCTGTTCTTGTTTCTCCAACCACCAGGATACAAGAGATAGTCCCCATATGGAACTGGTCCATCCTCAAGCAAGTGCTCAGCCATTACTTGGAAAACTTTGAGTTCTGTTGGGATGAAGAAATTTCGAAGGAATTCATGGTAATTATAGACCTCAAGTCGTTTCTCTGATCGCTCAATTACTCGTTGAACTTTGACTGATTCTATGCCTTCACTGGCAAGAGTTTCTTGGAGCTCATCCAGACGGATAAAATATTCATCTGGGACTCGTTCTTTTGTAGCATCTTCAAAGTCATTATCGTAATGTGTAATGAAGAAATAACTGGATAGGGCACCAGCCACGATTGCAATGATTATGAATAGCATTAACTCCAAAAATATATCCAGTATTTGAGCAAGCAATGACTGTTTCCCTCATTAATCTTAGAAACTAACCATGAGATATCTCTTGTGAATAACAAAGAGCTTTATCCTTTTCTCCGCTATTGCTGTGTTAGACCTCTGATAGAGGAACTTATTACAATTAAGCAGCAACACTCAATGTAGTTTTGTCAAGCTTCAACCCCGGGTGATATGAGCCATGATCCAAGCAGATATTCTGGATTTGATTCAAAAACATGGTTTCACATTTCCCGAGGATGTAGTCGATAAAATCGCTACTGTAAACGAAAAGATCTGGAAACAATCTCAACTTGTAACTGCGGCGTTAATTCGTGCATTGATACAAGATTTCTATCGTTACAAAAATTCGCAAACTGTAGGTCTTGAAAATCGCTGGTGGAAAAATAAGTATAGAATACATCTTCTATGCGAGTGTAAGTTTTCTCAAATAAATTTCAAAAATAAGAGATCAGTAAGTTTTGATAATTTAGGTTGGAGAAACAAGCATAAAATTCATCTTCTAAGTGATGAGAAACTCTCCCAAAGAACAGTTTACAAAGAGTGGGGAGTCATAGATTTGCTTGTCAAGAGTGACTTCATCGAAAAGCGGAAAGCAACATCAACTTGGGGAAATCAGGATTTTCACTACCGACTTAATCTGGATTTTCTTCCCAAAGCCCCTACATTGATAGAAGCACTACGCTTGTTTATTGAAGGCTCAGATGAATGAGCGATTCAAAGCGGTTATCCTTTTCTCCAGAATTATGTGGATAGTGAATGATCGTATCGATGCATTGGAAATCAAAAATTTCCTACTAATTTGGCGTGATGCAGGATTTTGTCTTCTAAATATTACATATACCAATCCAATACATCTGGACCCAGATATGCTAGCAGGACTGCTTCGTGCCATTCAACAGGTCATGAATGATGGCATCAAGAGAATAACTTGGAAACACCAAACGATACTGTTCGAGTTTGCTGATGATTTACTCTATGTGTTCATCATGAATTCAATTTCAAATGAGATAATCTATAGAAACAGATTGGTTAATGTCAGAGATAATGTTAGAAAGAGATTTCGGGAGCGACCTGAATGGTCGAGGTGCATAGAGGCTGGTCAACTACGAAGTATAAGAGAGTGTGCTCTAGACGTCATCCAATCATTTCATTTGAGCGACCTTGATTTAGACTTGACTCCTAGATTACGAGAGAGTCATGAAACCATCCCATTTGCAGTCAGAGAATTCGATGAAATCCTTGAACTATTGATAGGCTTCATAGATGGAAAGAGAACAATCTACCAGATAATTGATGATTCATGTATCGATAGAAAGATGGTCCTAGGTTTACTTTCAGTACTATCCCACTTTGACTGGATAGAGTTGGTTCGGATTGTCGATATGGATGATAAGCTGAAACTTGTTCAAAATCCTACAATGTTAGAATTTGGCAATCTTGGTCCGAAAGAACTGCTTTGGAAGTTAGTTCATGAATTCACAACATTAGCAACAAGCAAAGAAGTAGCAGATAAACACAGACTAGATCCTCATGTGGTTTTATTTCTAGCTGGTAAATTACTTGATCGAGGTGTTCTCTCCTACATGAATTAGCTCGGATAGTTACTTACACTACTTTGCTTAGATGTGTTATATCAAGTTCAGAAATGCATCAATGACCTCCTCAACAAATGTCTGTTTTTTGTAATCGCGAGTATAACAACTAACGAGAATGAAGTTCCTGACATCTTCTCTTGTATTCAATTCTAGACCAAGATCTATGGACATTGAAATTAGTTTGATAGTTTCCTGTTGGACACAAATCAAGCAAGTATCTTTAGACATTTCAATTAAGTACTAGAACGGTGAAAAAGGATAACATTTCTGAAGAAGAAATGATGAATGATAGAAGGGATTTAGCTAGAGTAGAGTTTAAGTTAATGTTGTACTGAAAGCAAATACTGGGTTTGTGTACTTAGCTGGATGGGTGAACTTTGGAGGATCGAGATTCTCTTATTGAAAAAATAAAAGAAATGGAGAAGGAATTGGTCAAACTCCCTATTAAAACCAGGCATGAAATTATCACAGAGATGTTTGAAGCAAAGATGCGTATGATTGGTCTTGAATCTTCCAAGGATAATGGGTATATCCCTGTATCAAATACACCTCTATCATGGTTCCTCAGAAAAAGAGGAGTTTCAGAAGATACAGTAGATGCCATTATAGCTGGACTCCAAGATGAATCTGAGGAAAATCGGATGGAAATTATTTTAACAGCCATGGACTCCCCAGAAGATTTAGAATCTTGGCCATGGAGTCTTAAAATGGATAGAAGGGAATGGCTACTATGGTTAGCAGGAATGTTGAAGAAAGCTAAATTACCCACTGAAGCAATCAACTCAATCGTATTCGGATTGGAACTGAACCTTGAACCAGCAAAGAGAGAAGCGATGCGTTGGTTTTCCAGACTTGGAATTCCCAAAGACGCAATTGATTGGCTGATTGCAAAAATGAGTGCATCAGATGATGAATAGAAACTCCACTCACAAAAATAATTGAATGAAAAATGAAAGGGTGACTCAACAACGTTCAGATTCAGGGCAATTTCCTGACAATCCAGTCCCGTCAGCTTTACCTCTTAAATAGGAACAGTCAATTGAACTGTAGAACAATATTATTACACTATGACGCGACTGGTTACAAAAAGTCTTGAAACTGAGTTCGGGACTATCGTATATTACTCTCACATTAATCCAAACCAGCCAATGGTGAATCTCTATATTCATGGACTAGGAGACAATCGCAAGTGGTTTCTCAAACACTTTAACACCTATTCATTGGACAAGTTCTCATGGATTATCCCAGACCTATTAGGTCACGGAGAATCATCCAAGAGTAGTAAAGCTGAAGCGTATACAATGGAACAACAAGCGAAGTATTTAGTTGCCATACTTGAGCGAGAAAACGTCAAGCAACTCTCACTACTAGCTCACTCAATGGGCGGAGCAATCGCAGTTTCGTTGATTGAACTATTACATCATCAGAGTAAAACTATCGCTAAACCTAGACTAGCATTGTATCTAGAGGGGAACCTTGATGCAGGTGATGCTTTCTTTTCATCTCAGTTTGCTAAGATGAAATTCGCAGAATTCAGACAGGAATTTGATTCGATTTGTAGCAAAATACAAGGTGATTCTGAAGAGGAACATATGATTGATTATATTTCAGCGTTTCGAAAAGCAGGATCGTATACGATATGGGCATCCAGCAAAGACTTGGCACCAGTTTCTGTAAAGGGAAACTTACTGAATAGAATGTTAGTACATCAAGGTTTTGATTGTTATTTCATCTATGGAGAGAAGAATAAAGGAATCTTATCATCTGAGAAGCTTGTGAAAGATGCGCAGCTCCCACTTCTCTTCATACCCAATGCGGGACATGGACTTCATACAGAGAACCCATCTTATTTCTGGATGATTGTAAGTGATCTAATCCAGAAAAAGAATATCGAAGTTGGAAAATGAAAGGGTGGCTCAACATAATACAGGTACTGGGAAAGTTCCCTGGTAACCTGACCCCGCCAGCCTATACCAAGTCCATCTGAGGTTTTCATTCTGATTAGAACAATTCTCTCAAAGAAGTTTCACCTAAGGCACTAATAAGCAAATACAGCTAGGGATTAGGAACGGAGAGAAGAGAAATGAGTTTTGAAATCAGAAATAACGTATTTTGGGTTGGTAAGATTGACTGGGAACTACGAAAGTTCCATGGCGAGGAATATTCAACCCATAAAGGCTCAACCTATAATTCCTATTTGGTTAAGGATAAGAAGACAGCTTTGATAGATACAGTCTGGACACCTTTTGCCAAGGAGTTTGTTGACGGACTCTCTGAGGTTATTCCGTTGAACGAAATAGATTACATAATTGTCAATCATTCAGAACCAGACCATAGTGGAGCATTACCATTGCTAATGGAGGCTATTCCGGATACCCCCATATATTGTACAGCTCAAGCAAAGAAGATTCTCAAGGGATATTATCACAAGGATTGGAACTTCCACTTGGTCAAGACTGGTGACAAGCTAAGTCTAGGTTCACGAGATCTTGTTTTTGTAAGTGCTCCGATGCTTCATTGGCCTGACAGCATGTTTTGCTATCTGACTGGAGAAAACATCCTCTTCTCTAACGATGCTTTTGGCCAACACTACGCTTCAGAAACCATGTACAATGACTTGGTTGACCAATGCGAGCTTTACGAGGAATGTATCAAATACTATGCTAACATTCTCACCCCATTTAGTAAACTAGTGACTAAGAAGATCGAAGAGGTTGTTGGACTCAAACTTCCTGTAGACTACATCTGCACTAGTCATGGTGTAATATGGCGCGATAATCCACTGCAAATTGTTAACAAATACGCCGAGTGGGCTGGCGATTATCAGGAAAATCAGATTACAATCATCTATGACACTATGTGGAATAGTACTAGGAGAATGGCAGAAGGAATAGCTGAAGGGATTAGGTCTGCGGATGAGAAGATAGTTGTTAAGCTATTCAATTCAGCTAGAGTTGACAAGAACGATATCATCAAGGAGGTATTCAAGTCTAAAGCGATTCTTGTTGGCTCCTCTACTATCGGTAAAGGAATACTTTCTTCAGTAGCGGGAATTCTGGAGGAGATTCGAGGTCTTAATTTCAAAGGAAAAGCTGCCTCAGCCTTTGGTTCCTATGGCTGGTCTGGAGAGAGTGTGAAAATGATCAATGGACTGCTAGAGGAAGGAGGTTTCAAAATCATTGGTGAAGGAATCCGCGAACTTTGGAATCCTGATAAAGAAGCCTTTGAAAGATGCATAGATTTTGGTAAGGAATTTGCTAAGAATCTTTGATCAAACCTCCTTGATTCCCGGTCGGTATAAGTGAGTGAAACTTCTCTAAGAGGAATCTATTCCAACCACTTGTATCCGTTGCCCGGCCTCTCCAACAGTCATCTTCACATTCATCCGATCCCGTCAACCTCTACTTCCTCCAGCTCCTTATATACCGGAATTCCTTTGAACACTCAATTTAGTTTGGCAAAGCAAATAACAACAAAACTGTACAATCCCCAAGGGATAATCACTATGGTCAGAAGCAAATCAAGCCCGTTTACATATGGAACATCGATATACGCTTCAACAGTCAATTCTGTACGTCACTATTTAAGAAAACGGGATTTCTTGGACTATGCCTTTCAGTTGATTCCGGAGCCAGTTGGTTCAGAAACTTGGTCACTCGCTTGGGGGTATATACGACAATTTGATGATATTATTAGATCCCCCACACTAACCAAGGATGATGCTCTCACCATCTTCGAACAGGAACAAGAGATTATGGAGCTGGGCTTCGAGGGAAATCTCAATGTACCACATACTGCGCCTATTCGCCACCTCTGGCTTGCTCAGTTCTTTGATAACGAGCGCAAGTACTACGAAGGAGAAGCACTACAGGTATTAAGAAATTTAAATGAGTGTGCTTGGAGTAACGTGGCAAGGAAAGGCAAAATTCTCTCTCAGAAGGATATGGATTTACACCTATATAAAAAGACCAACAACTTCTTCAAGCTGTACTTCATTTTGGGAGATTTTGACCTCAGAGGCTACATTGACGACTTCTCTTATTTGTTAGGCATGGGTTTAGGCATGCTAGACGATATCCTCGATATGGTTTCAGACTACGAGGGGGGTTATGTGAACATCACACGTGAGGAAATGGAATCCTTAGGCATCGACCTTGAGCCTGAAGATAAGGGCTTCTTGCAGCAGGTCATAGAGTCAGGCTACCAAACACTCAGGGCAAAAAAAATAATGTCAGTCTTGCTCAAGGCAAGAGGACTGACCCGTCACATACGTGTCCCACTTGTTCGTGCTCTCCTCATACGCCTAACTGATATTTTTGCATCTCCAATTCTAGAAAATAAATTGATTCCTGGACAGCGTTTCTTCTTTAAAAGAAGTAAGATGGTAGATCGCTTCCTTCCCAAGAATGAGTCTATAGCATATAAAATTGGACACAAGTTCATCAGGTTCGTTCTCATGTATCCAAAATTAGTTTCGGTCTTCTTCAGACAAGCGAGTGCAACAGGGGATAAACATCTTGCAGTAACCAATAGACAAGCCATTGACTCTGTAAAGATGACTAGTTTGTTGGAAGAGAGTAAAACCAGCGATACATTCGTGGACCTGTTTGAAGTCGACTTCCGTGGTAGAATCATAGGACTCTTAGAAAGCATCGCAGCAACTGAATCCAAAATCTCTGTGGTTGAACTTGCTAAGAAAGTTACAATTGAGTTAGCGATTGAAAAAGAGGACCTGGTTAATCTTGTATCCATCGAAGCCATGAACGTTCTGAAACGGAGTGAGTATACACATGTACCTATCGAGAAGAGAGTCCTCCTAATTCCACACTGCTTGCGAGATCCTATAAGATGCGAAGCACCAATCGATGATGAGGGTTATCACTGCAAGAAGTGCGGTGCGTGCGTCATTGCCAGTATCACCCGAAGCGCTGAAGAAAAGGGACTCAAATGGTATATGGTTGGTGGCGGCTCACATGCCATACGGATTATCAAGAATGCCCAACCCCAAGCAGTACTCGGAATTGCGTGTTTTGATGAGGCGATGATGGCTATTGAGAATATTTCCAAATATGGAATTCCAATACAGGCGGTCTTGCTCAGTAAGGATGGGTGTGTCAATACGGAAGTGGACTTTGACGCGGTTCAAACTAAGCTCGATATCAAATAATCTGTTAAGAAATACATGGTTCAAACTGAAGATACTTTAGTCAGAGAACAACGGTCCGTGTTATCAAGGACTGTCACTAATCTTGTCAGAAGAACTTCAAGAACCCATTGAGAAGAATGTTTTATGCTCTATACACCACTCTTCACACTTCTTTGCCTATTCTTCTTCTTCATGGAAAAGATGACATTCCTCACATTCATAGAGTCCGTTTATTTTCTTCATAATCAAATATATCGTGTTAGTAAATATCACTACTATGATAGAGGAAAACTAACAATTCTTGAAAACTGTAAAACTTTTTCTAACTTGGAGCACTCATCTACAAAATCATTGAGTGTTTTGCCCATTATAACACCACTAGGTCAACCATATAACGTGTCCATCCTCTACATCCGTTCTTCACTAGTGATAACAATCTTGTCTGAATCTATGAATCCCTTGTAGAGTAGAAGTATTCCGATTACTTCACCTAAATAGAGAATAATACCGAGCTCTGGACTGGATCTTGCTATCGCTCCTGCGATGGAAATAACTAAGCCACCTAATGCAATCCACAAGTTAAAACTGAGTCGAGTTTTGAAATATGAAAATAGTGCTCCGCCAATTAGCAGAGAACCTCCAGTGACCGAAAGAAGAGGTGAGAAATTCCGGACATGTTGTGCCATCGCTTCTCCTGCGACAACTGTACCTGCCACAAGTTGATCAATATCCACCTCAGCAACCGCTGCGTAAGCACCCATCCAGAGAGTCACAACTATGCTGAAGATGAGAAAAGCATGACCGTAAAGAATCCCTTTTCGGCTGTCATCCCATTTTCTTCCGACAAGAGCAGAACAAATGATTAGTAGAGAGAATATTCCAATACCTGCAATAGGATAATCCCACTTGCCAAAGATAAGAGCAGAATAATCAGTAATTGAACTGATTGTCATCATCAAAGAGAAGAAAACTATAACGGACAGTAATAGAACATTGAGAATAACAAGTTCTCGATTTTTGAAGACGTTCTTTTGGAGTATAAGATAGAAAGTTCCCCCACCCAAAAGAGCAACTTGTAAGGCTGCTAGGACCAAGTATATCCTGTAGAATTCAACTTGCCAACCTATAAGCTCAGACATAACCTCTATTGACGCTGTGATTATGAACATTATAACAGCCGCAAACCAGGTTAGTTGATAGATTCTCCTTTTCCGTTTCCATTGATTGAATAGCGTATAAGCAAAGAGAACGCTGATTAGTGTTGCAATAATAGGCAGGACAATAACGATAGACACCATAATACCGTATCCATTTGTTGGTTCTACTAGTGTTCAACGTCCAGATTAAGATTTTGGAAGTAATATTGATGAACCACGCTATACAGATGAATAGAGGTTTGGCGAGAGGAGTAGAGCCGCCTGTTTTACACTCTCTTCATTAGGGAATTTGCGAAGAAGCAGTCGACCTGATGGATATATAGTGATAGAACGACCATCATCACCTTCAAGAATTAGAATCGCTGGAATGTTGACTCGAATCTTCATTTTCATTAGGGTAGCCAATTCCTCAGCAACTGATACCAAATCAAGCTTGACTCTATTTTTGGATTTAACCTCAAAGGCTACGCCATCAGAACAGAGGTTAATGACAAAAACATCAGTCATTAGTATCACTATCCTTCAGTATAATAACCTCAGCTTCAGATATTTCTGCAGCTATCAAACCCATGTCCATTTTCTTCTCTGTGGGATCTATGATTTCAAGATTGGAATAGATAGTGGGATACTTTGGAGGTAGGGAGCAACACGAAACAGCCTCGTGGGCAAACTCGTATGTCCGAATTTTTATAGCCATCTTCACAATCTCATCCTTGTCATCCCCTATACAGGGTCGCATGATAGAGATATCACTTACCGCAGTTTCCTCTGCACGAAGATTCTGAGTTGTCTGAGAAGCCTGTTCTCCGATGATTTCACCAGTTACAATAGCATCAGCATCTTCTAATCGGGCTACTTCCTGAGCTAATCTGTACATATTTCGTCTACAGAAGACACACGTCATCTTGCGCGGTGCATGTCTAAGCACTTCGGTAAGATCATCACCATGTGGTACGATATACATCTTGATTTCATGACCGTGGATATATTCAGCAAGTCTTTTTGCCTGTCTAATAGCAAGGTTTCGAGTTGACTCATCCCCATATGGCACATTGTCGAAATGTACAAAGACTGGGATACATCCCCTCTTCATCATCTTGTAGGCAGCAATGGGAGAGTCAAGGCCCCCAGATATTGTGCAGACTACTTTCCCTTGAGACCCGGTTGGTAAACCACCCACACCATCAAACCTCTCTGTCGACAGAAACACCTTGTTGTCACATACCTCTTTGTAGAATGTGTGATTTGCTGGAAGAGATTCATTGTCAGTCGTAGAAGAAACACTAACTGGAGATGCTGAGGAAACACCAAATACCCTAGAGGTAATTCTAGCAACTTCTGAAATATTGGAAGTGCTGATATAGATAAACTGGCATATGGGTTGAATCTCGTTGAATGACACAGTATGTTCTCTCAATGCGGCTTTCAGATTCTTAACCAACTGGACCGTCAATTGTTCTCTGCTTGGTGGAGAATGATACTGTAGCTCAACACATCTGAGCAACACTCCACTATATTCATCCGACATTTCTATTCCTTCACTAATAATGACTCAGCATTCTTTTTTTGAAATCTTTCAATTCATACTTGGAACTGAGAACTACTTTCAACAATTTGAGCTCAAGGGCAGACTTTGTGCTTAAGTGTGTACTCAAGGGGATATTCTAATAGACTGGTAATCTATTGACGCATTCTCAATGCTTAAGACTGCACGACAGGATTCGAGTATGACGAAAAAGATGAGCGCCAGTAACACGAAATTTGACAAAATCAGGAACCTATTCAATGGAAAACAGGTTCTTGTTGCATTTAGTGGAGGAGTAGATAGTACAGTACTTGCCCACATTGCAAGGGAAAGTGCTGCTAAATCTAAGTTGTTGACTATTGATAGTATCACATTTCCTCGAACAGAACTACAGGCTGCTGAAGATGTAGCTAAGGAGCTAGGTATTGAGCTAGAAATTATCCAAGTTGATGAACTCTCAAATGCAGACTTGGTTAAGAACCCTGAAGACCGTTGCTATCATTGTAAGAAGGAACTAGCCTCTGTTTGGTTGAATACTGCAAAGAAATATGGTATGGATCTAGTTGTGGACGGTACTAATGCCAGCGAAATGGAAGGACACCGACCAGGAGCAAAGGCTCTAGAGGAAGCTGGAATTATATCACCTTTGCGAGACGCAGGGATTACAAAGGAAGAGATTCGCACTTATGCCAGAGAGGTTGGACTCTCAGTAGCGGACAGACCCTCTATGGCATGTCTATCCAGTAGATTTCCATACGGCACAGAGATTACGGAAGATCGTATACGGAAAATCGATAGGATGGAGAAAGAAGTCAAAGAGCTCTTTGGTATTCAGTGTGTTCGTGCAAGGTTCCATGGTGATTTAGTACGAATTGAAGTCGGAAGAGAAGAGAGAGCTAAGTTATTTGACGAAAGTAAACTTGATGATTTGCATAAAATCGCAAAAACTATCGGATTCAAGTACGTCGCAATTGATGCTTTAGGATACCGAACAGGTGCTATGAACGAAGTTCTAGGATCCTAACACTGATTATCTCAACAGTTTCAGAAATAGGTAAATCCGCTAATCCTGTCAGCCTATACTCCAAGTCCATCTGAGAGGGACTTATTCCAACCACTTGTATCCCTTACTTCGATGGATTATTTCTGTGACTCTAACTTCATCCTTGATTATAAAGAAGATAGCTCGATAATCGCCAATCCTTAGTCGAAAGAGAGGGGGTTCACCTGAAGTAACAAGTTTCTTTATGTCCACACTTAACCTTCTCCTGAAAGGACTTTCTTCAAGATTCAATAGAGCTTCTTTAACTCGCTTCTTCTGCTTCGAGTTCAGCAGACTCATCTGGGAAACTGCTGTTTGAGAGAGCAAGATCCTAAACTTGGTCAAATGGAACGAACTCCTCTTCTTCTAGAATTCGTTTTTGTACTCTAGCAAACTCCATCTGTTCAGCCATCTCAAGTAACCGACGGATCAGTTCATCGTAGGTTTCTCCTTTTTGGCCATATTTCTTCAGGAGATCGCGAGTTTTTTTCGACAATGGGATTGTAGTAGTTTCGCCCATATCTATCATGGCTTATAATGTTGATAATTACTTATAATTTCATTGAAATCAGAACCTATTAATGAATAAATGCATATTCAGATAGTAGGGTTGGAGATAATGGGGCGAAAAACAAACCTGCCTAAACCATCTGGTAACTTATACTCAGGATATCTTCCGGAAGGATACATAAGTGCACTAAGAAGTGGCAGTGATCTCATTAAGAGCGGCGATTATTCGACTGCTGAAAGTTATCTGACCAAGATGGCGTTCAAGTATCACGATGGGAATCTCTTATTCGTTCTTTTCTTGGCGGATGCCTTATTTCTTCAAGGAAGATTGGAGGAAGCAGAAAAACTCTATCGAGATTTGATTGAAATAACCGTGTTTTATGAACACCCTCACCATGGGTTGGCGCTAATACTCCTGAAAACAAATAGGGCGTCAGAGGCAGAACAGCATATCAGAATGGCAAAACCAAAAATGGGTGGCGAAATTCCAGAGTATCTACCACCTCTGAAATAGCAGAACCCACTCAACTCATTCTGAAAGATATTGCAAAAAGAAAAGGGTGGCCCAACAAAAAATCAGGTACTGGGAAAGTTCCCCTGGTAACCTTGACTCCGTCAGCCTATACCCCAAGTCCTTCTGAGATTGGGATCAAAAAGAGCTATTTCTTGTACTTGGTGACTATATTCTCAACTTGCTTAAGAGGAACTAATTCTCGAGCGCCTGAAATCTCGTTCTTCATGATGTAGTGGTCTTCATAGCGGAAGACTCCTGGTGTTGCTACAATTGCAGTTTCATACCTGACCTCAAAAGCAGTCACCCTGAGTTTTAAAACTCGGCCATTCAATTCAGTGTGTAAATAGTGTGTTTGTGAAGACCAATCCTTAGTTATTCTTCCCACTCTTTTCCCCTCTGTTAAGACCTCAAACTCAGCCATTGCACCAGCAATTCGATCTAGATTTCCAACCTTCACTCCTTTCTCATCAAAGATATCAAAATCCTCAATATCAAAATCCTTCATCTTAGTTTCCAAACTTTTCACTTCATCAAGTCCTATATCATCACCTGATATTTTGAAACTTGCTTTAGGGAACGGCATTATAATCTCAGGAAAATCGATTTGTCGAATATTAGCGGCAACATCTCCGAGTTGTAATGGTCTGAAACTGTAGATGTCAATATTAGACATTTCAGCCTCATCAATAGCAATGGATGTATACCCACTGAATGAAATCATAATCCCTTTATCGAGTTTACAGCGTTCGAGTTTCTTTGAGAAAGCTTCGATAGTTTGAACACCAACTCGTCTGCTCAACTTCTTACACTCAATTCCAATCTTGTGCTGTGAGGATATCCCATACCAAACTTCTCGGTATCCATCAAACTGACGGGAGTTGGTCTTACGCTTGTAAGGACATTTTAGCCATACATTATGTTGGGCTTTAAGAAGATGAGCAACTACCTGTTCAAACGTAGTTGAATCCATTTTTGTCACCACATTGATAATTCTGTGCTAATTTCAGACCTTATCATATGTTTGTTGAGCTCTAAACACTTTTGTATTAATTTAATGAGTGAGATATCAAACCGGTTAGCATCTACTTCCTTACTGTTTCAATTCAGATCTGAAAGACGTAAATGTGATGATATACCTACTAATAATCATGAACCTGTCTAATATCATTCATCATGCTCTCAAGAAAATCATTCAGTCTTATCGTGATAACAAATGTCTGATTATGACCGAAAATGATCTTGTCATTCGTACTTACGCAAGATTATCTGAAGGCGGAGTCCCCGATGTTTCTTTGCATAGCGAACTGCGGCCCTATATCGGAAACGATAATTTATGCTGCAGTGTGATTCGGGAACTCACCGATGATGATTGTGGGAAGACCACTGAAAGATTTGGTTGGCATACTCAGGGTCGGGCAAATCGTGGGGCGAGATTTGACCTAGTGGTCATTCAAAGTGATGTGGAGAGAAGTAAGCTGTGGGAGAGGGCCTTGAGCAAAGCCAAATGTGACCAAGGACTCTCAAGTAGAATTGGTTATTGGAGAATCCTGTCTTATCCTTTGGAGGGATTCAAAGCTGTGATTGAATTCAAAATTAGAGTTAAGAACAATATCAACAATATTATGAGGGATATTGCAAAGCTCGAAAAACTGCACGATGAGAATAAAAATTGCCTATTGTATTTAGTAATCCTAGATCGATGCGCATCTGAGAAGGACTTGGAGAAAATCGAAAACAGACTGAAAAAAACTTCTGTCCTAAATGCATATATTGTTGGATCTACTCACCAGTTGATTTATTCCCCAGTTGGAAGTTCTATGTGAATAATCTGATTCTAAAACGGTTACATCATTGATGTTTTGAAAAAACATTGCAAAAAGAAAAGGGTGGCTCAACAATGTTTAGACAAAGGGAAATTCCCCCTCTTCTTCTAATACTGAATATGTTCCGTTTAGTTTATTACGTGAATATACACAGAAAAAGTGAAGTAAGAGCAGCAGTAGTAGGGGATGTCAACTATATCTGATAGACTTAGAATAATTAAGGAATACATTGCACCTTGGGCACTACCGAAGGAGGAAGTTCCTTTTCATTTAATACTAGATCAGACGTCCAGATATGATGAAGTTAGGTTGAAACTACCTCCGAATATCTTGTTGAAAGATATGTTCAATGTTGGAGAATACAAACAAATTGATGATGAAATATTCGTTAACTCTTTCAAGACCCATGGTTTCTTTGGTTGCATTATTGCTTATGATGATATTTTTGAAGAAACCCATGTATCGAGAATAATTGAAATTAATTTTTATTACAAGGGAAAGAAAGTTCATTCAAAATCTTTGAAAGCAAATTTCTATAGACCAAGACTTGAATTTGTCGAAGGACCAGAAGAAATTATGATATCTGATAAAGTAGAAATAGAGAAGTTGTTGAAATTTAAAATCAGAGTTATGGGGTTTGGAAGAGTAGGAATAAAAATTGAGGGGACAACTGGCGAACAGTTCAATGTGAGTTCAGAGCCGCTCTTCAGAGAAATTGTTCGAAGGATTGCAACTGCATACAGACAAAATAACCAATCTGAATCCAAGAAATCTTCTACAGAAGATACATCAGAAGATAATGGAGGAAAACGGCCAGCGCGTATTGATTCTGATTGGATAATGGAGAGAACATCAGAATACTGGGATAGAATACAAGAAGGACAATATCCAGAGGATCTTGGAGACGAGCTTCTTATTGAGTTTAGAAACTGGTTGAAGGATCCAACTAATGCTGAAAAAATCAGAGAGGTTATTTCTGTTCAAATAGAGGATATCATTCTTGATTCACTTCTTTTCTATTCCGAACGTTTCCCGGCAGATAAAGTAGATTTGAAGTTTGGTAAACCTTCTGTTGAAATTGATATTGTTGGTGATATTCTAAAGATGAGATACCGATATTGGGATGCACATGAGAATGAATATAGTCCCTTAGAAATTAATGTGTCAGTTGATGATGTAAGAAAAAGGAAGAAACAAATTGATATTCCTGTTGAAACCGAATGGATAATTGAACCATATTATTTTGAGGAGGGTGTTTGAAAATAACCGATAAGCGTTCCAGAGTAGAAAAAGCAGCACAGGAAGTAAAAGATCTTGTGACTGAGTTGAAGAGTGTAAGAGAAGTATTCAAACCGTTTAAGCCACAGACTAAAGCAATACGATTTGATTACCTTACTAGGTCAAGTGAAATCAGAGTATTTCTGAAAATCCCTGAAGGATTGCGAAGGAAAACAGGGGGTAAAGTTGAGATCCCAGTTTTTTCTGGTTACTCGTTACATGAAATAATGGATTTGGAGACATTCAATATTCTTCCACTCAGGTATGAACTAAGTAAAGGAAAATGGATTTTCAAGGCAAATTCGTTTCCGGATAGTGAGAGGTATCTGATTTCATTGAGAGGAACAGTTTCAGAGGATTTTCTTAATTCTTGGGTAAAATTAACTGTTCCTTCAACACCTAAGTCAGAAGATACACGCGACAGATATTGGATACATGCGGCATTGAAAGATGCGAGTGTTTTACAAGAGATACATGAAGTTTTCAGTGTTGACCGTGTTACTGTTGGCGTTAATGTTGGTGTTCAGAGATTATTCTCTTCGGCAATACCAAAAGAAGTCGAGAAACGATGGAAAGCTACAAGAGAATTTTTAGCTGCTGCAGAAGGGCATGATAGGGACTGGATTAGGAAAAGATATGTATACAGAGCTGCTGTTAAACGTGCAAGAATAACACCTGTAGACTTCACAAATTTGATTAATGAATTGATATCTGGAGACTTCTTCAAGCCATTTGTAACTGTTGATGATCCTTTCCATCTGGGTAGGATTGAAGGTGACAAACACTTTGAAACGATTCCTGAAAGAGTGAAGGTGGAAATTCATACAAATTTAGATTTAGAAAATCCTGCTGCTGAAGGGAATTTATGCTTCGAAAGGACTGCTTATGATGAAACCGTTAAATCTAGGATAGATGAATTAATGCCAGAAGAGAAAGAAAGACAAAGAAAAAAAAACGGTGAACCAATTTTCCTTTTTCATTTATTGCTCGTTCTTGAAATGAAAAATCTGCTTACAAGAATTACTGAATGCAAAAGAAAAGGGTGGCTCAACAATATACAAGTATTGGGAAAGTCCCCTGGTAACCTGACCCCGTCGGCGCCTATACCCCAAGTCCATCTGAGATTATGTGAAAAGGGATTGTATGTTGATTTTACAAGATTTCTGTAGAGTGGTTTCAGAGTATACTGAGTACATCTTTTAGAACGACTCGAATCTTGGTTAGAACACGAGGGTCAATAGTACCAGTTGTGTTGGTTATCCTCTCAGTTGACACGGTTCGGATATTATGACACAATGCATAGGAATCGTAATCCAGTCCGGTTTGACGTTTTATTGGTACGACTGTCCAATAATTCCTTCGACTTCTCGTTAGGGGTACTGTAATTACCAAGTCGAAATCTGAACTTCCGGACCGTTGTTTGGTTGGTACAGAAACAACCACATTTGGTCTGATTCCTCCTTGCTCGTGTCCAATGATAGGATCAAGATTTAGGATGATAATATCACCAGTGGAAGGAGTTACTGTTGACACCATCTGTTTAATTCACTCCGGATGGTCATTTTGCACAATGAAACCTTCTTCCACTATTGCTCGATCTTCTTCATCTGCAATTATACCCTCAAGGCTAACCTTTGGCTCATAGGCTCTACTACTAGTTGAGATTATAACTAATTGAGTTTTAATCTCTTGAGACCAATCACGAAGAAGTGATTCGATTTGATCCTTCTGGTCCTCAGTTATTTTTACTTCTTTTTCAGTCAGAACAGCTACGGTGATGACCAGAGTTAGGAAAATCATGAAATTGAAGGAGAGAAGCAGCATAGATCGAACTGGTGGCTCTTCTAAATCAACTGATTCAGGAGATACCGCGTCAGGCATTTCGTCTGAAAACGATAGAACGAATTCATTAATGTCGAATTCCATGTGTTTTGGTAGCTTCGGACTTGGTATAGATTTCAAAGACTCGATTTGAGTTAGACTCATATTGATCATGTGAAGAAGATCTAGAAGTATTTGCATTGAATATCGAAAATTAGCTGTAGCAACTTGGCTGATTTGAAAATTCATTCGGTCGAAGAACGACTCGTTTGAGTATTCTACAACTAACTTTTGAAGTCGGGGAAAGGAGCTTACTGCCATTTCATAGGCGGTTTCGAAATCGTCGAAAACCATCTTCATTCCTTCGCTAAATTCTTCAAGCACTGATTTCTTGATGTTAATCCCAATAGAACCATCCAATAGATTCCGGAAAGACTCAATTCCTTCCTCATCTTTCGAGTCTAAATAATCGATAATTATGGAAGGAGGTACGAAGAATACTTGTGTCAATTGTGATTCCCCCAATCATTTCCCTTTTTCGTATTAATCATGTATTAATTCGTCTCGTATCCCTTTAGTTCTCATATCAATCCCTATTTTTCTAGGTATAAAGACTTGTGGTCTGTGTAATACGACCAAATTAGCCAATCAAATTCACTGAAAACTCAAGTAAGTGTAGTACAGGATGTGTTCCGTAATTTTCGGATCAAAGATAACTTCTAGAAAATGCAAAAGAAAAAGGGTGGCTCAACAATATACAGGCACTGGGAAAGTTCCCCTGGTAACCTTGACCCCGTCAGCCTATACCCCAAGTCCATCTAAGATGGATAAAACATAAGAATTTGTATTTATTTCCAAGATTATACTCTAAGTTATTCTACTTCTAGGTATTCTAGATCCAAGTATATCTTCAATCTTTGCAGTACTTGGACGCCCTCTTAGTGATGGCCAAAGCTTCTCTGCTAATTTAAGCTGTTTTTCTGCGTCCTTCTTTCTATCAAGTTGCAAGTAGAGTAAACCAAGATTCTTCCTTGATATTGCTAATTTCGGATTTAATTCTACAGATTTCTTTAATGCTTCTAGAGCTTGAAGATACATCTTTCTACCCAGATAATACATCCCTAAAGTATTCCATGCATACTCTGGAAATGGACTTTCTTCAATTGTTTCTATCGCATGTTTTATTGCAGTTTCGGCATCCTCTATGTAATGTGCCTCATAATATCTATGACCAAGAGATATCCATGCATCTGAATAATCAGGATTGATTTTAATTGCTTTTCTAAGTGCATTAATTGCTCCAGACAGATCTCCTTTTTCTTTGAGAATATCACCCTTGAGCCGCCAAATAGTAGGATTATTTGGAATTAATTCTTCTAATACATCAATTATTTCCTTTGCGCAATCTAGTGCACCCGACTCAAATCGAACCGTTCCAATATCACATATCCGCTCTTCGAGTTCATTTCGATCAACATCTTCAGAGGTGAAAATCTCCTTAGCCTTATCAAGATGACCCAGTATTATATATGTAATCAAGCGAAATAGAGTCGGTGTTGTGCTATCATCAAACTGAGATACTGCAATTGTAAACAATTCTTTACTTTCGTTAAATTCACGTAAGTCTTCTAAGATTAAACCAAATGATACAAGTTCGAATGATGTCCCTTCAAGACGATGTGATTTTGATTTGTATTCTTCAATGAATTTATCAGATTCACCACGCTCTTTCATTAAGATTGCAATAGCATGCCAATAACGAGCATAAGAAGGAAACAATTCTTTTGCGCGTATTAAAAATTCAAGAGCTTTCGATTTTCGTGATAATGAGGATAATAATCTAGCAAGTATTTCTAGTGATTCGTTGTCCAAATGAGGAGTTCTTGAGATATCAACAATTAGCCTCATAGCATCCTTCTTTTGTCCTTGCTGAATTAGAGCAGTTGCTAGTAGAATTCTTGGTCTTATCCATTCTGGAGCTAGCTCAATAGACTTCTCATAGGCGTCTATAGCACTCTCTATCTTTCCAGAAGTAGAAAGAATGTAACCATACCAAGCCCATAAATATGGTTCATCGTCTTCAATCTCAACAGCAGTTTTTAGAGATAATAATGCACCTTCTGTATCCCCAAGACTCTCCTTTATGATACCAATATTTACATGAGCAACCGCAAGATCAGGAGAGATTGTTATGGCTTTCTCAAATGATTCTAAAGCTTTTGAATTGTTTCCCGAAGTAGAAAATAGTGCACCAAGATTAACCCAAGAATATGCATCATTGGGATTCAATGATAAAGCTAAATCTAGAGATTCATATGTTTCTTCAGATAGCCCTTCAGAAAAGAGTAGCAAACTAAGGTTGGTTAATCCTTTACTTAATTCAGGATTCGATAGAGGTTTCCTAAGAAGTTCATTCAGAATATCCTGTGCGAATCCATATCGCTCCTGTTCCCATAGATTATAGCAAAGTGAGATTAAAAAAAGTGGAAGGTCATTTGATGCTCTTTTAATATATTCAGTCCAAAAATACCGTTCAAGATTTTCAATAGTATCTATGGAAAATAGTGAAAGAACTGAAGCTATGTTCTGATTCAGGATGCCATTAGCTATTTCTGGGTGGAATATCCCAAGAAGTGTTTCGGTTTCATAGGTGGAGAGAGAGAGGTATCCTTGGTCAAGTAAACGATCCATTACATAGTCAGAGTTTGGGAGTTTTAATTCATTAAGAGTCCAATTTAAGAAAACGAAAGAAACCATACAATGTAATCTTGAAAAGATAGAAATTATCTTCAATGTAATCTCTGCTGTTGTTTTCAAGTGAGGATTCATTTCAAAGAGAGATAAGATATTCTCCAATTCTATTTTATACAAGTCACTAAGATCTATTAAACCGGTATTCTTGAAATGCATTATAGCAGCTTCAAATCGAGGTATACTATCACCAGTTTTTTTGATTAATTCAGAAATATCCAAGGTTTTCAAAGATACTTCAGAAAGACTTCTTCTCGCCAATTTTTCTCCAAACTCTTCATTCAAAAATAATGAAACAACATTACTTAGGCTGGAAATCATTTCAAATCTTTGCAATAAAGGATTTCCATAAGATCGTTCCATTCTGAAAGTAAGTAATATACGAACTGGAGAATTTGATATACCAGATTCTCGAAGATTCTGATTAAGTCCATTTAGAACTAAGTAAGATTCCGTGACAAAACTATTCACATTATCCAAAATGACCAAGGTAGGCGATTTGCAACTCAATAAGTATTCACATAGTAGGTTGCTATCGATTGTTACTTCTAAGGATTCTAAATCAGAATATAATACAGTCCAACCATTTTGAGCAAAACTCATACCAGTTTGGATTGCAGTTATTGTTTTTCCTGAGCCACTTGAACCAAGAAGAGTAGCTGATGAGAAACTTGTATTTTTGTCATCTGGACTGATGTAATCGAAGATTCTGGCTATTTGAGAATCGTGTCTAATAATAGAACCATCATCGAATTTCTTTGAGATGTGTCCCGATACTCTTAATCTCGAATAATTTGAAATGATATCTTCAAGTCTTGTGAGGTAATTAGGCAAAGATAATGTCGGACTTGGACTTGGATAATCACCTAGCAAACCACACCTGGTTGAATATTCTAATTTTGAAACCAAGTCCCAAAGTTTCAAGAATCCCCAGTATTGGATTTCAATTCTATAATTAGTTCTAATATCGCCTATACATTCATGCATTTCTGGAGGGAGATCTCTACCTCGGTGGCGGTATACAAAAATCCAAATCTTTACTTTATCTCCCCATTTTTTAGCTGCACGTTTTGTATCCTTGATTACTTTCTCTTTCCAGCCAGATGTAGAAATGGGTGGAGCATAAACTTGATAGATGGTATTTCGTACAAGAGATATCCCATCTGCACCCCAATCACCATCAGATCCAAGTCCAACTGGACAGAAATCAGGATCTGCAGCATCCATTATCTCTTCGAAGAATTCTTGAAATTCATTGCCATAGCTAGAATAATATCGCGCAGTAAATAAAACTTGATGACGGAGGAGACTATTCATATCTTCATTTTTCAAAAATCCCCAAACCTCCAAACGATTTTGTTAGGCAAATAGAAATATTTCAATGAAGATATATTAATGCAATCATATTCAATAACAACTAATCAGAATGAATTATCTATAAGAAAAATGAAAGGGTGGCTCAACAAAAGACAGGTACTGGGAAAGTTTCCCTGGTTTACCTGACCCCGTCAGTCTATACCCCAAGTCCATCTGAGATGGATCAACGTATACATGATCATCTCTCCTCTAATTTATCCCTAATGAAAGACACGATACTACTGATTTCAGGTTCACAGGTAATCAAAGTATTCCAGTCCAATTTGCCCAGGTGCTTTTTGAGTTCTTGGATATCATAGGGTTTAGACATGTGAAGCCAACCCTCAATTGACGGATCAGCTATAGCAATATGGAACCTATCCTTAATGTTCATTGAC
Source organism: Candidatus Thorarchaeota archaeon (assembly GCA_016840385.1). The sequence continues at coordinate 15,916 of JAEOSL010000005.1, read as the reverse complement.
TCCAATTCATCATACAGATTTTTCCTTAACGCTCTCGATTGATTTGTAGAAAGGTCATCCTTATCAATTACTGCAATGACTCCTCTTGTATCAAAAAAGGGAATATTGGTTGCGGTAATATTTATGGCATTCAGAACGTTTGCTTTTCCATGATTAATAACAATATTGTAATTATCAGGATTGAGATTTGGAAATTGGGATTTTAATAAATCAAAAACTATCAACGAATCTGTTTCTCCTTCAACTAGGAAAATGAATTTTGGACCATCAGTTTCTCTTAAGTCACCTCTTTGACTAGAAGGATAATATACGACTCCTGACGTAGTAGCAATCCAAACTTTTTCCTGCAGTAATTCGTTGAATTTAATTTCCTCATCAAGAATTGCATCTAAATCAGATCTATCAAACAATATTACATTCAAATCTTTACCAATTCTAACTGCTTGAAGACAATCTTCAGAGTATCCTGACATGGACCAAAATATCCCCAAAGTTCCACTTAGTTTTCCTTCGATTTTCCCTCGAAATTCGTATACTTTAGATGCCGGAATTGGTCTGTTTTGATATTTGATTTCCAAAAGGTAAGTTTTTCCTAATACTTGTACAGCACCATCAACTTGTTCACCTTTTGGACGATATGGTTTTCTGTAGAGATGTCCTTCGTTCATACAGATTTTACCGATAAATTTCTCTAATTGAATTCCTCTTTGTTGTTCACTCAAGCATGGATTCTCTACCTGTCTTTCAAATTCATCTCTAAGACTCATTGATACTATCAATCCTTTAGCAATATTCTAATCTTTCCTGCAATGACAACCAATCCGAATATACGATCTAGCAATTCAAGTACTCCAGTAAATGAATAATTATCTAGGTAACTATCATAATTGCAATCAGAATCACTCAATTTTGATAATTCAACAAGATTGTCTGAATACTTGGACAGCTTAATTTCTTTGTGAGGTGACGTCCTATCTAGTATCATTATTCAAAACTCCATAAGATTCTATATGATTGTCATGACTTCGTCAATGATTTCCTTTAGCTCGTGGTGAGCCTGACCATTATCAGTATACTCATCCATCTCAAGAATCTCTTGAGCTGTCATCTCAACAACTGTCTTCCAGACGTCCTTCCTTCCTATGTGGTTCTTCATATGTGTAAAAGCATCGTAGGGAGTGAAAGTGATTCCTCTTCTAGTCAATGCATCAGAGTGAATGTAATTTTCAATCGCTCGTTTACGTAGAATAATGAATTTTCCACCATCTTGCTGACATTCACTTTGCAGTTGTAATATATTAGCAGGAATTGGATCAGTAACACTGGATCTATCACTATCGATTATAACGCAAAAGGATCTAGTCAACTGACGTATCACTTTTCGGTCAACCCAATGTTTTAGATTACTCCCTCCAGTGATAACAAACCCAAGATTCACGTCATCAAAATCACTGGATAATTCACCAGCAGCTTTCAATTTAGCTGCTACTGTTCTGAAGAATGTTTCATCATCAGGACCCTCGACAAAGATGATGCCATCAAATCCAAAAAGCTGATCTGATGGTCCAACACCTAGTTCAAATGCTACATCATCTAATGATAACTGAGGCCCTTGAGTGGATGATGCACGTCCAAGCTCTCTTCTAATCAATGTTAAATCTTCAATTGGAGAGATTCCTGCAAAAACAGGTGAATGGGATGTAATAAGAATCTGATATCCTTCATCAACCAAAGCGCTAAATGACTGCATTAATTCACGTTGCAATCCAGGATGAAGGCAGTTCTCAGGTTCTTCAATTGCATATACAATATCCCTATCACCTTCAATCTCTTCTTCTGCCTTGTATTCAAAATAACTGACCATTACCAAACGTTGTAACCCACTTCCTCTTGCCTCAAGTGGTATCTCAGTTCCATGGGTGTCTCTTCCTGTTATGTCCATACTAACGGCTTTATTCCATTCAAAAACAGGTTTAGCTGAAAGTTGTGTAAAAGCATCAGTATGTCTTCTTAATCTTTCATGAATCTTATCTACTTCCGTTTGTAGCGATTCTTGCATCTTGATTTCTAAATCCTCTGTTTTTTCAATTAGTTCTTCAATTTCGAAAACAGATTGTACAAATGGCTTAAACCTACTTTGAACAATGCTCTGACCAATTCCAAGGGGAGTATCACTCTTGAAAAGGATATAATCCGGAAAATTTTGCTTGATCAATTTATGAACATTATCTGAACCAAGCTGTAAATCCCTAGTGACGATGGGTATGCTGTTTGTTTCTGCAGTATTTCTGAGTGCATCTCGTTTGCTTTTGTTTGTAATTCCAGCACCGGATCTACTTACATCTATTCCCAAACTAGTGCATCTCTTGTTCAATTCCGGTTCCTTTAGGACTGGTAGCCCAGAATAGATGTCTTCTTCAAAATCATGAGTCACAAGAATTGTCTGAGGTTTTCCTAGATTGCTTCGAGGGTAAACCTTCTTGATTCTTAACAGACCATTTTCATCAACTAGTTTCTCTTCTTGAAAACACGAGGAAATATTCTCTTCTAGTTGGATATTTTCAGGAATTTCATCGAAAGCAACCTCAATAATTGTATCAACATTTTCATCAGTTGTTAAACACACATTTGATTCACTAATCTTTGAGTTTTCAAAGTAGATGTCTAACGCTTTCAGAATGTGTGATTTTCCTACATCATTCTTTCCAATGAAGGTTGCTAGATTTCCCACTTTGATTTCTTCCAATCTTTCAAACGGCCCAAAATTTTCAATTCTTATACGTGTTATTCTCATTTGCAATTCCTACCACATAAGTCGGTCATCTAAAGATAGACACCATCTTACTCTATATATCGAGTATGCTATAATCTAACGAGTGACGTTCTAGATAACTGGATATATGCACATATTTATTTCCAATTACAATGATAAATATGATGGGGTAATCTTTCAAAGAAGAAACAATTGACTTTGTGAGTGAATACTTCGAAGGTACCGACGACCCCAAAGAGAGGATTGTAGATTTTGAGGAAGCACTTGACGATATGAAGAGGCTTCTGAAAGATATCTCACGATCAAAACGACGACAGGTCCTATGATAGGCTCAACTCATTTTGATAAAACACTGCAAAAAGAAAAGGGTGGCTCAACAATATACAGGTACTGGGAAAGTTTCCCTGGTAACCTTGACCCCGTCGAGGCCCGTACCTCGCTTGCAATCCCGAAGGATTGTAAGACAAGCTGCTTCTACCTCTATGAGATAGAAAACATAGGAGGTGAATGATGGAAGATGAGAATGACTCTCAACTTCTTCCATCCGCAGCTTCCGCTACGGATACCTTGTTACGACTTCTCCCTACTTGCGACCCCAAGATTCGTCATCGCCCAATGGACGACACCTCACCCCAAGGCCGCTCGCATGGAGCGACGGGCGGTGTGTGCAAGAAGCAGGGACGTATTCTCCGCGCGATAGTGACACGCGGATACTAGGGATTCCAGGTTCACGCGGGTGAGTTCCAACCCGCGATTCCGACTACGACAAGGTTTCGCGATTGACTTCACCTTTCGGTGTTGTGACGCATTGTCCTTGCCATTGTAGCACGCGTGTGGCCCCGCCCATATCGCGGCATACTGACCTACCGTGGCCCCCACCTTCCTCCAGCTTTTCGCTGGCGGTCCCCCTAGTGTGCCCCGTCAGAGCAATGCTCCCGGCTGGCAACTAGGTGGCAGGGATCTCATTCGTTGCAGCACTTAAGCTGATACCTCACGGCACGAATTTACGATGGCCATGCACCAGCTCTCAGCTCGTCGAGCAAGATCATCAGTCTGGCTCTCATTCGGCTGTCTGGGCGGGTAAGTTTTCCGGCGTTGAGTCCAATTAAACCGCAAGCTCCACCCCTTGTGGTGCTCCCCCGCCAATTCCTTTAAGTTTCAGTCTTGCGACCGTACTTCCCAAGCGGCCCGTTTATCGCTTTCGCTGCAGCACTGCAGTGGCTCGTGGCCAATGCAACACTTAACGGGCATCGTTTACGCCCAGGACTACTCGGGTATCTAATCCGATTTGCTCCCCTGGGTTTCGTCCCTCACCGTCGGGCACGTTCTCGACAACCGCCTTCGCCACTGGTGGTCCTCCGAAGATCATTAGATTTCACCCTTACCTCCGGAATACCGTTGTCGTCTCCCGTCCCCAAGTAATGCGGTATCCCTACCAGACCGACCGTTAGGCGACCGGATTTAAGCAGGGACCTACAAAACAGGCTACGAACGCTTTAAGCTCAATAATCATGGACACCACTCGAAGAGCTGGTTTTACCGCGGCGGCTGGCACCAGCCTTGCCCTCTCCTTTCTAGCGAACCTTACTACGGTTTCGCCACAGATGGAGTTATCCCCCATCACTCGGTTTGGCCCACTCATGCTTGCGCATATTGGTGAGGTTTCGTAACTGCTGCACCCCGTGGGGCTAGGGCCCTTGTCTCAGTGCCCTTCTCCGGGCCACGACTTACATCGCCCGTTCGGGTCATAACCTAAGTGGGCAATTACCCCACTTACAAGTATGATCCGGTGCCGTCCCGTCCTATAGCGGAAATCCCAACATACCTTGGGCTCCTTATGAGAGCAAAATCATTTCCAGAACAATGCTCCTACGGTGGATTACCGCCAGTTTCCCGGCGTTGTCCACCTCTACAGGGTGGGTTAACGACACTACTGAGCCGTTCGCGACGGACTCGGATGCGAGCCCGTTCCACTTGCATGTCTTATCCCCAAACCGATAGCAGTGTCCTCTAGCAGGATCAACTAGAGTTGATCTAATCATACACGACCGGCAAGGTCGAACTGGAGTAGTTGCGCAGTTCCTGTGTATAACTTTCTAAAGCACACGATGATTTGTATAAACTTGTGAAGTACAGGCGACAAACGGGGATAGAAGGAGTGTTCTTACCCAAATGCACCTGCACACTGTTAAGCATATCTTAGACACGAGGGTATTCTGGAACTTAGCTCCAGTCTATCTCACGTCCGCATTTTGTCCTCGCATCTGGAAATCACGGGCTATCATCGCTAGGCTATTGCCTACAGCATCCAGCCTGACACCGTTAGGATGCGAAGTAATGTTTCCCCTATGAAGTCGGTTAAAAACCTTTTCGAAGGGGTACAATATATCTAATTGGCCTTTTATGTAATAAGTGCTACGTTAGGCTCTAAAACCGCCTTTTTCAAACGCTATAATTCATATATCCCCGTACATGTAAGAGCTCCAGTCATGACAGAAAAGAAAGAGGAAAATTCGACTCTAAACAAGGTGATTTTCGGAAACTGCAGTGACATGAAAGAAGTTGCAGATGATAGTGTTCATCTTGTTGTGACTTCACCCCCGTATTACAACGCGCCATTCGACTATCCGGGTCTGTTTGAAAGCTATGAGATTTACTTGGACCTACTTAGAGATGTAGCAAGAGAATTGAAACGTGTTCTTCAAGAGGGGAGAATTGCAGCATTTGTTATTGATGACACTCTGATCGACAAGAGAAAGTATCCAGTGGTCGCTGACATTACAAGAATTTTTGTCGAAGCGGGTTTCAAATACAGAGAGAGAATTGTTTGGGTCAAACCAGAGGGATACATCAGAATCAGTCGAAGAAGTGGAGTACTCATACAACATCCCTATCCCATGTATTTCTATCCAGATAATCTACAAGAGTCAATTCTATTATTTCAGAATGGTGAATTTGATTACAAGTCAATATCTCAAGATGTCAGAGAGAAATCCAAAATCAGCATAGAAGAGTATCAGAAGAAAAAATGGTATCTTAGTGTATGGAACATCACTAATGTCTTACCAGTAAATGGTCGATTGGAGAAAGGCATTGCCGCATTTCCTGATGAAATTGCATATAGGCTCATCACATTATTCTCGTATCACGGAGAAACTGTTCTGGACCCGTTCCTAGGTTCAGGCACAACCATGAAAGTTGCCCACAAGCTAGAAAGAAATGCTATCGGTTATGAGATTGATCTTGAGCTCAAACCCATCATTCAAACTAAGGTAGATGGGGATGTAGAAATTGCAGTAAGAGAGGATTCAAAACATCTTCGGACAGAATTACAGAAGCGAGTAGATAAGAAAAAGAAATAATTCGATTGAATATTCTGATGAAAGTCAATAGTTGCTATTTCGCAAAGGTTATTCAACAACTTTGCCTTCAAAACTCGTAAATCCCCAGTATATTTTGGAGGACATTAATTGACAGATTTTCACGATTATCTAGATTCATTATTACAAGGCGAACTTATCGAATCTGAGAGCAGGTATGCTGCAGAAAGAGAAGCATTTACTTTTCCAACAGCACGACCCCAATGGACACCCACACGCCATTACAACATCGAGTTGCTGACCATTGATATGAGATTCGATATAAAGAAGGAGCAGGTCGATGCGATTTCCAAACTAAAAATCAAATCAATTGTTCCCAAGCTATCAAAGATCTTTTTGCATGCTGCTGAATTGAATATCACCGGAATACGAAATTCCAATGATGAAGAGTTAGATTTTGATACCCGACCAGAAGAGGAGTCTATGACTGTTTTTCTCAAGGAAGCAATAATGGAAGGTGATGTTGAGGAATTAACCTTCACTTATACCATTGAGAAACCTAGGGGAGGTTTCTGGTTCACTAATCCGTGTCCAGAATTTCCAGATATCGAATCAAGTTTTTGGACTCAAATGCAAGATGATTATGCTCGTTATGCGGTCCCCGTTTACGATAATCCAAGTCACAAATTTCCTGTGACAACTATCCTCACTGTTCCTGATGGCTATTTTGCTATGAGTAACGGTTTTCTGAAAGAACGTACGAAGAATGATGATGGGACAGAAACATTTCACTGGGTGCAGGAATTACCCATTCCAGCGTACTTGATGACGATGGCTGCTTCTGAATATGTAGAGTACAAAGAAGATCTTGACGGTTTGGAAGTTAGTTACTATGCTCATAAAAAATGGGACAAAGATACAGTATACCGTTCTTTCGGGAAGACTCCCCAAATGATTAAGTTCTTCGAAGAGAAGCTTGGTGTCAAATTCCCATGGGCAAAGTATGCACAAATCACTGCTGCTGACTTTATGATAGGTGGGATGGAGAATACAAGTGCGACTACTCAAACTGATGTAACTCTTCATGATGAAAAAGCGCACAAGGACTACGAATCTGACGGATTGGTCGCCCACGAACTTTCTCATATGTGGGGAGGCGACCTAGTTACATGCAGAACCTGGTCACATGGTTGGCTCAACGAAGGTTGGGGTACCCAAATGCAGAATGAGTGGAAACTGCATGATAAGGGATTTGATGAATATCTCTATGAACAATACGGAAAACAAACCTCCTATTTCAACGAGGATAAAAATCGATACAGACGATCCATTGTTCAAAACGAGTGGGAACGAGGAACAGATGTTTTCGATGCTCATCTCTATCCAGGAGCTGCTTGGAGATACTACATGCTAAAACACCTAGTAGGTGAGGATCGTTGGTGGCAAATCCTAGGTGAATGGATGACCCGTTTCGCTCACAAGTCACCTTATACTCACGACTTTGAAGCTCTTTTCACAGAGATGACCGGAGAAGACTTTGGTTGGTTCTTTGAGCAGTGGTTATACAAAGCAGGATACCCTGAATGCAAAATCACATGCTCTCATGATGAGAAGTCAGGACATGCTCTGGTTAAGATTGAGCAAACTCAGAAACATGATGATGCGATGACTCCAAAGGTTTTCAGATTTCCACTGACGGTTGAGTTTGTGGCAGACGATGGAGATAGAACTAGATTCACGATGCAGGTGTCTGAACGAATACACAGTTTCTATTATTCAGTAACAAAGAAACCCAAGCAGATAGTCATCGACCCCGATTATACGGTACTCATGGATTTGGAAACCATAAAACCCGAACCAATGTGGATTGATCAACTTCACAACGGGACAAATATCATGCAGAGGATAAAGGCCGCTCAAGCACTGAATAAGAAGGTCACACCTACGGCACTTGAAGCACTAGGTGAAGCTCTGGTCAAAGACAAGTTCTGGGGAGTTCAAGCTGAAATTGCGAAAGCAATTGGCAGTGTAAAAAGCGAATCAGCACTAGATGAACTCCTTAAGGGATTAGAAATTGAGAGTTCCCGAGCTCGAACCTCAGTTGCTCGAGCACTTGGTGATTTCTATGAGAATGATAGAGCTTTTGAAGCACTAGAGAAGCTCGCGAAAGATACTGATTCATATTTTGTAGTATCTGCTGCAGCAGCATCTTTGGGAAAAACAAAGCACAAACGAGCAGTAGAAGTTCTCAAGAACGGACTCAAAGATGCATATTCCAGCTGGACAGAGATTGTAATCAGAGGATATCTTGCAGGTTTAGCAGCCACTGAGAAAGAAGATGCAATTGATATTATCAAGGAATATATCGAGTTCGGGCATGATGATTCTATCCGAAGGTCCGTTCCAAGTCTTTTAGCTAAATTGGGAAAGAGGTACAAGAAAGAACGGCCTGAAATTAAAGACCTCCTTGAGAAGTTGTTACGAGATAACTCGTATCGAGTAAGATTGTCATCCATCATAGCAGCAAAAGCATATGGTGATGCTTCGTTAATCCCTGCACTCTCAAAGATTGCAGAAGGGGAAGTTGAATCAACTATCGTTCGCTATGCAAGAGAGTCAGTCAGAGCATTGAGCAAGAAGAAGGAATCCCAGGAGATCGACTCAATCAGGAAAAGTGTTGAAGAGATTGAAAAAGAGAATAGAGACCTCAAAGACCGACTTTCTAAGGTCGAAGCACTAATTGAAAAATCGGATAATAAGGATTGAAGAAGGTGATGGAAGGGCGAGGAGGGGACCTCGCCATTCAATTAGTAGCGATGGATTCATCGTCTACTCGCAGTTATTGGGTCTCTTCCATCTTGTTAGAGCTCAAAGCATGAGTCGACAACAGGACACCAGCTGTATCCGCTGAAATTGTAATCGTTGAGATCACACAGAGGAGGAGAACCGAAAAGGCGGTTACAGCTGATGCTAGTTTTATGACATGCTTCATTTGACTCATAATTTCAGAGGGAGTTTTGCTATATAGGTAGAAAGAATCAATCAACTAGATGAATCATCCATTCGAGTTTTAATAACAAAAGGAAAGATTGGATTACCGTATTGTTAGTTCATCACCAAATCAGCCAAAAGGAATATTGTACATTGGATATCAATACAAGATACGATTAGCTTAGGACAGGCGTGGATCTATGCAGGAGCAAGTAATAACCATCATCAGAATAGACCTTCTTTTGGAAATACTTGCCGGCATCATTGCGATGGTGATTTCGCACTATGCCAATACTGCATTTCGATTGACAGGTCAGAAAAAACTTTCAGACTTATCAACTGGATTCATGGTTCTGTCAGCAAGCATGTTCAGTCGAGTTATTGGCACGCTGTATTTCTTTGTTCTATATCCAGGAATGGGAGAGATGACTCCAGAAGCAACCTCGCTAATGGAAGTTGTAATTGTTGCATATGGCGTATTGAAAATTATGGCATATGCGGTTTTTGTATATGCTACACATCCAGGTAGACGACCACAAAGACCTCAGATGGAAGTAATGATGTTAATGGCACTTCCATTCCTAATATCGCCCTCTCTTGAAATGATAGCAATCATCATTCTGTTAATAATCGTCATCCAAACATTAGTGAACTATGCATCTGTCAGAAATCGATATGCATTCTTCGTTCTGTTAGGATTCGTGCTACTGTTACTTGGTCATATCAGTGGAATATACGTTCAGGAAGTCACAAGCAGTTATTTTGTGTACCTGCTGAGTCAAGTGTTCCAGTTCTTAGGTTTAATCGCGTTCTTGGTCATGTTAAGGCAGGCCGGAAAGGATGAGTAGGAAACGCACCTACCGCTCAAAGGTACGCATCCTTGCAGATATGATGCGCTCCATACAAGGAGAAGGTGAGATAGGAGCAGGCCCTACAAAAATCCTCTACGCAGCCAATTTATCCCATGACAGATTGACACAATATATTGATGAGCTCCTACGGAAAGAACTCGTTACGGAGTTACAAGACGGAGACAATCGTACGTATCTCCTCACTGACAAAGGGAGAGAGTTCCTGAGAGAATATGTCAAAATTGAAAGATTCTCGCTTGCTTTCGGAATAGATGTCTAGTTTTGTTTCATGTAATGCAGACAAGATTTTAAGAAATGCATATGTGCTAAAGAATCTAGCATGGGCCGGTAGATCAGCTGGTAGATCGCTTGGTTCGCAATCAAGAGGTCGCGAGACTTTGTGGACATAATAGCCACAAGGCGCGAATTCGAGCCTCGCCCGGTCCACCACTTCTTTTAAGAGATTTCTAAGAATGGTCATATGAGAGGTTATTCTCACTATGACAGATAAACCATCCATTGCACGACCGATGTTGAGAGGGTTTCTTTCGGATCATAATTCTGAAGAAGAAGTAGTTTCCATCACAATTGAACCGGAAACCGTCTATTTTGAGGAGGCACGCGATTCGCTCAATCTAAACTTCGATTTTCTGATACAGGGACTAACCGAGAAGAAACTAGTAATTCGATTCATTAAGGTCGCAGCCTATGACGCTGAAGGTAACCTATTCACATTTAGGCATCTGAATCACAATGGAGTAGGAACACCAAGCATTCACACAATCGGAAAATTCAAGATTGAAGGTCAAGAACTACTTGACGTCTTTAATCCATTCTATAGCTTCCCCAAGGAGTTTCCGATAGATCATCTTCGATATATGTTCACGTTTTATGAGCCTGAAACCAAGAAAGAATACTATTACGGAAATATAATTGTCAAACCTGTTTTTTACAAACAGAAAGTCAGACTCACCCTCCCTATGAAAGGATTACTCACCGTTCTTGATGGTCATGATTTTTATTCTCATCATCGAAGATTCGCAATGTCCATTGTCAGAAATGTCACTAATGGGAGTTTTTCCTCTAACTTCAGTCGGTATGCTGTTGATTTCACATTATTGGGGCCCGACGGAAACACCAGAACACTTGATTCAGGTGATGGTGAAACGAACTATGATTTTCACTTTGATGACGTGTCCAAGTTTCATACTCACGGTGCAATGGTCTATGCTCCTGCAGACGGAGTGATAGTGGAGGTTGCGAACCAACTTGAAGATCTATACGAGAGCCCATTCCGCATGGATAGTGCAATAGAGAGAAACCAAGTAGAAGAAATAGCAGGCAACTACATCGTCATCAAGCACAACAACAAAGAGTTTAGCCATCTTTTTCACCTGATGAAAGGCAGTGTTGAAGTTGATATCGGTGATCAAATCGAACGTGGACAACCCATGGCAAGAATCGGGTTCTCTGGAGCTGCCACAACATACTCCCACTTGCATTATCAGTTGATGGATGGGAAAGACTTCCTGCGTGATATTCCGCTTCCATGCAAGTTCTCTGACGTAACGCTTGTACTTGGGACAACGCAGGAGCTAAACGAAGAACTGGTAATAGACACAGGAGATTTTGTAATAGGAAAGATTTGAGATTGAAGAAAATTACTAATCTTAAAGGAAAGTACCAATCCTAACGCATTTAACTATAGACAATTATGTAAATTCATGGTCGATATTTTACGTAAAGAAGTTCAGATGAGCTTTGAAGATGCAGTGAAAAAAGTGGAACGCCTATCTGAAGAAGAGGGCTTCACCATATTGCTGACAAAAGGTATGCATGATATGTTCATGAAGAAGTTGAACATTGATGACTATCCAAGGATAACTTTCATACTTGCATGCTCAGCACAGCTAGCAAAGATGGCAATGGATGTTTCAATGAATATGGCGTTTGTCATGCCATGTAGTTTCATTGTGTCTGAGGAAGATGGCAAGGTCTTTGTTTCGCACACATCAGTTATGAAAATGGGAGTAGAGTTAGGTCTAGCTCCTGAAGGCCCGATGCAACCTGTCATTGAGGAAACCAGTAAGAGAGTACACAAGGTCTGGGATCGGATTTAGTTAAACGAAAGACTCAGATGTACGTATGTCGACTCTTCTCTATGGCAGATAGAATTAGCGAGCAGTGGGAAAATAATGCTCAAGCATTCGCGGATTTAGTTGCAGACGAGGGAACTCCTCATCACAAAATGATACTGAATCCCTGCGTCGAAAATCTCTTGGGTGATGTCAAGGGAAAGCGAGTTCTAGATGCTGGTTGTGGAGAGGGATATCTAACAAGATACTATGCTAGTAGGGGTGCAGACGTAACTGGAGTGGATATCTCAAAGAACTTAGTTGAAATTGCCAGGGATAAAAGTCCGGAAGATTTACTGCTCGATTACAAGGTGGGCGACATCTGTCATTTGGACTCCATAGCTGACGAATCCTTTGATATCGTATTATGTAACTTAGTCATCCTGAATGTTCCATGTTTCAAAGAGGCTCTATCAGAGTTCAATAGAGTACTCGTTCCAGAAGGCACTCTTGTTATCTCAATTGTACACCCTGCGTTCAATTTCTATGGGCCAGGAGCGTGGGAGATGGGCGATAAAGACCCCGAAACAAGAAGAAGAAAAGGATTGTTTTTCAAGATGGATAATTACTTCGATGAGAAAGATTACCAGCGGTTTTGGAAGACGCGAAAAGGAGAGAATTTCCCTGAAGAAATCACATTCTTCCACCGTACATTATCTACTTACATGAATGCAGTACTATCGGCAGGGTTTCAGGTAACTAAGGTAGAAGAACCATTGCCGGTTGATGGAGATGGTTTCTTTGAACGTGAGAACCGCATTCCGTTCTTTATTGTAATCAAAGCAACGAAAAATTGATGCTATTTCAGAAGTCATTTGTAATCAAATGTGTAACACCCAGAAGATGTGATGTTGATGAGTGAAGATCCAAAGCAATATAGTGTAAATGTCCGATGGACAGGTGGTAAATCAGGTGATGTTGATGTCAGGGGATTACCCACTATTCGAACAGGAATTCCCCCAGATCAAGAGGATATTTCTAGAATGTACACACCAGAAGAACTGTTTGTGGCCGCAGGTTCAGTATGTTTCATGAATTCATTTGTTCACTTCACCCAAAAAATGAGAATTGACTTCAAATCATTCGAAGTGGAATCAGTTGGCACCTTAGAACAGGTTGAAAGAAGCTTCGAGGTGACAAAGATTCATTCTAAAGCTACAGTTGTAATTAGTTCTGAAGACATTAGGAAAAAGATGGAAAGAGCATTGGAGCTTGGCGCTAAGTATTGTTTTATTTCAAATAGCATGAAATGCCCAACAACTCATGAGAATATCATTTTAGTCGATGAAACGATGTGACCAAAATGCTTTTCCTGTAATTGAATAGGAACTGTAATTGGTGAAGAATTTTGAGCGATGAGTCACATGAGTACGTTGTTAGAGTTGATTGGGCACACGACCGTATAGGGAACATGTTTGTTGAGGGAAAACCTGTTGTCGAAGTTGCGACACCGCCTGAGTTTGATGGCCATGAAGGAATCATATCACCAGAGGACCTTTTTGCTTCAGCCGCTGCATCATGTTTCATGACTACGTTCATCACGTTCACGAAAAAGATGCGAATTGACTTCAAATCATTCTCATGCGAAGCGAAAGGAACTCTTGAAAGAGTTGAGAAAGGTTTCCAATTCACGAAGATTTTGATTAAGGCCACAGTTGCAGTGGAATCTGAAGACTTCACGCACAAAGCAGAACGTGCATTGGAATTAGCAGGAAAGTATTGCTTAGTTTCAAACAGCATGAAATGTGCTACAGAACACGAGAACAATGTTGTGATTGGATAGCCCCAAGCACACGGAATCCAAAGGAGTATTATCTACTCCTTGGACTCTGGAGCCCGGATGTAAATAACATCCTCAGATTCAGGAAGGACTACTTCAACAAAACCATCTGTTTCTGGTTTAGCGAAGTGTAGAACTTCTATGCCATGCATTGCCTGTAGATCCTTACCCCATGGTTCCAACTCTTTAGAAACAGAAGCCTCAGGAAGACCTTCACGCAAAGATTGACCTATTTCACGCTTGAATTTCCAAAAACCGCTATTGGTTCTAAGCAAGAGATCTGTGTGATCAACTAATTTAGATACCCATCTTTTGTTTGGAGTTGGATACAATTCTGTATGAATGCCTTTGGGATTGTAAAGCTGTCTGTAGATACTGTCTGTCACAAAGGGGGTTATTGGAGCCATCGTCCGAAGCAATGTCTCTAAAGCTGTGTGTAGTACAAGCCAAGCTGATTTCTGCTCAGTTTCATTGAATGTACCTGCAGAATTGAATGCACGTCCTTTAAGCATCTCAAGGATATGGTCAGCAAAAAGATTCCAAGTGAAACTACGAATTTCGACAGCTGGTTTGTGAAAGTCAAGTGTATCACATTCAGGAATGATTCGTTCCACAAGCTGGTTCAACTCAGCTAAAACCCACTTGTCCACTTCTGTTAAATTCGTGATATCAAGGTCTTTTTGTTGTGGGAACATCGAGATGAATCGGGCTACATTCCAAATCTTAGTCATAAATTTGGATACTCCAGCTAAACGGTCTTCCGAGAATCTAATATCACTCCCGAGTCCGGCTTCAAGAACTCCAAAGAAACGAAGTGCATCAACACCATATTTATCGATAATAGGACCTGGATCTGGCGAATTGCCTAATGACTTGCTCATTGGTCGACCATCTTCATCCATCACCATTCCAGAAATCCATATCTCAATGAATGCGGGTTTGTTTGTTAACTGAAGGGTTCGAAGTAAAGAATAGTAAAGCCATGTCCTTACGATATCCTTTGCATGAGGTCTCATGACGGAACCAAATGCTTTCTTGAATAACTTCTCATCTCTCATATAGCCAATAATCTGAAGTCCACTAATTGATGAGTCCATCCAAGTATCAAAAGTACGTTCTTCACCTTTGAAACCATCTTGCGCACCACACTTTGGACATTTCTTGAAGGGCGGATCTTCTCTCCATGGCTGGTAATATTTTATCTCTTTATTATCAGGGACAACTGGCTCAGTACAGGAATTACAATACCAGATGGGGATTTCAGTTCCATAGTAGCGTCTCCTACTAATAGGCCAATCAACCGTTACTCGATTAATCCAGTCTATGAGAATTTGTCGATTGTGATCAGGGAAAATAGTTGTTTCCTTTGCTATTTTCATGAGTTCGTCTAAGAAATCGATCTGTTTGAGGTAGTACTCATCCATTGCTAGAAATTCAATAGGCGTTTTACTTCTCCAGCAAAGAGGGATCCTCTGTAATGATTCTTCTTGGTTATAGAGCGCTCCTTTATCCTTCAAGTCCTTTGTTACTGCTTTCTTTGCATCAGCGACCTTCATTCCTGCATACTCACCTGCAGATTCTGTCATTGTGCCATCTGGAGATATTGCTTGAATAGGAGTCAAAGCATAATCACGGAATGCCATTACGTCACCCATATCGCCATAGCTACATATCATCAACGCACCTGTACCAAACTCCATCTGTGCAGTCTTGCTTTCGATAATTGGTACATCGAATCCAAAGATAGGGATCTTTGCAGTTTTTCCACCATATCCCTTGTAACGTTCATCGTCGGGATGTATAAATACAGCACCACAGGCACAAAGAAGCTCTGGACGTGTTGTTGCAATCTTGATTGGGTCCATTCCATCTACTTCAAAGTAAATGTAGTTGAGTGTAGTATTGCGTTCAGCGTATTCTACTTCAGCATCAGCTATTGTAGTCCCACATTCAAAACACCAATTATTTGGGCGGTAATCACTATGAATCAGTCCACGGTTCCATAGTTCGATGAAGGTGGCTTGAGTAATAGCTCGGTATTTTGGACTGTCAGTTTGATAACTACC